>NZ_CAXAON010000001.1:0-392042 GCF_963970495.1 Pseudomonas sp. EA_65y_Pfl2_P78 | reverse complement strand
TGGAAGACAGCAATGAATCAGTTTGCGATTCTTTATGGAGATCGATTTACCAGGTTGAACTGGTGAAAAAAGGGCTTGCCTTACGGCAGGCCGTTACCGGCCCGCACACAAAAAATCTGACACTCCCGCTTTCTCAGGTATCGGGGCCCTGGGCCAATGACTTGTTGGCCAAATATCACCGTTACTTGATCGCCAAATTGAACCTACAAGACATCGAGTTACGATCTGTTCGATTGTCCATTCGTTCGGTTGTAAATCTTTTGAACCATGCGAAGCTCGCCAGCGGTGAGCTACCCGATCAGAGCGTTCTTGAGGCATTTTGGCGACATTCGCCTGGTCAGGTGGCCGCAGTGACGGGCTTTATCAACTTTCTTAACAAGACTCACAATTTGAAGCTCAACCCACGCCCGAGCGAACGCTGGTTGAAAGCCGCTAGGCGCGTGAAGGCGGAAAGAGAACTGGTTGACCTGTTCAAAGACCGCCAAGACGTCAAAGATTTCGAAGGCAAGTGGATCGTGAAGGGGCTCGCTTACTTCCATGGGATTCGGCGGGCAAACCGCAAATCACTTATTTATCAACAGGCCTCTTTCCATGAAGTAGATGGATTCGATGTGGAGATCGGCGGTAATTACCTCTGGATTCCGTCTGCAGACAGCTACACAGTGACTCATTCGTCGAGTAAGGCTGGGAAGTGACGCGATCAGTCTCATCAATGGTCGCTCCGTATTTGGTGCAACATGTTGTTGTAGCGGGCAAGGCTCGTCTCCGCCATTACGCCAGCGGCGTTGGCAAATTTCTCGAAGCTCCTTGCCTTCCGAAATGGAGAGCCACCCTCCTGAGGCGTTGCTGCTGCGGAGTGAGGCGTTGATTCAAGCGTGGCCGCAGCGCCGGCCGCTGATGGGGGCATCCCCGAGAGCGTTGATTCAGCGTTGGTTTCAAAGACGGCATAGGAATTGATGAGCATGCGTTCCAGGTATTTGAGTTGCCCTTTAAAACGTTGCGTCTGCGTAGATATTGAACTTAGTTGTTAATTAGGTCTCGCCGTTCTCGCATTCATTGAGGTTGATTTATGTTTAAGGATATTCTTGATGCATTGGGAAAAATAAAGTCCCGTTCGCTAACAGTTGTATTTTCAGCGCTAGCACTTTCTACCTTTTTCGAAGAGGGGGGAGCAATTGCTCACCCTTTTTCTGTGAGTAGCTTAATGCTGCCTTTACTGGTCATGGCGGCCACGGTTTTCTTGCTCGCTTGGGTCCGATTAATTAATCGACTCAATAGCTATCTGGCCGATCATGACCAAGCGAGCTGGGGGCCGCTATTTGGAGGGGGAATCTTGGCATTTTGTTTGGCTGTCACTTTTTGGTATGTGTCCAGCGTGCCTGATCCATTAAACCTCAAACTCCTGGGCGCGCCGAGTTTCATCCGTATGTTTGCCCTCTACCTGATCGCTATCGAAACCATCAATATTGAGCGCTGCTTTGTTCGAGATACGAGAGCCGCGGAACTTAATTGAGTCAGGGTAGGTAGAACTCTGTAGTGTGTTCTCTTGTGAGGCCGGAGGCACGCTTAAATACTATTTTATGTATACGAACAGGAGATGCTAAATGCTCAGTTGGCTTAAAAGTCTTTCAAATGCTGATATACAAACAATTGTTTCCATTTTAAACACCCAAGGTCGAGTGACGGATGAATATGGAACAGGCATCAGTTCAACCGTTGTGGAGAGGTGGGATGAGAGCTGTACTTCCTATTTACGGTCGCATGGCTATACGGGTGGTGAATTAAGGCGGACTGTCGCGAAAGCAGAAGACGGCAGTATTATTTACATCCTTCAGTCATAGGCCGTTGCAGATTCGAGCTCGGCACTTGTGAAAGCAAGGCCGGTTAGATCTGAGGCGAGCTTAGCAAACCAAAGTTAAGTATGGGGGGGCAGTTATTTCAACGTAACGCCCAGCCCTTTAAAAGCGGTTATTAACGATTGTCTGTATAGAACTTCACTCGTCCCCTTGCGATGATATATAAAATTAGTATCGATTGGGAATAGCCTAAAGATTTTTTTGAATCGACCTGCCTTATACCGAATCTCCAAGCAAATCTGCTCGATAAAAGATCCAAGGTCATCAATGTTGCCTACATGTGATTTGAATACCACTCCGGCATAAGACTCTGGACTCTTTGAAGTCGAGTCCTCTTTATGTTGCACTTCGATTCCAAAGTAGTTGCATTTGTTAATCGTAATGCAGAATACCAAGAGGCCTCGCGTCTCTCCGGTTTTTTTGTCAAGAATACACCAGTTTTTCGCTTCCGAATCCGTCGTCGATTCCTCGTCTAAAGGAGGAAGCTTAATGATTTTTGGAGTGCCGGATGATATCAAACCTTCGGTTGGGGTATACCAACGCAAAGCGGTAACACCGTCTTTGTTTGATTTAGCGATGTGATTTAAAGCGCGCCAAATATCGCGTAGAAAGCCTTGGCTTTCGAGAACGGCATCTGAAATAAACTCAAGCTTGGCAGTGTCTTTTCCACTGCCGATACCTTCACCCGTTGAATGAGTGGAAGACTTCGTCGGTGTTGGACCACGTCGTCCAGTATTGGCCTTTATTGTTCGACGTGTCTTATTCACCCGCCGGTGGGGATTTAGTTCATTGAATGGTGCGGCGTTGACTAGGAGCGTTTCTGAGTGATGATCAGGATCTATGTCGTCGGCGGCGGCGACAAATTCGTCGGCTATGGCAGTTCTAATAGGCCTCGGCATCACCGTTCGCCCAGTGCCGTCCACTCCATCGTCTGTATCAAATTTAAGCCGTTGCCATTCAATGGTTTGCCCCTTTGGAGAGCTGTACCCGCATAGGTCTAAGCACAAAAATGTGTTCCCATCGTTGATCCAATAACCACGTACTTCTATTTCCGCAGGACCTTGAAACCAGGGCGCTACCTTTATTAAAACCTGCTGATTTGGGTCGCTGGACTGTAGTTGGGAATTGATGAATTTTGCTTGGTACGCTGTATATTTGTCATAGAGGAGGTGCGCTAAAAAAATGGCATCTGCATCTCGCATTAGCCGAGTAGGTCTAACCAGCCAATGACTCTCAGCTGGCTTGGGAACCTCATAGAAAACAGACAACGCATCTTCCCAAGGGAGTGAAGTTAAAGCTCTAGGTATTTCAGAGTTTCTTGCGTAGCCGCGTACAAGAAACTCAGTGCAAGGTATAAGGACATTTCGTTCACCCGGCAGCTTGAAATCCAAAAGCCAACATTTGTCATTTTGAGCTCTTGGAAGAGGGTAGTCAGTGTTCGGAAATGATTCAGGTAGTTTTTGTTGTCCCGCGAAATATCTCGAAGTGTGCGACCATCCACTCTCAGAGAAGTTAATCCTAAAGATTTTGGTTTCTTGGAATTTTGAATTTGAAATGCGTTTCCCGTTTCGCCAAATGCTTCCGATTCGGTAATGGAGTAAGTGGCTTAGCGCAATTTTTATCGTAATGAACGTTGATGGAACATCTCTAGCGTCCAATTTTCTGAATACAACACTCACGAGTGGTATTGTTCTTGTTCGGGGGTTTTGCTGAAGTGGTCCATACCACCACACGATAGCATCGCCTGATATTCGTTTTACTTCTGTGTTTTCTCTAACGTCTGCACAAGTGTATGAAAACGGTATTCGGGTGATGGGCTCTAGCAAATTAAACTCCAGACCGGCGCAAGGGTGCACGTCTGCCGCTCAAGGTCATTTTTGGATCCAAGCGGCACATGACGGGCATATTGCCATCTTTTTAGAGAGTGTTGCAGACGTTTGATGAGCTTGGATTCGGCTCCTTGGAAAATTGGTGTCTCCCAGTCCATCGCCCTGATTTTTGGATGTGACCAGGGATTGAGGACATGGGGCCTCTTCCGGCCTCTCAAGTATGCCGTGTGAGTTCTTGTGGGTTTTCTTGGACGGCTGCGTAGGGACGATCCAGCAAAGTCCAGAGCTGTCACCTCAGTGTGTGGCAAGAGTTCGACGTTTGCCTCTCAGCTTCGCTGCTCCATCAGTTGGGCGGAGCGGGAGCCGGGATATCACGAAAGACGGTGTGACCATCCTTACCCTCATAGTGGTGTAAACGTAGCGCGCATTGAATGAGAGCGATGCGTGCCAGGTCTTCACCTACAGAGCGGATTTCTGCAAAGGATTGCAGCCTGTCAAATACGTTGCCATGGAGGATTTTGGAACGACCGTGGTCGTATAGCTCCTTTACCAACCATCGAAGTGAGCGAGGATAGGGGCCGACTTGAAACTCTTTTTCCTCAGTCCACCCGGTTAGGTGGGTCAGCATGTCCAGAATTTTTCCAAACTTCCCCCCCTCCGTTAGGACATCCAAGCTAGTGCCGATTTTCGCGAGGGCGATAGCTTCGTTTATCTCGCGTGTACCTTCTGCAAGCCAATCTAGGGCTGTTGCCCAGCGCATGGTCAGCAATGGATGGGGATGTGAGTTGGGCGAAACGAGACCATCCAAAATGTTTGCAAGCGCAGCTCTAGCCTTGCGAGCGCCTTCTCGATCAAGTTCTTTCTTCACCCCATGGCCGGTCAAAAAGGGAATCTGTGGTGTTAGACCAAAGCCTGGTGTGAGCAAGAACCCGTCCTGCTCAATGATCGTATGAGTAGAAACGGGAACCATCCTCTCATCGGCAAGGGCCTGAATGTGAAAATGGGCTTTGCCACCTAGGATCAATGACAATCCATCCAGCGCCGTTTTACAGATATGTCGAGCCGCTTTTGATGACAGCGAACGCTCATAACCAGACAGTTTGACTCGCAGTATAGAGCGGCCGGTTTTTAGCGGACTGTACATCAAGGCAGCCAGCGACGGCATCGGCTCATAATTGGGAGTTGCAGACTCCTTTCGCCGGGATAGTTCACTGAGCAAGGCTGTCTTCCAGTCTTGATTAGCCTTTTCCCCGTCTAAGGTGTCCTGTTTGGATTGGCTACTGAAATCGACGGTATCGAGCCATTGCTTTCGCGTCATGATGGTGACTGGCCCAATGACAAATGGCTCAACGCATTCCATCTCAGCTGTGCGGGCCGGGAATGAGTGGGTGAAGTCTGTTGTAGTCTGTTTGAGGATTTGCTGAATGTAGTCGTCGATCGCTTGCAAGTTCTTCGAAGCATCCTCAATCAGTTTGCCGTCGGCATGAAAGTCAGCCACCGTTTGGCGCAACAAAGTCACCAGCTCCTTGATCTCTACCCTGATCGAAAGCCGTGGTACCTCTTTCTGCCAGGCGAGCGCCAATGCCAATAAGGCTCGCTTGGCTGCAGAGTTGAAATGCCGTTGACGGCCATTTCGAGCAGTAACGAAATCGAAGGCACCAGCCTCTCTTTCCTTGAGCCCATCATCTGATTGGGCTTTCAAGTGAAGCCGATCTAATTCCTCGACCAGCTTCGCCAAGGCATTCTTTCTGTTCAGTTCATTCATCGTCTTGGATATCAAAGAGTTGATGTGGAAGACCGCTGTCTAGGTTGTTCATGGCAAAGGGTCCGAGTTGGGGGGCGATGGCCGAAGCTTTTCCCTATCGCGAGCAGAGAGCAAAGAGCAGATCAGCGAAGGACCTTATCTCAAATACGCCCCCTTTGACGTCAGCAATAGTAATGGCGCTTTCAATACGCCATACGTCATCCATAATTTGTACTGCACCCGAACAAGGGCGATGCACGGGGGTGTGGAATTCTGCGGCTTAATTGGAAGGGGGTGGCATGGAAAATCAGGAAAAGCTTGAGCCGATCCTAGCGACGGTACATACACTCCTTCGTTCTGAGGGAGCCGACGACGCTGCGGCCATCGTGCGTGAATATCCCGCGCAAGCAGAGCTGACTGGCCATGACAACTGGAATGGTGGTACGGATATCTGGGAAATTCAGTTCAAGATTCCTGCTCCAGAATTCGCTCGACTTGGGGTTAGGCGTAGTCAGATTGAGGAGCAAATTACCGCAAGGCTGAGGATAATACTTGAGCATGAGACTCAGAATTGGTATTCAGCAACCCTAGTACCGGCAAAGGAGTTTCGCGCCGATTGGCGATCGGACAAGTCAGAGCTATCGAAGAGTGTCCGCCAAAACATCCTGGATGGCCTTCGCCTAGATAACGTAAATTGGTATGGTCAATTGGACGATATCGAATTCCTAGGCCGACTCTATGACCTTCAGAAGCTTCCTTCTACAGACAATCGTTACAAAGATGCGGCGGGCGATATCTATCAGCATCGATTCAACAACAACGATTGGGAAAACGATTGGGTCTACAAAGACAGCCGCTTCCAGTTAGTTGACGGTAGCGCTGAACAATTTCTTCGTTTTCTCTGTGAGACCGTTCATCCTGTGGTTCGCCCAATAAGGGACGAAGCACTCAAGCTAGTACTTCACTACAACGACCAACTTCGGGTATCAGGCTGGGAGCTGTTTGAGGAGGAGCTGATTGCCGGTCGGCCTCGCTTCGCCTTTCGCCCTCTTTATAACAATTCGGCCAGAGCAGTACTACGAGCAAAAACCGTTGCGGAAGCACTCAACGCGGGGTGGATGGCCAAGGAAATAGAAAGGTTGGAAAACGCTGTCGAACGCGATCCTGCGCTGGCCATCGGCACAGCGAAAGAGTTGGTCGAAACTTGCTGTAAATCGATACTCACTAAGCGTGAAATTCCGTTTACCAAGACGGATGACCTAGGGGATTTGACCAAAAAAGTCGCTAAGGCACTTCAGCTTGTTCCAGAAGGCATCAGTGAAACCGCCAAAGGTGCAGAGAACATCAAAATGATCCTGCGCAATTTAACTCAGCTCACAAGCAATCTGGCTCAGTTGCGTGGCTTGTATGGCACCGGGCATGGCAGAGACGGGCAACATCGAGGTCTCCAACCAAGACATGCCAGGCTTGCCGTTGCGTCTGCTGTTGCTTTCATCGATTTTGTCTCCGAGACCTATCGGTACCGTGAAAGCATGAGTGGCGGCGAAGCTTCGAAATAGCATGTGGATAAACGTCACGCCATTTTAACTGAGAAGCCGTGGCACGGTGTGGTCATCTAAGTAGCCCTTCAAGCAGCTTAAACATTCTGAAAAGTGGTGCTTGGGTGAGCTGTGGTTGACCCTGGCAGTAAGGAGAGCTCAAAGCCAGTATTCTGATTAATTTCGAAAACCGACAAAATCCGGGGTGATTCAGTGTGGGAGCTTTTCTTTAAAGCGGAGCGCGCTGGGTTAGCTGAAAATTTTGGGTGGCTACAGACCACCAGCCCCCGCGAGATTCGCCCTATTACCGTCTTAGCTCCCTGGTTGTGATGGCGAAGGACCGGAACCGATGTCTCAAGGGGATTTCGTAAAGGGTCCAGCGTGTGGTATACAGAACCTAGAGTTGACCAGAGGTGAAAAGGATGAATGCCCATATTTTTGAAGCATGCCTTCGAGGCGAAGCGCCAGAGATCTCGCACCTTCCTATATTGACGACGGCATTCAATGCGCTTCCCATAATGGAACTATTCAATATAAGCATTAAGTACAGATTGCATCCATTGGTAGCCAAGATAATCAACAAAATCATTGGGGAAAAAGTAGCCAAGGCAAATTTAAACAACGCCCTGGATAGTATTTTGGCCCGGTACCAAGCTTCTCGCAGAACACTGAAATATTAAACTTTGTCAATCGAAGAGTTCGGAGGCGATTAACTTTAAAGTACAGCGGTAGAAAATTCTTCTCGCCTCTTTATCAGCCGGCTCCGTGCAAATTTCTTCGTGGCATGATTAATATACTTTTAATCTTTGGAGGGAAAAGTCCCATTTGCGGAGTTTTCCTATTAACCCGATATCCCCATTCGCCTGACTTTTTAGAAATAACAGCTTAATCCTATAACACAACAAGCGTATCGTTTGGCGAGCAAACGGTAAAATTGCCTAGCTGGTGCAGGCGAAGCATTTCAGATCGCGCGGTAGTGAATGCAGCTTAGTCACACGGGAGTAGTAATTTCACCATCTACACCATAGTCCGTTGAATACTTGAATAGTGATTTTAGGATGGGATTATCCCACATCTCGGAGTGTGGGGATCTGTAGTTGAACAGTAGTAGAGGCTTTGTGCTGTACTTGATAATGCGAGATACAGCTGGCTTTGATGGATGTTTATAAATTGAGCCGTTCGAGCTAATTAAGTATTTCTGGCATTCAAGAGACTCTATAAGCTCTCTGGATACGTTGTTCTCGCTGCCGTGATGCGGTACTTTTACAAGGTCAAATTTGTAAGGTGGGGGGCCTGCTATTTGTCTTAGCGATTGAAGTATCCTCGACGGATAGGCATCGGCACCAAAAAGGATACGCTTCCCTTTGTATTCAAAAATAAATGCAATGCTGCTGCCATTGGCTTCGCTGGAGTCTTCTAGAAATATTTGGCTGGCCATGGCATTAATGTCTAGTGTGACGGGGCCGAACGCTTCCAGGCCTTCTTTGCCAAAAAACTCTGTTTGAGCGAGCATGTCAGCGTAAAGGTCAGCTTCTCCACAAACCTTTACCCAGTTGGCCCGCAAGCGCTTTAGTTGATCAGTATCCGGGGAGAGAAGCGTGATTCGGGATCCGCCCGGGAGTTCGAATGTCGGGCAATGATCAGGAGAGACAAAAATTCCGCCGTTTTTTTGCTCTACATTCCACGGGGTTTTCTTCTCCAGAAGCAAGTTGGTTAAACGCTCCCCTTGCTTCTCGCCAAACGCTTCGAGACCCTCAGGTGCAGGGAGGTGTCGAAACCCGTTGAACCATACGTCGCGCACTGGGACCCCATAGAAGTCATTTTGAAGCAGTGTCAGCATGCCACCTATGTGATCCCGGTCGACATGAGTCACCACAACCAGTTCAAGATGGCCTCCTTTGGCTGCCAATTGCTGTAAGCGGGACTTGAGGGGCTCTGGCGCAGACAGTCCCGCATCTATGAGTATCACGCTGGGATCCGTTTCTGCCCCGTATTCTAGCCACAAGCAATCACCATATAGGGCAGGTAGTGCGGTCAATTTCATCATTGGCAGCTCCACGTGCTAGGGGCGTTTAATGGGTAAACCGAGATATTTGGGAATCTGCAAAGTTGTAAAAGGTTCTGTTCTGACGCACGCAACATCGGCTGCTTTTGCTGCCGCAAGCATCCCTAGAACTTCCTGATCATCAGGGTCGACTTGGGAAAGTAAAGTCAAAGCATCAACTAAAATATGCAGTCCTATTGTGTAGTACGGCAGACCACGAGAGCAGGCAAGCGAAAAAAGTTCTCTGGCCTTTTGCCAAGCTAGCACATCATTGTCGCCGTCGTAGAGTGTCTTCCAACCTAGTGCGATTGCACTATCAGGAAGCCAGTCATGCCTTTCGCTGAGATTGCTCATCCATGTTTTGTGGGCGGAGTCTTCGTTGCCGTCTAGTGCGAAAATATAAGCGGCAGCGGCTGCAGAGAAGGGGTTTTTCTCTTTCTTGTATAAAGCGGTGACGGCCCTGCCTCGTTCGCTTTCTGATATGAGACGTGATGAAAAAATATCGCGCCGGGTCAAGTGTTCCACCATGGAGCCATATATCGGATCCATTAGCTTGAGGGAGGTTGTCCACCTACAGGTGTCATGTCGCTCTTTGTTCTTATATCTTATCAAAAACTTGAAGGAAACATTGCTGCCACTGCTCCAGCCCTCGGGGTACGCAACCAGGGTTTGCGATCTACCTTTCGAGCGCATCATTATCCACTTGCGTTTGGGGTGGAAGTCGGGTGGCATGGAGTACTCCCACCATGGGAATCGCAAATTTATTTCGTGGACTAATTCATCGGTGTTATTTCGTTCGAATATATTATTATCGTCTTGTGTCTTTACTGTGTCGGTAAGAAAGTCGTACAAGCCGCTGAGAGGGATGTTTTTGTCTTGAGTAATAATGTTGACTTCTAGCTCGTTTTTTTTCTTAGTGCTGCGTTTTGCAGCCGCGCTTATAACTTTAGGCAGCCAGCTGAGATCGTGTTCTTTTTTGGGTGTTGGGGGCATTGCTCTTCTTTTTTGTGTACCCAACACTAGCCGATAAGGCTGGCCAGATTTTACTGAAATTGTGGTCCGCTGCGATTGTCCATTTGGGTACCCAATGTCTATGAGGTACGAGCCTTCAGCGGGTAGCGTCAATATGGAGTCTGTCTCATCGCTTGTAGGTTCCCCGATGAGCATCATGTGGTTTGAAAAGACGGGATCACCAATTTTCAGATCACCACCGTCCATCGATACCGGCCATACCGAGCAGAGGAGTTCGCGCGGGGCACGAGACAGTTCTTTGGAGTTCGCTTCTATGATTATGGTCGGATTCATACAACCTCCAGGGTGATATTCTGGAATGGAGGAACCAAAAAAATATCCTGTGGTTCAGAAGTCAGCTTGGTTTCTGGTTGAAATAGCGCCGCAACTGAGCACTGGCCGTGTGGTACGAATGTTCGCCAAGGATGTGATAAGTCAGGTCGTACCTTTCGCAAGCTTGTAGAGGTATAACTTATCTCGGCCGAGTGATGTACATCTTCATTATTGAGGCGCACGTGGATCAGCACCTCTGGCACAGTTTTCAGGACATGAATGGGGAAGCCAATTCCTGATAGGCCATCGGCAGGGCAGGCGGGGCCGTCGGTTGACTCGTCCATGATCGCTGCGATTGCTTGCTGTAACTGCAGGGGTGCGACCGCCCAGCGTTGATTATTGACTCGAAAAACAGCGCACCTATTGAGCCCATCCAGTAGAGCTGCAGTGAAGATGCTAACTTGTCCTGGGGCGCCATACGCTTGCTTATCCATCTGTGCTGCGTAAAGGACAGGGTTCGTTCCTTTGAACACGGTCAGCACGGTTGGTCTCTGCAAGCCAGACTGACTGATGTCATTAGGGTCCAGCACCACGGCGAGGTCTAGCGTTCGGCAGGCATCGATAAGGTATAACTGATTCAGTGCCCGGCAATCTCTCATTGATAGCCTGAGCGCATTGACTTGGAAAGCGTCTCTGAGCAAGTTCGCCGTATGCCCAGCATCTTCTGTCAAAAGATACGTATTAACACCATTCCCTAGCCCGTGCCCACAGAAGTAGAAGATAGCGACGTTTTTTGGGTCGGAGCTAGCTCGAGTCTTCCAAGCCTGGACTGACGCTTCGTAATTACCCCAGGTTGCAGGATCGATCTGCTGGCTTAAGCCATCCGCATCTGTGTATTCGGCTTGGCCGACTTGTGAAATCAATACTTCAATCGATTTCAGAGGAGCGTCAGGGTTGTATAGCGTGGTATCGACCCAGTTGAGCATGGCCATCGCGGATACAGGAGGAGACGTCAGTTGCCCCATCTCGCGGTGGTCGGGCGATGTTCTTCCTGACCCATCCTTGAGGTAGGGATAATCTCCCACTCCAATGATGAAAACGTGCGTACCTGGACCTTCTGTCTCTTGATGTCTGAAAGTGGTCATCGAGCGCGTGCTCTTGCTTGAGTTCGTACATCACGCAAGCTTACGCCTCTGGCCATGAGTGACCTCCTAGCGCTCGAGAAGACTGCGGCTTCTTTGTCCGGGTCTGAAATTGTCAGGATGACCGCAAATTGAACACCTGAGGATGGGTAGTCTGTGCCGGCGCGCGTGAGCGATTCCACTACTAAGCGCCAGTTGCTAGTACCTTCCAATCGCGTGAAGGTTCGACTGTAGCGTTTGACCGGCCACCACTTTGCACCATGCGCAATCAGGTGTTTTTCATGAATCCCAGGATGGTCGGGTTTGAGTCGACCGGCATAGGAGAATTTCTTGGTTTTCTTGTTCATGGTCTCCTGACGCAGATATGCATCTAGATTGACCCGAGAAAATTCAGCTTGGTGTCGGCGGTCAAAGGGTGGTGAGTAGACAATGGTGAGCTCAACGGCGCCTCGTGTTGCTCCGTTTTCGACTAAAACCGATGGCCATTCAAAGTCGAACGATAGCTCTAGTCGATCCTTGAGTACGTCTTGGAAAACAAGCGTGATCGAAGAGTCATCGGTTGCAAGCATGTCGTCGACGGCTGCGGGGATACCAAACCCCGCGAAGTCTTTGCTGACGTCATTGAGCAGCTTGTCATTAAGCAGCGCGGGCATTCTCGCAAAATGGTACATCAGTGCCATCAGCACATCCCGAGGTTGTTCCCCCTCTATGCGATGATCGAGTAAAGCGATTGTTTTGGCCACGAGAGGGGCTGCGAAACTCGTTCCCTCGTCCGGAATCAATGACCCGGAATGATCGATCGAATTGAGTGGATTATTGGTGGCTAGGCACCCGCCTACATGGGCGAAGTCGGGTTTGATGCCTGCCGATGTAGCCGGCCCCCGTCTCGAATAGCGTGCTGGCCTGGTTTTTCCAGAGCCATCCAAAGGCTCCAGTGCTCCAACGGTAATGTTTCTGGCCGTTTCGCCAGGTACGTAGATGCGGTCGGCTCCAAGCTGTCTATACGTGGCGAGCTGTTGCAGCGCGGGTGTAGCGCTGTCGGGCCAACGGCTTCGTGTTTGCGCACCGTCCAAGTTGCCGGCTGAGATCACGAAGATCACGTCATGCCTGTCAGCAATCTCATCAAGAATCGCTGCATACGGGCTGTAGCCATTTTGATCGGTCATGGTCTCGGGGTTGAGGCTGAGGTTAATCACTCTCATCCCCACGGGGTGGTGGTTTTTCAGCTCAAGGTCCAGTTGGCGCATCATGTCGATGAAGCCATGCTGAAAATTGTCTTCAAATTTCTCTTCGTCCTCCGTGAAGAGGTCGTAATCGAAGAACATGCACGGGTCTTGCTCGATGGGTTGCGACGGGTTGAGAGTTGCGCCGTTGATCAACAAGCCGGCAATGAAAGTACCGTGATCCCTATCGACATCTGCCTCTCGCATGAAATCCACAGTTCCTGCGGACCATGCTGAAATTGAGCTGTCTCGGCTGATGCCGGCGTCAATTACGCCGATAATTGGGTAGTCCAATTCCGGCTGCGGTTGGGGTAAAACAACCTTCGCGGAACTTACGGTAGCGTTGGATGCGCGTGCAGTTTGCTGGCCGCGGGTGACAACCGCCCCTAGCGCATAACGGCGAACAAGGGGAGAGCGATCCAGGAAACCCATCACGGACACGAGCGTTTCTGCGAACCCAGCGCTTTTGACGATGGCAGCGGGAATCTGCACGGTTGTGATGTGCAGGGCTTGCCACTCATCGCCAGATGCCCAAATTTTTAGTTCCGGTGAGAACGCCTCAATCCCTTTTCTAAATTTTCGAAGCTCACTCTGCGCTGCAGATCGCGATTTGGCTGCCCCCGGAAGAGATTTTTCATCCACGAACAGTTCTACCGTGAAGTAGCGAGCTCCCGGCCATTTTTCAAAATGGTTTGAAGCCTGCTCTAGGCTAAACGCACGTTTATCTTGCGAAGAGGGTAAGACGATCTCTTCGATCGCCCCGGTTTCTGATCGAGCGGGACTCGCCTTTGGCTTATTTTTGTTGTCACGCTTGGTGACCGTCTCCTCAGCTCCGCTAATGGCCTCCGCTACCGAGCCCAAGGTCTCTGCTGTCACTTCGAAATAAAGCTCACCCAGCGCACCTGAACCCACCAGCGGCAGGCTCTTAGGCTTGAAGAGCGCGTCTACAGGTCTATGAGATTTCGCCAGTGCGTTAGACTGGAGTCTGACCTTGACGTAGCCAACTTGATGGTCCCCCGCTCGGGACAAAACAGTGCGAATGGATTCGACTTGCTTGAGGAGTTGCTGCTTGTGGCGCTTGAACTCTTCGTCGCGGTCTTCGTAAAAATCCTTTGCGCCACCGCCGCCGCCACCTTCTGGTAGCTTCATGTATTGGTCGGTCTGAAGGACGACCTGAACGGGGTTGTTAGCCATACTAAATTCCTTTTAGCTAGGCTCGCTCAGCAGACTTTAGCAGCCGGCTTACCTTCGATTGGGTTGACTGGATCGCGTCAGCGATATCCGCTTGAACGATTTTTATATCCTTGTAAGTCAGGACCTGGCTCATCCACGTGTTTTCACCTCGAGAAATGGCATCTCTGGCTGGGGATGGGTCGCTGGTTGCAGAAAGATCCAGAAAAAGTTGTACCGAATCTATCACTGATGGCTTATTGCTTGCACGTAGAGTCATGTGTCTTTTTAAAAAGTCGCACATGGTTTCGATATCCGAACCACTGTAACCATCAGTTAGCCAAGCCAGAACTTTCACTGCCCCAGGCTTGATGCCAAAACCTTCTGTGTAGCGTTCAATGATTGCCACACGACTCTCCGCATCGGGCATGCCAATCTCAATCCGCGCATCGAAACGCCGCCATACCGCTGGATCTAGCAGCGTTTCATGGTTGGTGATGGCAATAGTTAGTCCGAGTGGAGAGCGCGCATCGATAGCCTGCAGCACAGCATTGACTACTCGCTTCACCTCTCCCAGCTCTTGAGGGTCATCACGCAGCTTTGCAATGCCATCGAATTCGTCCAGCAGCAGCAGGCACTGGTAGCGATTCGCAAAGTCAAAGAGCGCTCGAATGTTCCTAGCGGTGGTGCCTAAATACGAGCTCATCAAGCCATCTAGGCGCGCAAGGACTACCGGTAAATCCAGCTTTGAGGCGGCCCATAAGGCAAGCCGAGTTTTGCCAGTGCCGGGAGGTCCGAAGAACAGCGCTGTACGCGGAATCTTGATGCCAGCCGCTTGGAGCTCGGCGGCACCAATCCATTGCTCCTGTAGATGCTCAGTGGCGCGAACAAGTCGCTCGTTCAGGATTGGAGCTGTGAGTTCCGCGAGCTGCTCAGGGAAAAAAATCTCAGCAAGAGGCGTGCTGGTTTCCTTGTCCACCGGGAGGGCCGTGTTCGGTGTGATCATCTCGCCAGCGGACACGACTCGGGACTTAATGACGCGCGATGGAACGAGTTTGCCTTCGCTTGTCTTGCGTGTACTGCTCAGGACTTCGCTCAGTGCTTGAGCTTGGTCTGAAGCGCCAGCTTTCTGAAGTGCCTCAAGCAAGCGTTCTGCGTGCTGAATGACAGCGCTGGATTTGTCCCGGATGGATGCTCTCAAGAGAGCCAGGACGATAGGGAAGTTCTCCATTATGGAATCTCTGATGGGTATGCTGTTTAATGGTTATTATATATGGTTTTCGGATTTTTCGATGCGAATTTGTCCATATAAATGCATAAATATTAATTTAATATGCATTTCTTGTGTTTTTTACGCTTTTTTCTTGCCCTTACTCATTTTTAGCTCAGAGTTGGCGCCGATTCGAGGGCCCTTGCGTTGGTCGATGCTGACTGGGGCTGCGGTGCTATTTCGCATAACCAGAGAGGTTGAGGCAGGTAGCCCTCTGATCTCTATAGGCGTGATCACACCAATCGAGTCCAGGTAAGGCGTGAAGTGAGGCGTCGCGTCTCCAATGCAGCGATTCTTAGTCGATCCGATGGGTATGCGCGCTGGCACGGATATCGGCTTAGCGCATTCGGATAGACCGACCGCCCAGACCTAAAGCCAAAGCGGCATTAGAAGCGCAAGCCCGCCTCGAAACTGAAAATGAACAAGTAAAAACCTAGCCATCAGCCTCGTCAGTGGGGGGGGGGCTACGCTATGAAGATGCTCTGTGAAAGGAAAAGTTGCGTGTGCCCATTTCAGTTGCGGATGGCTTTAAATTGTGTACAGTGTGCGCACTGTGCGAAATTTGTTCGCGAATGGGTTCTCTGCTAAACCCACCTTGAGGAGTCTGAGATGACACCATCTGATGCTGAAGTTTTACGATCTGTTCGGTTGAGCCACAGGTTGACCACCACCCAAGCCGGGCGACTCGTGGGAGTTACCAAGCGAGCTTGGGAGCATTGGGAAAGTGGAGCTCGCCGTGTTCCCCACTCATCTTACGAACTCTTTATGGCTAAGTGTCGAGGAGTTATTCCTCCCGAGATGAGTCCAGAATCTGATCGTGGACTGTACGTAGTGACCAATGCTAATGGCGAGCCGGTTATTGTGTTGGGGCGAGGGAGTTGGATCGACGTAAAGGGCGTAGATATACCCAACAAGGTTATAGTGAGCTCGTTTGTCGTGGATTTCGCAGCCGGGAGACGAGATCAGATACAGACTCTGGTGGACTTAAAGTTTAACCCCAATTTGCTGGATACCTTGAGTCGTTGGAAGTCTCTGGACAAAGACTTGGATGAAGAGTGAAAAATGGATATTGAACCGCATCACAGGGAGCGAGCGAGGACGCTGGCACAGCACGAGATAGGGCATTACGTTGTCGCAAAAGTGATGGGCTTTGGGACCGGCGAAGTCACAGTGGAACTTACAGAGTCCGGAGGCCATAAAGCCGGAGCTGAAGTTTTCCTAGACCTTCCCATCACTGACATTGGTGCAGTAGTCAGCTATTTGGAGAGGCGGGTCGTTGTCTTGTTTGCTGGAGCGTTGGCGGAGACTCTACCTCCGTGCCACGAGATGCAAAATCGAGGCGTGAATAACGAAAAGGCTTGCGAAATATTTCATTCTCCAATTATGGGCGCTTTTCAAGACAGCGTTAGAACTAGCGAGGCCTTGATCATGTTGCGCAGCGTACTGAACCAAGCGCCGTGCTCTCTCGATGAGGTTGATCGACAGATTTCAGCGATTGGCAACCGCCTTTGGGCTCGAACCACTAACCTTGTGGAGCAGTTCGAAGATGTGATCGTCGGAGTTGCGGGTCGTCTCACCCAAGAGCTTAAAGTTTCCGGTTCCATCTTCAATCCGATTATCCGCGCTTCCTTGAGCCTGGAAACATTGTCCAACATTCCGGATCTACAAACGTTGCCCCTGCTTGATCCCTGATGAAAAATAAGTCTGTCAAGCAAGCGCTGGGTATTGGAGCAGGATGGGGCAAGGTCATTCCAACGGATAACTTCTGCTACCGATTTCAGCCGATTTCTGGCGGAGTAATTGGTTGGCAAGCGGAGCATTGGATTTGTTGGCCGTCCATTATTGGGTGCCAACGCTTCTCCTTACACAGGGCGTGTGATGTCGCTTCGTAGGCGATGAGTCTCAGTCGCATCTAATTTGAAGGACCACACAGCCAGCCTCATCCCGAGACTTACAATCCAGGCGATCAACCACGTAGCGTTCTACCTCAGAACCGGCTTGTAGTTGGGTTTGTGCATGCACCGCACAGAGCTTTGTCGTCTTCGAGCCTTGCCTCAATCAAGGCGTTCTTCTGCCGGATTCATCGTGAATGGGGGCTGCCGTCAGTAATCGCATTAATTTCGAAAAAATCTCATTTATTTCGAAAACCGACAGCTGCCACCGACCAGTGCCGGGCCGGACGCTGAGTGATGGGGTTGGCGAAACGGTCGCTGTGGCCAATGGGTCAACGGGATGCCGCTGGCCACCGACTGAATCGCTGCCACTTCCAGCGCTTCGCATTCAGACAGCGGCGGCAGCAGCCCCGGCAAGCGACTCGCCAGCAAGGTCTTGCCCGTCCCCGGTGGCCCGCTGAACAACAGGTTGTGCGCGCCCGCCGCTGCAATCAGCAGGGCGCGTTTGGCCGACAATTGTCCCTGCACTTCATTGAGGTCGGGGTAGGGTTTGGCGGCATGGATCAAACCGTCAGAAACGTAAGGCTCGACCGGCGTATGCCCATTGAAATGGGCGACTGCCTCCAGCAAATGATCCACCGCAAACACCTTCAACCCTGAAGCGAGACACGCCTCCTCGGCATTTGCCCGTGGCACCACCAGCGCCCGCCCGGCCTTGCGCGCCGCCAGCGCTGCCGGCAACACTCCTCGCACTGGCCGCACGGCGCCGGACAATGCCAGCTCACCGAGACACTCCACATCGTCCAGCGTGAGACACGGCACCTGCACACTCGCTGACAGAATCCCCAAGGCAATCGCCAGATCAAACCGCCCGCCATCCTTGGGCAGATCCGCCGGCGCCAGATTCAAAGTGATCCGCCGCGCCGGAAACTGCAGTCCGGAATTGATGATCGCGCTGCGCACGCGATCCTTGCTCTCCTTCACCGCCGCCTCGGGCAGGCCGACCATGGTCAGCGACGGCAGACCGTTGGCCAGATGGACTTCGACGGTAACGGCGGGAGCATCCACGCCAATTTGGGCGCGACTGTGGACGATGGAGAGGGACATGGTCGTTCCTTGAGCTGAATCGGGAGCCGCTTCCTGCGGGCTTTTTTAAGGGTAGTAGGGGGCGGGAGAGTTGGAGGGGGGGGGGCGTGGGTAAACTTTCACGGGATGTTGCGAACGTATGGCTCTGGTCGCAACCGGGAAATGACTATTGGATGTCGTCTTGTGGCCGCCAGCCTTGAACCTGCGGTGGTTACACTGGCCTGTGTCGAAATCGTGAAGAGTTGAAACGTGACAACGGCCGTGAAACAGATAGAGCAAATCCAAGTGCTAATCGAGGCGGATCCAGTGCGTATGCGGATATTGCGTCTGGTGCAGAGCCTTGGATTACCTGATTGCTGGATAGGGGCGGGATTTCTGCGTAGCGCCGTATGGGATCGATTACACCAGCGCGTTTATTCGCCATTGCCATCGGACATTGATGTCATCTGGTTCGATCAAGAGCGGGCCACTGCTGAATCAGACACTGAACTGGAGGCTTGCTTACGGAATATTGACGCCTCATACAACTGGTCAGTGAAGAACCAGGCGCGTATGCATCTGCGAAATGCTGATGCGCCTTATGCGAGCGCAATTGATGCCATCAGGTTCTGGCCGGAAACAGCGACGGCAATTGCCATAAGGCTCGGTACGCAGGGCGTTCTGGAGGTCGCAGCACCGCTTGGTCTGGATGACCTCTTCGATCTCGTTGTTCGGCCTACTGCGAGATTCCAAACCGAGAAGCATGCAGTTTACCTGGATCGTTTACGTACCAAGGATTGGCTGGGTGTATGGCCAAACCTGAAGGTTATCGACTACTGACAATTGTTTGCAGGCCTCAACCATCAGGGCGGGTGAAGCTGTAAGGCGTTAGGTAAGTGTCATCTTGATTCATCGAACAGCTCCTCTTGCTTTAGGGCTGCCCTCGATCGTCGCCAAACGATCGGGTGGCAGTTGTACGCGGGTTGGCGAGCCGGAGCAAAAGGAACCCGGCAGACCCGAAGATCTCCCACGCACAACCGCCATAACTCGATGAGGCGTTACATCTAGCCGCCATCAGATGGTGGTCGTGCGCCTTAAGCTTTCCAGGTCGCCAAACTCAGTGCTGAATATTCAGCATAGGGTGAGCTTAGGAACCGGGGCTTTTCGGCGCAATCGGACGGCGGTCACTCAGGTTGTAGGACGTTGCCGAGATCATTGAAGGGCTGAAGATCAAAAGATCGCAGCCTTCGGCAGCTCCTACAGGGGGAGCAGGGTTACTCGGCTGGCGGATTCAGCTTCGCTTCCATCTCGGCCACCTTCGCTTCGAGGCTCTCAAGGCGAGCGCGAGTGCGCGCCAGCACAACCATCTGGCTATCGAACTCTTCACGGCTGACCAGATCGAGTTTGCTGAAGGCACTTTGCAACAGCATCTTGAACTGGCTTTCGATTTCGGCTTTCGGCAGCGGGGTGTCGCCGCTGAACAGGCGAGAAGCGGTGCCGCTCAGGGCGTCGAGGAAGTCTTTGGGCGCGAGCATGGGAAGTGTCCTGGAAACAATGGCCGGCAGTGTATCACGCAGTGTCTATAGTCAATCTCGCAGGCCGGGATGCACGCTTTTCGCGCAAGAGCATGGGCGGCAGCGCACCGTTGTTGTGCGTAACCGGATGGCCTTTTGCACGAAGGTGCTTGCGACAGCGGCCAAGCGATTGAAATCAGTGGGTTTTGGCGAGATGGCAAGGTTTCTGCTTAGTGACCTGTGACCCATGCACTGATGCAGTCGCTGTGACGAATGCAGTGCGGCAGGCGGAACGGGGAGTTTCGTCTGATGCGGTTAGCTGGCGTCAGTCGGGCAGTCAAGGCCGACGATGCGTTACAAAGCCAGGCACTGCGCTTAGACTTGAGTCGGGTTTGTTTTCCTGGGGCAAGTCCACCAATTCGGGAGAAAGTTTCATGAAGCTAGTCACTGCCATCATCAAGCCGTTCAAGTTGGACGACGTGCGCGAGTCGCTGTCCGAAATCGGCGTGCAGGGCATTACCGTTACTGAAGTCAAAGGCTTCGGCCGGCAGAAGGGTCACACCGAGCTGTATCGCGGCGCGGAATATGTGGTCGATTTTCTGCCCAAGGTGAAAATCGACGTGGCCATCGACGACAAGGATCTGGATCGCGTTATCGAGGCGATAACCAAGGCGGCCAACACCGGCAAGATCGGTGACGGCAAGATCTTCGTGGTCAATCTGGAACAGGCGATTCGTATCCGTACCGGCGAAACCGATACCGACGCGATTTAAGCCGCCACAAACCCCAACGCCCCAGGAGAAAACAATATGACTCTGCGTAAATTCGCAGGGCTAGGAGCCCTGTTGTCCATCGTAATGCCAAGCCTTGCAATGGCGGCAGACGAAGTGGCGGCCCCAGTCCTCAATTCCGGCGACACGGCCTGGATGCTCACCTCGACAGCCCTCGTGCTGTTCATGACCATCCCGGGCCTGGCGCTGTTCTACGGCGGCATGGTTCGCTCCAAAAACATTCTTTCCGTGATGATGCAGTGCTTCGCCATTACCGGTCTGATCAGCATCCTGTGGGTCATTTATGGCTACAGCATTGCGTTCGACACCACCGGCATGGAGCAGGGCGTCGTCAACTTCAACTCGTTCTTCGGCGGCATGGGCAAAGCGTTCCTCGCTGGCGTTACACCTGACAGCCTGACCGGCCCGGCCGCGCTGTTCCCTGAGGCGGTGTTCATCACCTTCCAGATGACCTTCGCAATCATCACCCCGGCGCTGATCGTCGGTGCGTTCGCCGAGCGGATGAAGTTCTCCGCGATGCTGATCTTCATGGGCGTGTGGTTCACCCTCGTTTATGCGCCGATCGCACATATGGTCTGGTCCGGTAACGGCGGCCTGCTGTGGGACTGGGGCGTACTCGACTTCGCTGGCGGCACCGTTGTGCATATCAACGCCGGTATCGCAGGTCTCGTGGCGTGCCTGGTGCTGGGCAAGCGCAAAGGCTTCCCGACCACTCCAATGGCTCCGCACAACCTCGGTTACACCCTGATGGGCGCGGCGATGCTGTGGTTCGGCTGGTTCGGCTTCAACGCCGGTTCCGCTGCGGCGGCCAACGGCACCGCCGGTATGGCGATGCTGGTCACTCAGATCGCTACCGCTGCGGCGGCGCTGGGCTGGATGTTCGCCGAGTGGATCACCCACGGCAAACCTAGCGCATTGGGCATTGCCTCGGGTGTGGTGGCCGGTCTGGTTGCGATCACTCCGGCTGCCGGCACCGTGGGCCCGATGGGCGCACTGGTCATTGGTCTGGCGGCGGGTGTGGTGTGCTTCTTCTGCGCCACCACCCTGAAACGCAAACTCGGTTATGACGACTCCCTGGATGCGTTCGGCGTACACGGTATCGGCGGTATTCTCGGCGCGATCCTCACCGGTGTGTTCGCTGCACCGTCGCTGGGTGGCTTCGGCACTGTCACCGACATCGCCGCTCAAGTATGGATTCAGTGCAAAGGCGTCGGCTTCACGGTGATCTACACCGCGATCGTCACTTACATCATCCTCAAGGTACTGGACGCCGTGATGGGGCTGCGTGTGACTGACGAAGAAGAGTCGGTGGGCCTGGATCTGGCACAACACAACGAACGCGGCTACAACCTGTAAGTACGCGCACTCAAGAATTTGCCCGGTTCGCCGGGCATTTTTTTGTCTGGGATTTGTCATTGAAGGACAAGCTGAAAGGATTTTTCGTACGGCTTTTGTCGTGTTTATGAAGGGTGTTTTTCTGCGGGCAATGGCTTACACCATTGCAGGAATATTAGGGCCTTTGTTTTTTCCCAGAGCGCGCTAGAATGCGCCCCGAACGTGCGGAGAACTGTATGTGGCAGCAGACTCTGATAACCCTGCGGGCGCGACCCCGGGGCTTTCATCTGGTAACGGACGAGTTGATCAATGGCCTGCCTGAACTCAAGGCGTGCCGGGTCGGTCTTTTGCATCTGTGGCTGCAACATACCTCGGCGTCGTTGACCATCAACGAGAACGCCGATCCGGCGGTCCGTCGCGACTTCGAACGATTTTTCAATCGTCTGATCCCACAAGGAACAGACGGCTATGAGCATAACGACGAAGGCCTGGACGACCTCCCGGCGCACTTCAAGGCCAGCGTGCTGGGTTGCCAGATCAGTCTGCCGGTTTCGGCAGGTCGACTGGCACTGGGCACCTGGCAAGGCGTTTATCTGGGCGAGCACCGTGATCATGGCGGTGCCCGTAAAGTCCTTGCCACCTTGCACGGTGAAGGGGCATAGCCGCTGATCAGCAGCGGCGAATGATTTTTTAACGGCGACTTTCGACAGTTGCCAAAGCTGGTCTATAACTAATCTGCTTTTCGCAAGTCATGAGGTAGAACATGAGCGACGATGATCTGGAAAACGACGACCTCGAAGTAGGCGACGAAGACGAGGCCGAGGAAGGCCTGGAAGCAGCAGCGGAAGACGTTGCTGACGACGATGGCGGTGACGATACGCCGGCCCCGGCTGCCAAAGGCAAAGCCAAGGCTGCGGTGTCGGTTGACGAGTTGCCGAGCATTGAAGCCAAGAACAAGGAGCGCGACGCCCTGGCCAAGGCCATGGAAGAGTTCCTGTCGCGAGGCGGAAAAGTGCAGGAAGTGGAGGCCAATGTGGTCGCCGATCCGCCCAAGAAGCCGGACAACAAGTACGGCAGCCGCCCTATCTGAGGCGTGCCGCTTGCTTGCTGAAAAAGCCCGCCGTCGCTGCGGGCTTTTTCATGTCTGAAATAAAGTTTTTTGGGTGCGCCGCTATCCCTCGCGGGAGCGGGCTTGCTCGCGAATGCGGTGTGTCAATTTGAGGAAGCATTCCAGCGTGCGAGCACCGCCGGCAAATCAGTCAGGCTGCGAATTTCGGCATCCGGCAAATGCTCCGCTTCCCAGACTTTGCCCGCCGGGTTGAACCATACCGCGCGTAATCCCGCTTGCTGCGCCCCGGCGATGTCGTCGCCTGGATGATCGCCAATGTGTACGGCCACCTCAGCGCTCACGCCACCACGCTGCAAGGCTTCGTGAAACAGCCGCGCATCTGGTTTGGCAATGCCGATGTCCTCGGCGCACAGCGCGAACTTGAAGTAATCCGCCAGCCCTAAACGACGCACATCGGCATTGCCGTTGGTGACCACGCCGAGGGCGTAATGGTTGGCGAGAATCTCCAGCACCGGCTCGACCTCGGGAAACACTTCGATCTGATGCCGTGCATGCAGAAACACTTCAAAACTCTTGTCCGCCAGAACCGAGGCTTCGCCGTGGGTGTATCCCGCTTCTTCCAGGGCATGGAACAGCACTCGCCGACGCAGCGCGCTGATGCGGTGTTTGAGGCCCGGTTCATTGGCCAGCACCCGCTCGCGGATCGACCACAAGTGTTCCACCGGCAGCGCGCCCAGATTCGGTGCGTGTTCGCTCAACCATTCGCGTAAAACCGCTTCGGCGCTGGCGATCACCGGAGCGGTATCCCACAGGGTGTCGTCGAGGTCGAAGGTGATCAACTGAATGCTCATGAATCATCGCCTTTCATGCGTTTGGCCCGTGGATGGGCGCTGTCGTAGACCGCCGCCAGGTGCTGGAAGTCCAGATGGGTGTAGATCTGCGTGGTCTTGATGTCCGAGTGGCCGAGCAGTTCCTGCACCGCGCGCAGATCCTGCGAGGATTCCAGCAAGTGGCTGGCGAAGGAGTGCCGCAGCATGTGCGGATGCAGGTTCTGCCCCAGTTCGCGTTCGCCGGCGAGTTTGACCCGCACCTGAATCGCTCGCGGGCCAAGGCGCCGGCCTTGCTGGCTGACGAACACGGCGTCGTCAGCGGGGTTGGTCATCGCCCGCAACGGCAGCCAGTGCTCCAGTGCTTCGCGGGCCTTTTTACCCACCGGCAGCAAACGGGTTTTGCTGCCCTTGCCGCGCACTTGGACCATGCCGTCGGCGAGGTCGAGCTGATCGAGATTGAGCCCGGTCAGCTCGGAAAGGCGCAGGCCGGAGGAATAGAACAACTCCAGAATCGCCTGATCACGCCGTGCCAGAAAATCATCCTCAACGGCGCCTTCAAGCAGTTGCAGTGCGCGGTCGGTGTCGAGGGTTTTCGGCAGGCGGCGTTCGCCTTTCGGGGGCGCCAGACCGGTGGCCGGGTCGTGGTCGCAAAGGCCTTCGCGATTGAGATAGTGATAGAGCCCGCGCACTGCCGACAACAAGCGGGCGAGACTGCGCGAAGACTGGCCCTGTGAATGCAGGCGAGCGACCAGGCTGCGCAGGCGCTGGATGTCCAGTGCGCTCCAACTGGCGATGTTCTGCTTGATGCACCAGCCGAGCACTTTATCGAGGTCGCGGCGGTAGGCCGACAGCGTGTGCGGCGACACCTGTCGCTCACTGCGCAGGTGTTCGCAGTAAGCGTCCAGTTGCCGTTCCATGCTCAGCGTACCGAGCGCAGGGAGCTGTTGACCCGTGGCAGCACGCGGCCCATGACTTCGGCGATGTAGCTTAAGAACAGCGTGCCGACCGAACTCTTGTAATGCTGCGGGTCGCGGCTGGCGATGGCCAGAATCCCGTGGATACCTTGATGGCTGACGGCGACCACGGCGGTGGAGCCGATCTGCTTGCGCTGTTCTTCGCCAAACAGGAAGTCCAGCTCATGTTCACGCAGGGTGCCGCTGACACTTTTGCCTTCGGTGAGCAAGCCGCCGATGGCGGTTTGCGCGTCGGCGTGGCTGACCCAGCGGCCGACCGGGGCCGGGTTGTCGCCAAGCAGGATGAGGCTGACAAAAGGCACCTGAAAGTCCTGGCGCAGGCTATCTTCGACGCAGATGACCACGTCTTCGAGGCTGCTGGCGTCCATCAGGGCGAGGATCAGGCGGCGGGTCTTGTCAAACAGCCGGTCGTTGTCGCGGGCGACGTCCATCAACTGCGAAAGGCGATGACGCATCTCGATGTTGCGGTCGCGCAGAATGGTCATCTGGCGTTCGACCAGCGACACGGTGTCACCGCGTTGGTGGGGAATGCGCATCGCCGGCAGCAGTTCCTGGTGTTCGACGAAGAAGTCCGGATGAGCCTCAAGGTATGCGGCAACCGCTGCCGCCTCCAGGCTCTCGGACGCTGATTCGTCGGACTGTCGGGCGGGTACCTGAGGCTTATCGGTCATGGCTTCTGCTCACTCAAAGACGCACTTGTCCTTCGTATACACGTACTGCCGGACCGGTCATCAGCACCGGTTGGCCAGGGCCTGCCCATTCAATGGACAGACGCCCGCCGGGCAAGTCGATCAACAGCGGCGAATCCATCCACCCCTGACTGATTGCAGCAACCGCCGCGGCACAAGCGCCGGTGCCGCAGGCCTGGGTTTCCCCGGCGCCACGTTCCCAGACGCGCAACTGCGCGCGGTGGCGGTCGATGACCTGGAGGAAACCGACATTGACCCGCGCCGGGAAGCGCGGGTGGTGTTCGATTTTCGGCCCCAGTTCATGCACCGGTGCATTGTTGATGTCCTGCACACGCAGCACGGCGTGTGGGTTACCCATCGACACGGCGGCCAGTTCGACCGTGGTGCCGTCGACTTCGAGCTGATAGCTGATAGCCTGCGCCGGTGCTTCGAACGGAATGTCCGCCGGCACCAGGCGTGGAGCGCCCATGTTCACACCGATCTGGCCGTCGTTACGCACGTCCAGTTCGATGATGCCGCCCTTGGTCTCGACGCGGATCTGGCGTTTGGCGGTCAGGCGCTTGTCGAGCACGAAGCGGGCGAAGCAGCGCGCACCGTTGCCGCACTGCTCAACTTCGGAGCCATCGGAATTGAAGATCCGGTAGCGGAAATCCACGTCCGGATTGCTCGGTGCTTCGACGATCAGCAACTGGTCGAAACCGATGCCGGTGTGCCTGTCGCCCCACTGCTTGGCGTGTTTGGGCTGAATGTGCGCGTGCTGGCTGACCAGGTCGAGAACCATGAAGTCATTGCCCAGGCCGTGCATTTTGGTAAAACGCAGCAGCATGGGTTACTCCGGCAGCAGGCTTTCGCCGGCAAACAGCTCGGCCACGGTTTCGCGGCGGCGCACTTCAAATACCTTGTCACCGTCTACCAACACTTCGGCGGCACGGCCACGGGTGTTGTAGTTGGAGCTCATCACGAAGCCGTAGGCACCGGCCGAATGCACGGTCAGCAAGTCGCCTTCTTCCAGCGCGAGCTCACGGTCCTTGGCGAGGAAGTCGCCGGTTTCGCAAATCGGGCCGACGATGTCGTACTTGCGCGCGGCCGTGTCGCGTGGTTTGACGGCGGTGACGTCCATCCAGGCCTGATACAGCGCCGGGCGGATCAGGTCGTTCATGGCCGCGTCGACGATGGCGAAGTCTTTGTGTTCGGTATGCTTGAGGTATTCGACCTGCGTCAGCAGCACGCCAGCGTTGGCGACGATGAAACGGCCCGGCTCGAACACCAGCGCCAGATCGCGACCGTCCAGGCGCTCGCGCACGGCTTTGATGTAGTCAGCGGCCAATGGCGGCTCTTCATCGCGATAACGCACACCCAAACCACCACCGAGATCGATGTGGCGCAGGTGAATGCCGCAATCGCCGAGACGGTCGACCAGAGCCAGCAAGCGATCGAGCGCGTCGATGAAGGGCGGCAGCGTCGTCAGTTGCGAGCCGATGTGGCAATCGACACCGATCACTTCCAGGTTCGGCAGATGCGCGGCGCGCACGTACACGTCTTCGGCGTCGGCAATGGCGATGCCGAACTTGTTCTCTTTGAGACCGGTGGAAATGTACGGGTGGGTGCCGGCGTCGACGTCCGGGTTCACACGCAATGAAACCGGGGCGCGAACGCCCAGCTCGGCGGCGACGACTTGCAGGCGTTCGAGTTCGTCAGTGGATTCGACGTTGAAGCAGTGCACGCCGACTTCCAGGGCACGACGCATGTCGTCACGGGTTTTGCCAACGCCGGAGAACACGATCTTGTCGGGGCTGCCGCCAGCGGCGAGTACGCGCTCCAGTTCCCCACGCGAAACGATGTCGAAACCGGCGCCGAGGCGGGCCAGGACATTCAGAACGCCGAGGTTGGAGTTGGCTTTGACGGCAAAGCAAACCAGGTGCGGCATGCCGGCCAGCGCATCGGCGAAGGCCAGATACTGGGCTTCGATGTGTGCGCGCGAATAAACGTAGGTGGGCGTACCGAAACGGTCGGCGATGGCGGACAGCGCCACACCTTCCGCGAACAGCTCCCCGCCACGGTAGTTAAAAGCGTCCATGGCGATCCCTTATTGGTAAACGTCGTGCTTGTGTGCTTTGGACGGCTGCTTTTGCGAAGACTGGGCTTGCTCGGCCGGGTCCTGATCGTCATCCGGCAGGTACAGCGGGCCTTTTTGACCACAGGCCGAAACGAGGCAGGCAACCGCGACGAGCGCAGCAAGGGAAGAGATCAGGCGCTTCATGGCGAAATCCTTGAAAATGCGTTAATTGCGCCGGAGTATACCGGCCACCCGGCAGCTTGCCTATGCGACGGGGTTCCCGTCCGGCGGGGGCACGGATACGCATCATGCCCTGTGGGAGTGGGCTCGCTCGCAAAAGCGGTGTGTCAGGCCGAGAACAGGTTGAACTTGCCGGCCTCTTCGCGAGCAAGCCCGCTCCCGCCGGTAGTGCGTTTGGTCCTTGGTCGTTATCCTTTGCAATCGGCCGGCGGCGTCCGTATCTTTCGGCGCTTGAGCCTGATCAGACATTTTTTGAGGTTGCCGCAATGAGTTTGTCCGAAGCCCGTTTCCACGATCTGGTCGATGAAACCCAGGAAAAACTGGAAGACATCTTTGATGAAAGTGACCTGGATATCGATCTGGAAAGTTCGGCCGGCGTGCTGAGCGTCAAGTTCGAAAACGGCTCGCAGCTGATCTTCAGTCGTCAGGAGCCATTGCGTCAGCTATGGCTGGCGGCCGTGTCCGGTGGTTTCCACTTCGACTACGACGAAGAGAGCGAGCGCTGGATGTGCGACAAGAGCGAAGAGCAGTTGGGCGAAATGCTCGAGCGCATCGTCAAGCAGCAGGCCGGTGCCGAATTCGACTTCGAAGGTCTGTGATTCCGTGACTGACACCGCTCCCGTTCGTCCGCCCAAGCCGCTCTACAGCAACATCAGTCCGGCGGTGCCTTCGCCGTGTAGCGGGGTGTGCCGGCTGGACGAACAAAAGGTCTGCCTCGGCTGTTTCCGGCATGTCGAAGATATTCGCGAGTGGCGTTCGGCAGACGATGAGCGGCGGCGGGTGATTTGCGCGCAGGCACAGCAACGTCGCGCCACAAGGGCGTGACTTGTATATTTTTTGAGCTGTGATAGTGTCCGAACACGCCTCAACCCATCGAGGCCTGATGAAAACCCCGTCTTTTTTTGGCGGGGTTTTGCTTTTTTTGTGTGCAGAAGAAAGGAGTCTGCTCGGATCATGACCGCACCTTCCATCACCCTTACTCGTCTGGACGTGCAGCGTCTGGAGCGCCTGATCGACAGCCTGGACGACACGCTGCCGGGCGTTATCGCGCTGCAAACCGAACTGGATCGCGCCGATACCCTGGTCAGCCACGAAGAAGTGCCTGCCGATGTCGTCACGATGAACTCCCGCGTGCATTGCCGCGAAGAAAGCAGCGGCAAGGATTATCACCTGACGTTGGTCTATCCCAAGGATGCCAACGCCGATGAAGGCAAGATCTCGATTCTGGCGCCGGTTGGCAGTGCGCTGCTGGGCCTGAAGGTCGGTCAGCACATCGACTGGCCGGCACCCGGTGGCAAGACCCTGAAACTGACCTTGCTGGAAGTCGAATCGCAGCCGGCCAACGGCGGCGATTTCCGCGAATAAGCCTGCCTCAGACCTGTTCGAGCGCCTCGTTCAGGGCGCGCTCCAGATCCGCCTTGTAGCGTAGATACAGATTGCTTGAACTTTGCCCATCACCGAGCAGGCCCGACAGGTCCAGGTCGGTGATGTAGCAGCGATAGCGCTCGGTCTCGCGGCGCTGTTCGACGATTTCCCGGGCGACCACGCTGAACAGTTGGTCGCCATGTTCCAGCTCGCTGAATTCCCGTTGATTGCAATACAGCGTGACCTGCACTTGCCCCGGTGCGGCTTTGCCGACAATTGCCTGCACGTCGTAGAACGGTTTGTTGATCGGTGTCTGCGGTGCTGGCCGCGCTTCGACCCGCCGCGCCCGTCCCGGGCCAGACGGCAATAACTGGTAATACAACGTCTCGAAGCTGGCAGCGGAGCCGGCATCCATCGGCAGCACCGCTTCACGCCGGAACTGGATCGACTGCAGGAATCGTTGCAGCGGCACCAGCAGACTCTGTTCGTCGTGATACGGCAAATGTTGTTGCCACAATGCGTTGAACTCATCCAGCACGTACAACTCGGCCTGTTGCTCGGTGATCCGGTAGAACACCTGAATGGACTCGGGCTGACCCATCGGCAGGATCAGCGCCAGGTCATGTTCATCGAGCGCCATCGGGTCCAGATGCAACGGACTGTAGCTCGGCTGTTCTTCGCCGAGGTAGTCGAGCAAGGCGGGCAGGGTGGCAAGGGCGACATGGTTGACCTGGCCGGGCACCAACTCCAGAACGTGATAGTGCTGCTGCACCTGAATCAGGTAGCGGTGATTCAACTCGCTGAGCAACAGATGCTGTGCCGTGTCGACGATTTCTTCAACACGGCGGGCGATGAACTGCGCGCGGTTGTGGCAGAAACAACGCACCTTCAGCGACGGTTGCATCGGCCCGCGAGGCAGGTTGTTGAGATAGTCGCGCAGGCAATCAAGCAAAGCATTAGGGCCGTCGAAGCGGTTGACCAGCACTTCGTTCCAGCTATTGAGCGTGACCTGATCGAGGGTCAGCACGAGGTTTTCGCGTACCCCGGCGTAGCTCAGCGAGTCGGTGCGTTCGGTGGTCATCACGATATTCAGGTCACGGTGATGCTTGAGCGGGTCGACGCCGACATTGACCAGAATCAGCACTTCGCCGGGCACGGCGGCGCGCAGCAAGGGCTCTTCCGCCACCGTGGGCAAGGGCAGGGCGATGCTCTGTTGCAGGCTGCCGAGCAGGTTGAACAGCTCGAACTCGCTCAGGTCACTCGTGCCCGGGTGCAGGGCCAGTCGGGTACTGCTGTCAATCACGCCGTTGCGGTGGCACCAGGTCAGCAGTTCGAGTAGCTGGCGACTGCGCTTGATCGGCGCGAAGTGTTCCCACTCAAGTGCCGTGAGGCTGCCGTTGTACAACCCCCACTGGGTTTGCCCCGGCTCTTTTTTGTTCGGCGACTGCACCAGCGTCAGGGTGTCTTCGGCCAGATCGGGGGCGATGCCGGGGTTGATGAACTCGACCTTGTCAGCCTTGCGCTCGAAGGCTGCATATAGACGACGACCGAGAACGTTGAGGTCGCGTTTGTTGATCAGGCTGACGGTCTGTTCGGTACGGGCGAACTGGGTCAGGAAGCGATAGCTGTAATTCAACTCGTTGACCAGCGCCCGGCGTTCGGCGCTGACCTGACGGACTTTCCACTGGCTACGGCTATCGAGCAGCGCCAGTTGCCGTTGATCCCAATGCCACTCGCTGGCCAGACGTTCGAGCAAGGCGCGCTGCCAACTCTGAGTGCGGCTATTGCCAGTGAGTTTGCGGTTGACCTTCAGGTACAGCGCTCGGCGCACCAGTTCCAGGCGCTCTGGCTCGTTGCGGGCGGTAAGGTATTCCTCGATGCGCCGGTACACGACCATGTACGGGTCCAGTTCATCCAGATCCAGCCGGTTGGCGAACACCGCTTGCTTGAAGCGCAGGCTCAGGCAATGCACCTTGGGGTGTTCGCTGGCGTAGACCTCGGTCAGCAGCAGTTTGAGCACCGACTTGTAGGGTGACTCGATGCCCTTGAACAGCTGCCACAACCCGGCGCCGATGAACTCCCCCGGCGGAATCGTCGCCAGATGTCCGAGGTCGAGGGTCTCGTCGGCGCGGATGAAGCGCTTGGAAATCAGCGTGTGAGTGTAAGTATCGTAGGCCGTTTCTTGGTAAACCGGCACCAGCCACCAGATTGGCGTGCGCCCGGCCAGCCAGATTGCGGTGCGGTAGAACTCGTCCAGCAGCAGATAGTGCTGAGTGGTGCCGCAGTCTTCGGAACTGAGCTGGGTGTCGCGCTCACCTTTGACGAAGCGGACCGGATCGATCAGGAAAAAATGCGCCTCGGCGCCCTGGGTAGCCGCCCAGGTTTCCAGCAGCTGACATTTTTTGCGCAACTCGGCGAGTTCGCTTTCGTTCAGGTCCGGCGCGTGGCAGACCCACACGTCCATGTCGCTCTGATCGGCCTGGGCCAGCGTGCCGAGGCTGCCCATCAGGAACAGGCCGTGAATCGGGCGCGGTGGATTACTGCCGTGGCGCGGCTTGTAGGAGAACGATCGGGTCAGGCGTTGGGCTTCGGCGAGGGCGTTGGCGTCTGGCTCGTAATTGGACAGGCCCGCCGGCGTGCTGCCTGAAACGTAGCCCGGCAGCAGCGGATGATTGACATGAAAGAACAGCGGCAACAGCGTCAGCACGCTTTGCTGGCGCGTCGACAGACCTTCCAGTGCGCGGCCCAGACGACCTTCATTGAGTTTGAGAAAACGCGCACGCAGTTGGCTGAGGACCTTGCGGTCAATTCCCTCGTCCAGGTCGGGGCGGATTTCGTGGGTGCGCGTCATGTCAGCTCAAACCGGCTCGCGGGCTCGGACGTTAAGGGACTCGGAATTTGGGGCAGTTTAGCCTTTGCGCAGAGGGACTTTTAAGCTGAATTTGTTTTTTGACGTCAGATTTATATCGCGAGGTGACGGCTGGCGAACGGATGGGCCCGCGGAAATCCCGTGGCAGGAGTTCCCGTGGGCAAAGTCGGGAAGGGTCAGGCGGTTTCTTGCTCTCTCAGAATCGTCAGCACGGTTTGCACGTTTTGCGCAGCATCGCGACCCAGGCTGGTCAGATACCCGCCATCAGGCTGGTCGGTCAGTTCTTTTTCGAAGAGGCGTTTGGCAGCGGCGATGTGTTTCGGGGCAGCGGTCTGATGAATTTTCAAACCTTCCTGGGAACTGTCCAGGTTGAAGAGTGCGAGGACTTCCAGTTCGGCAACCAGCTCAGGGGTAAGCGACATAAGGACTCCAGACTTTCTAGGAATTGGACGACAGCGCCCCTAAGGTGAACCTGCCGGCGCGGACTGTCCAGTGTGCGCGTCAGGGTTTTTGTCTGGGGGCGAATTCCAGTGTAGTCAGGGGCTGGCAGAAGGCCGGATGGAGGGGTGAGAAATTGTGTGTGAGCGAGCCTGCTCGCGAATGCGGCGCGTCAGGCACCGCATATTTCCAATGGTTCGGCCTTTTCGCGAGCAGGCCCCACAGGGCAAGCGGCGACTATTGCTTTTCGGGTGGCAACTCAGGCAGCGCACGCAACGCGGTCTCATACCATTCGGTATTGAAGGCGCGGTCGTCATCGAGCATGGCGTCGATTTCGTAGGCCAGAACGTGGGCCATCAAGTTGAGGATATCCTCACGCTCGTAACCGACCAGGGTCAACTTGTTGAAGGTTGCCTTGGCCGCAGGCGGGTTGTCGCTTTCGATCTGGTTTTCGATGGCTTCGATCAGCGTGGACTCGGTGAACTCTTCGTCGTCGTCAGTATTGATGTCTGTCGGCTCGCTCATGGCAGGCTCCTCAAGGAAAGTCGCCAGTTTACCCGCATTCAGTGGCGTGATGCTGCTGGCGGGAATCGCGTATGCGATCTATAAACAGGCACTGCCCACTCCCCCCGCACGGCCTGGAGGCTATGTGATGTTCAAGCTTTATGGATTCTCTGTCAGTAACTACTACAACATGGTCAAGCTGGCGTTGATGGAAAAAGGCCTGCCGTTCGAAGAGGTCACGTTTTACCCCGCGCAGACCCCGGATTCGCTGGCGATCAGCCCGCGCGGCAAAGTGCCGGTGCTGGGCGTCGACGGCGGGTTCATCAATGAAACAGCGATCATTCTCGAATACCTCGAACAGACGCACAAAGGCACGCCGCTGCTGCCAAGCGATCCATTCGAGCGCGCGCAGGTGCTGGCGATTGCCAAAGAGATCGAGTTGTATATCGAGCTGCCGGGACGCGCCTGTTATGGCGAAGCCTTCTTCGGCATGACGCTGCCGGAGGCGATCAAGGAAAAGACCAGGACCGAGTTGCTGCTGGGTTTTGCGGCGCTGGGCCGACATGGCAAATTCGCCCCGTATGTGGCCGGCGACAGCCTGAGCATCGCGGATTTGTACTTCCTCTACAGCGTGCCGTTGGCCTGCGCAGTAGGGCAGAAGTTGTTCGGCATTGATTTGCTGGCAGAGATGCCGCAGGCGAAAGCGCTACTGGAGCGGCTTGAGCAGAATCCGCATGTGCAGAAAATTGCGGCGGATAAAGAGGCGGCGATGCCGGCGTTTTTGGCGATGATCGCGGCTGAGAAGTAGGGTTTGTAGCGTTTTCAGGTCACTTTCGCGAGCAACTCCGCTCCCGCACAGGCACTTTGGTGAACACCATAAGTACCTTGTGGGAGCGGGCTTGCTCGCGAAGCTTTAGGCTTTTTGGCGGCTGGCGATCAGTGCCTGTCCGCGCGCAACCGCTGCCTTGACCTGCGCTGGCGCAGTGCCGCCGATGTGGTCACGGGCATTCACCGAGCCTTCCAGGGTCAGCACGGCAAACACGTCCTGCTCGATCTGATCGCTGAACTGACGCAGTTCTTCCAGGCTCATCTCGGCCAGATCCTTGCCGGTGTCGACGCCGTACTTCACGGCGTGGCCGACGATTTCGTGGCAATCACGGAACGGCAGGCCACGGCGTACGAGGTAGTCGGCCAGATCGGTTGCGGTGGAGAAACCGCGCAGCGCCGCTTCACGCATGATCGCGTGTTTCGGCTTGATCGCCGGGATCATGTCGGCGAACGCACGCAGCGAATCGCGCAGCGTGTCGGCGGCGTCGAACAGCGGCTCTTTGTCTTCCTGATTGTCCTTGTTGTAGGCCAGCGGCTGGCCTTTCATCAAGGTCAGCAAGCCCATCAGCGCACCGAACACACGGCCGGTCTTGCCGCGCACCAGTTCTGGCACGTCGGGGTTTTTCTTTTGCGGCATGATCGAACTGCCGGTGCAGAAACGATCCGGCAAATCGATGAACTGGAATTGCGCGCTGGTCCACAGCACCAGCTCTTCGGAGAAACGCGACAGGTGCATCATCGCGATGCTCGCGGCCGAACAGAATTCGATGGCGAAATCACGATCGGATACGTTGTCCAGCGAGTTGCCGCCCACGGCGTCGAAGCCCAGCAGTTGCGCGGTGTATTCGCGGTCGATCGGGTAGGTGGTGCCAGCGAGTGCTGCGCTGCCCAGGGGCATGCGGTTGGTGCGCTTGCGGCAGTCGACCAGACGTTCGTAGTCGCGGCTGAGCATTTCGAACCAGGCCAGCATGTGGTGCCCGAAGGTCACTGGCTGTGCAGTCTGCAAATGGGTGAAGCCCGGCATGATGCTCGCGGCTTCGCGCTCGGCTTGCTCCAGCAGGCCTTTTTGCAGGCGGGTGATTTCGGCGAGGATCAGGTCGATCTCGTCACGCAGCCACAGGCGGATGTCGGTGGCGACCTGGTCGTTGCGGCTGCGCCCGGTATGCAACTTCTTGCCAGTGATACCGATGCGATCAGTCAGGCGCGCTTCGATGTTCATGTGCACGTCTTCGAGTTTGATGCGCCACTCGAACTGGCCGGCTTCGATTTCGCCCTGAATGGTCTTCAGGCCGTCGATGATGCTCTCGCGCTCGGCATCTGTCAGCACACCGACCTTGGCCAGCATGGTGGCGTGGGCGATCGAGCCTATGATGTCGTGGCGATACAGGCGCTGGTCGAAAGTGACGGAGGCGGTGAAGCGGGCGACGAAGGCGTCGACGGGTTCACTGAAGCGGCCGCCCCAGGACTGATTGGTCTTGTCAGTGCTCATGAATTCGCTCGTATCGGCTTGAAGAAAAAGGCGTGAAACGCTGGCGCGGATAATAACAGGGTTGCCATTGCTGTCGCTGACACTGGTCGATACGTTTTTTTCTCATCTGCTCGTCCATAGTCGTCGCGGTCGCCGGGGGATTTGCGCAAGGATATTTTCCGATTGAGCAATATCGGCCCGACGAGCGTCTACAGTTGGACATAAGGGTCGGCGCGAGTGCAGATCGCGAAAGGGTCTGGCCGCCGACTGATAATAAGGGGGTGGGTGTATTGTCCTTGGACAAACGGCGTGAAAAACGCGGGAAACAGCGGGCTTTGAGCAGTACGACCCGGACACTGGCAAATATTGCTGGCCGACGTACGGCACTTTTTGGTGCTCGGACTAGTCTTAGCGTGGATCGCGGTGACGGACGTCACTCCACCTGTCTACGCTATCCTTGTGCGAGACTCACGCAGGAATCCAGCGCAATATGAATGTCCTGATCGTTGATGACGAACCACTGGCTCGCGAGCGCCTCAGCCGAATGGTGAGCGAGCTTGAGGGTTATACAGTCCTGGAGCCCAGCGCTACGAATGGCGAAGAGGCGTTGGCACTGATCGACAGCCACAAACCGGATATCGTGCTGATCGATATCCGCATGCCGGGCCTGGACGGCCTGCAGGTCGCTGCCCGTCTGTGCGAACGAGAAACGCCGCCGGCCGTGGTGTTTTGCACCAGTCCCGATGAATTTGCCGTGGAAGCCCTGCAGGCCAGCGCCGTGGGCTATGTGGTGAAACCTGTGCGAACCGAACACTTGCATGACGCCCTGAAACGGGCTGAGCGTCCCAGCCGGGCGCAACTCTCGGCCCTGACCCGTCCCGCTGCCGAAAGCGGCAACGGCCCGCGCAGTCACATCAGCGCTCGCACCCGCAAAGGTATCGAACTGATCCCGCTGGATCAGGTGGTCTACTTCATCGCCGACCATAAATACGTGACCTTGCGCCACGAGTCTGGCGAGGTGCTGCTGGACGAACCGCTCAAGGCCCTTGAAGACGAATTTGGTGAACGCTTTGTGCGCATCCACCGTAACGCGCTGGTCGCCCGCGACCGGATCGAACGTCTGCAACGCACGCCGCTGGGGCATTTCCAGCTCTTTCTGAAAGGGCTCAATGGCGACGCGTTGATTGTCAGCCGCCGGCATGTGGCGGGTGTGCGCAAAATGATGCAGGGCCTGTAACCTGGCCTTTCCGGGCGGTTCACATTTCTCTTTACCGGGCATCGCAGGCCAGGGAGGCCGCGCCGTTTCTGATTCAAGTCAAAGTGGATTTGACTGAGCTGTTATTATCCGCCGTATCTATTCAGTACGGATTGATCCATGTCTTCTCGCGAAATCCGCATCGCCACCCGAAAAAGTGCACTGGCCCTTTGGCAGGCCGAATACGTCAAAGCCCGTCTGGAAGCGGCCCATCCGGGTCTGCTGGTGACGCTGGTGCCCATGGTCAGTCGCGGCGACAAGCTGCTCGACTCGCCGCTGTCGAAGATCGGCGGCAAGGGCCTGTTCGTCAAGGAACTGGAAACCGCGCTGCTGGAAAACGAAGCCGACATCGCCGTCCATTCGATGAAAGACGTGCCGATGGACTTTCCTGAAGGTCTGGGACTGTTCTGTATCTGCGAGCGTGAAGATCCGCGCGACGCTTTCGTTTCCAATACCTATGCCAGTCTTGATGCCTTGCCAGCCGGTAGCATCGTCGGCACCTCCAGTCTGCGTCGTCAGGCGCAGTTGCTCACCCGCCGCCCGGATCTGGAAATCCGTTTCCTGCGCGGCAACGTCAACACTCGCCTGGCCAAGCTCGATGCCGGGGAGTATGACGCGATCATCCTCGCGGCGGCCGGGCTGATTCGCCTCGGTTTCGAAGACCGCATCACGTCGGCCATCAGTGTCGACGACAGCCTGCCGGCCGGTGGTCAGGGCGCGGTCGGCATCGAGTGCCGCAGCGCCGATACCGAAATTCACGCTTTGCTGGCGCCACTGCATCACGCCGATACCACTTCGCGTGTCACGGCCGAACGCGCACTCAACAAACATTTGAATGGCGGCTGCCAAGTGCCGATCGCCTGCTACGCCGTGCTCGAAGGCGAGCAATTGTGGTTGCGTGGTCTGGTGGGCGAACCGAGCGGCGGCAAGCTGCTCAGCGCCCAAGCCCGGGCGCCGCGCGCGGATGCCGAAGCCTTGGGCGTGCGGGTCGCTGAAGACCTGCTCAGCCAGGGTGCCGCTGACATTCTCAAAGCGGTGTACGGCGAGGCAGGTCACGAGTGACCGGTTGGCGCCTGCTGCTGACGCGCCCTGCCGATGACTGTGCGGCGCTCGCCGAGACGTTGGCCGCGCAGGGGGTTTTCAGCAATTGCCTGCCGCTTTTGGAAATTGCACCACTGCCGGTCTCTGACAAAATACGTCAGGCGATTACGAGGCTGCCCGGTTGCAGCGCGGTGATCGTGGTGAGCAAACCGGCGGCAAGAATTGCAGTGGATCTGCTCAAGGCCCATGGCATGCAGTCTCTGGCGATGCCGTGGTTTAGCGTCGGTGCGGCGACTGCGCAGATTCTCAAGGATCACGGCCTCGATGTGAGCTTCCCGGCAGAAGGCGATGACAGCGAAGCCTTGCTGCAATTGCCGCGTCTGGGTGAAGCTGTGGCCCGGCCCGGTTCGCAGGTTTTGATCCTGCGTGGGGAGGGCGGCCGCGAGCTGCTCGCCGAGCGCTTGCGCGAGCTTGGTGCTAGTGTCGAGTACTTGGAGTTGTATCGACGCGATCTGCCAGCGTATGCGCCGCGAGAGTTGCCGTGGCGTATCGAAGCGGAACGCTTGAATGGGCTGGTGGTCAGCAGTGGACAGGGTTTTGAGCATCTGCGCCGGATGGCCGGTGATGCATGGCCTGCGATTGCGCAGTTGCCGTTGTTTGTTCCAAGCCCAAGGGTCGCCGAGCTGGCAGTTGCCGCCGGGGCCCAAACAGTTGTGGATTGTCGCGGCGCGAGTGCCGCGGCTTTGCTGACGGCGCTACGGGAGCATCCCGTGCCCGTTTTCTAATGCAAAGGATGGATACGTGAGCGAAACAGCCTTGCCTAAAGATGACGTCCAGCCTGTGCTTGAAAAGCAGGTTGAAACCCCACCGCCGGCCAAAGAGCCGCGCCGAGGCAATGGACTGGCCATCGTCGCCCTGTTGCTCGGTGCTGCCGGTGTTGCGATCGGTGGTTGGGGTGTCTGGCAGGTGCGTCACCTGCAAACCAACACTGAGCAGCAGTCGGGTCAGGTCCAGGCGTTGAATGATCAAGCGCAGAGCCTGAAGCTCAGCGAGCAGCGGCTGAGCGAGCGTCTCGCGCAGTTGCCGGGCGCCGACGAACTTGCTGATCGCCAGCGGCTGGTGGCTCAGCTTCAGGGTGATCAGCAACGACTGAGTCAACGTCTGGAAACCGTCCTTGGCGCCAGTCGCAAGGATTGGCGTCTGGCCGAGGCCGAACACCTGCTGCGTCTGGCCAGCCTGCGTCTTTCGGCGTTGCAGGACATCAGCAGCGCTCAAGCCCTGGTGCAGGGCGCCGACGAAATTCTTCGCGAGCAAAACGACCCCGGCTCTTTCGCTGCTCGTGAGCAAGTGGCCAAAACCCTCGTCGCATTGCGCAGCACCGAGCAGCCGGATCGCACCGGGTTGTTCCTGCGTCTGGGTGCGCTGCGTGATCAGGTCATCGGCCTTACCGAACTGGCGCCGGAGTACAAGGATCGCGGCGAGTCGCTGCTCGGCCTGACGGCCGATGGTGACGGCGCCAGTCGCTGGGCACAGTGGTGGGATGAGGTCTCTCGCTACATTCGTATTGATTTCAACGCTGACAAGAATGTGAAGCCACTGCTGGCCGGGCAGAGCCTGAGCCAGGTGCGCCTGGCGCTGAGCCTGGCGCTGGAACAGGCGCAGTGGGCGGCGCTCAATGGTCAGGCGCCGGTGTACAGCCAGGCGCTGACCGAGGCGCGGGACGTGTTGCATGGCAACTTCAACCCGGACAATCCGCAAAGCAAAGTGATGCTTGAGCAGGTTGCCGAGCTGAGCAAGGAGCCGGTCACGGTCAACACCCCGGATCTGACCGGCACCCTGAGTGCGGTGCAAGCCTATCTGGAGCGGCGCACTGTCAACGCCGAGGAATCGGTGAAACCCTTCGCCAAACCTGCCGCCAACACCGCGCAGGAGGCCACACCATGAAACGTCTGTATGTGATCGTGTTTCTGGTGATCGCCGCGACGGCAGCATTGGGCCTGGCGATTGCCGAGCATTCCGGTTACGTGCTGGTGGCCTACAAGTCCTTCCGCTACGAGTCGAGTCTGTGGGCGACGTTGGCGCTGATCGCGGTGTTGTGGTTGCTGGTCTGGGGCATCAAGGCGTTGGTCGAGTTGGTCATGACGTCCAGTGGCGTGGTCAATCCATGGTCACGGCGCAACCGCAGTCGGCGGGTACAGGTGGCAATCGAGCATGGCCAACTGGATCTGGCAGAAGGTCGCTGGGCCAGTGCTCAGCGTCATTTGTATCGTGCTGCCGAAGCCGAGCGCCAGCCTCTCCTTTACTATCTCGGTGCTGCCCGCGCGGCCAACGAACAAGGCAATTACGAGGATTGTGATGGCCTGCTGGAGCGCGCTCTGGAGCGTCAGCCACAAGCTGAGCTGGCGATTGCTCTGAGTCATGCACAGTTGCAGACCGACCGCGGCGATACCGACGGCGCGCTGGTGACATTGCAAGCGATGCACGAGCGTCATCCACACAATGTGCAGACGCTGCGCCAGTTGCAGCGCCTGTATCAACAGCGCGGCGAATGGTCCGCGGTGATTCGATTGCTGCCTGAACTGCGCAAGGACAAAGTCCTGCCACGCGCCGAGCTGGCTGAACTGGAACGCCGTGCCTGGGGTGAGAACCTGTCGTTGGCTGCACAGCGCGAAGAGGATGGCTCCGTGGGCCTGCAGTCCCTCAATCGCGCCTGGCAGCAACTGACTTCGGCGCAGCGCCAGGAGTCGCCGCTGGTGTTGGCTTACGCCGAGCAATTGCGTCAGCTAGGTGCTCAGGTGGAGGCAGAAGAAGTGCTGCGTACGGCCCTCAAACGCAATTACGACAGCCATCTGGCACGTCTTTATGGCCTGGTTCGCGGCAGCGATCCGGCGCGTCAATTGCAAACCGCTGAAGGCTGGCTAAAGGATCATCCGAACGATCCAGGCCTGCTCTTGACGTTGGGGCGTCTGTGTCTGCAAACCAGTCTATGGGGCAAGGCGCGGGATTATCTGGAAAGCAGCCTGCGTGTGCAGCGCAATCCGGAAGCCTGTGCGGAACTGGCGCGCTTGCTCGCGCAACTGGGCGACACTGATCGCAGCAATCAGTTGTTTCAGGAAGGACTGGGGCTGCTGGACGAGCGCCTGCTGGCCGCGCCTCTGCCGGTCCCGGCGCACGTCTGAAGTCACGAGGGAGGTCGCTCCCTCGTCCCCGTTTGGCGACCGAAAATTTAACTTCAAGGCGCGTCAGGGGCAAAGTCCTACAGTGGACTACACCTATTCCTCTCGAACCTGTCGGGTTTTCCCTACACATCTGGTGAACTGTCGGCAGGGCGTTGCCTTGAAAGGCTGACACGCTTTCCTCTACCGTAACCGTCTGTCTCTACTGTTACGGAAAAGCCATGTCGTTGGCCTGCTCACGCTCCTTGTTCTTCATGGCTTTCACTGCGGGGGCCTTTGCTCTGGGAGCTTCCTATTATCTTGAATACGCGGTCGGCCTGACGCCGTGCAGCCTATGCCTGGTGCAGCGCCTGTTCCTCACGCTGCTGTGCGCCTCTTGTGGTCTGGCGGCGGTGCACGGTCCCAAACGTGTCGGTCTGTGGCTCTACTGGCTGTTTGCGCTGGGCGCGAGTCTGGGGGGCACCACAGCGGCCTGGCGGCAAGTATTGATTCAAAGTGATCCTGTGCTGCAAATGCTCAATTGTGCCCCGCCGCCGGAAACGATGTTCAGCGCTTTGCCGTGGATCTGCGCGTTGCAAAAGATGTTTAACGGCGGTGCCGATTGCGCCGAAATCTCCTGGACCCTGTTCGATCTGAGTATCCCGGAGTGGAGTTTGTTGTTCTTTGTAGCGGTGTCGATTCTTGCCGTTTATCAATTGTTGCGGCTGGTCTGGAGTGCTCTGCAACGACCGCCCGGCGGCGAAGCGTCGCACCGGAAGCTGATCAGGGATTAAACACTTGTATGAACTTTATCTCCTGCGTACCTTGAAGCCACAGGCGTGCGGGCATAATCTGGCCCCCACGTGTCATTGGATTTATGTTGCTCGATGACGCTCTGCCCGGCCGTCCCCCAAGCCAAAACCAAAAGCGGGACGCGGGTGTAGAGCAGCATGACCCACAAGGGAAGAGAGATCGCCATGCTCGAAAGTTGTCAGAATGCTCAGGAACGTTGGGGTGGAGTTCATCTGCTGATCGACCGCTGGTTGCAAGAGCGTGAGGAGCTGATTGGCGCCTACGACAAGCTCGGTGCGGAGCCTCAGGCGTTGTCCGAGAATCGCAAACCCTTGCAGGAGTTCTGCGGCGTGCTGGTCGACTACGTATCGGCTGGACACTTCGAAATCTACGAACAGTTGACCGGTGAGGCCAAGGCATTCGGCGACACTCGCGGTCTTGAACTCGCCGAAAGGATCTATCCGCGCATTGATGTCATCACTGAAAAACTCCTCGCGTTCAACGATCTTTGCGATGACGGTAAATGCGTTGCAGAGAAGTTCAAGGAGCTCGGTGGACTGCTTCACGAACGCTTCGAGCTGGAAGACTGCCTGATTGAAGTGCTGCATACCGCACACAAAACAGAGGATCCGGTTCAGGCCTGATTGGCTTTTTCAATAAAAAACGGTGCGCCCAAAGCGCACCGTTTTTTTATGCCTGATCAACTCGTCGCACCGCGCAATTCGACTTCAAACACCAGTGGTGTGAATGGCGCGATCAAGTCGCCAGCACCATCGGCGCCATAGGCTTGATCCGATGGAATCACCAGTCGCCATTTGGCACCCACCGGCATGTTCTGCAAAGCGGTGCGCCAACCGGCAATCACGCTGTCGAGGTTGAACCATTGCGGCTGAGTGTTCTGATCGAACACCGTGCCGTCTGGCAAACGACCGATATACAACACCTGCACTTTTCCATCGGGACCAGCCTTGGCGCCGGTGCCGTGCGCAAGCTCGGTGAGCAGGATGCCGTCGGCGAGTTCCTTCACCCCCGGTTTGGCTTTTTCGGCGGTCAGAAAGCGCTGCTCGTTTTCCATCGCGGCGTCGCTCGTAGGCATCGCGGCGTGCTCGGCATTCTGCGATTCATGATCGGCCAGAATCTGTTCGATCCGCGCTTCACTCAACGCCAGCGGCTTGCCTTGATAGGCCTGTTGCAAGCCGTCCACCAGCGCCTGGATCTGCAACTGTGGGACTTCCTGGCGCAAGCGTTCGCCCAGGCTGGCACCGAGGCTGTAGGCCAGATCATGAGCGTCGTTCGCGGTGGTTTTTTCGTCGGCGTGGGCCGCTGAAAAAATCATGCAGAGGGATAAAAAAAGGTAGCGCGACATAGGCACTCTCCGACCTGAGATGCGGTGGATTATGCCAGCGCGAACGTCTGCAACGGTGAACTGCTTTTGACTTAACGCAGAACATTTTCACTTCGGTGCAACGCAGCGCTTTCCTTACTGTCAAGATGACCTAGCGGCGGTAGCAGCAGAGGTCTAGTATGAGCCGCACTCACGTCAGCCAGGAGGTAAACCATGTCGGCCACCAAGAAGCCTGTAAACACTCCGTTGCACTTACTCCAACAACTCTCGGGCAGCTTGCTCGAGCATCTGGAAAACGCTTGCTCCCAAGCCTTGGCTGATGCTGAAAAACTGCTCGCCAAACTGGAAAAGCAACGCGGCAAGGCGCAAGAAAAACTGCACAAGTCGCGCACCAAATTGCAGGACGCTGCCGCCGCCGGTAAAGCCAAGGCACAGACCAAAGCCAAAGGCGCAGTGAAAGAGCTCGAAGAACTGCTCGATGCTCTGAAAGAACGTCAGTCCGACACGCGCAACTACATTCTGCAACTCAAGCGCGATGCTCAGGAAAGCCTGAAACTGGCCCAGGGTGTTGGCCGTGTGCAAGAAGCAGTGGCCAAGGTTCTGTCTTCCCGTGAAGCGAAGCCTGCTGCAGCACCTGCGAAGAAAGCAGCAGCCAAACCTGTCGCTGCCAAAGCACCGGCGAAAACGGCTGCAGCCAAACCCGCTGCAAAGCCGGTAGCTAAGCCGGTTGCAAAAGCACCTGTGAAAGCGGCTGCGAAACCTGCGGCGAAAAAACCGGCTGCGGCAAGCGCTGCAAAAACGACTGCTGCAAAACCAGTTGCGGCCAAAACCGTTGCTGCGAAAGCCGCTGTAAAACCAGCCGCTGCCAAAGCTGCTCCAGCTAAACCCACAGCAGCAAAACCAACCGCTAAACCGGCGGTAAAAACCGCTGCTAAACCGGCTGCCAGGACTGCCGCTAAACCGGTAGCCGCCAAACCAGTTGCCAAAGCTGCGGCGAAACCCGCCGCCAAGTCAGCTGCAAAACCAGCAGTTAAACCCGCCGCCAAACCGGCTACTGCTGCCGTCAAGCCAGCAGCCAAACCGGCTGCCAAGCCTGCCGTGAAAAAACCAGTTGCTGCCAAACCAGTCGCTGCAAAACCGGCAACCGCTGCGGCTGCCAAGCCTGCTGCGCCGACAGCCCCGGCCTCGTCGGCCGCCAGTGCTTCGACCACCACGACCGCACCAACGCCAGCCGCTGCATCGAGCAGCACCAGCAACCCGACCAGCGCTTCCTAAGTGCCGGCTGCCGCGACGCGCAGCCTTTGCAGCGCGTCGCGGTTCAGCCTGGCGGCGGTTGTCGCCAGGCTCTCCAGCCATTCTCCCGCCCCTGGGGCGTCATGCAACGGCCAGTCCTGCGCCGTTTGCTCCAACTGCCACAGCAGATGCCGTTCGGCTTCCAGCTCCAGCGCCTTCATTTGATCGCGCAGCCCCTTGAGCACCGGATCTTCCTTCGCCAGGCTTTTCCATTGAGTGCGCAATGCACGCAGTGGCTGCACCACCTCCGCGTCCCAAGGCTCCACCAGCATTTGCAGTTGCCGCACGCGTTGCTCACTGCAGGTCACCCCGCGTTGTTCCAGCCATAGGCCGCAAAGCAGCAAGCAGACATTGGTGCCCGCCGCTTGCATGTGCAGGCAGGTGTTTTCCACGCCCGGGCGGGCGTAGGTGGCAAGGGAAAAGCTCCACAGGTCAGAGGACATCGTGCTACTCGCGCCAGTTGTGAGCGAAGCTGGTAGACTCCGCCGCCATTATGATCCGACTTCAGAACCTGACTTTACAGCGTGGCCCGCAACGTCTGCTAGAAGACGCCGAGCTGACCCTGCACGCCGGCCACAAAGCCGGCCTCATCGGCGCCAACGGCGCCGGCAAATCCAGCCTGTTCGCCTTGCTGCGCGGCGAGTTGCACCCGGACTCGGGCGATTGCCTGCTGCCGGCCGACTGGCGGATCGCGCACATGCGTCAGGAGGTCGACACGCTCGAACGCCTGGCGGTCGACTATGTGCTCGATGGCGACCTGCGTCTACGCGAAGTGCAGCGAGACCTCGCCGCGGCCGAAGCGGCCCATGACGGCGTGGCGCTGGCCCGCCTGCACGCCGAGCTCGACAGCGCCGACGGCTACACCGCCGATGCCCGAGCCCGCAAGCTGCTGGCTGGCCTGGGGTTTACCAACGAACAGATGGATCGCCAGGTAGGCGATTTCTCCGGTGGCTGGCGGATGCGTCTGAATCTGGCGCAGGCTTTGATGTGTCCGTCGGATTTGCTGCTGCTCGACGAACCGACCAACCACTTGGACCTCGACGCCATCATTTGGCTCGAAGAGTGGCTGAAAAGTTACCCGGGCACCTTGCTGCTGATTTCCCACGACCGCGATTTCCTCGACGAAGTCGTCGACCATGTGGCTCACGTCGATCAGCGCAAACTGACCCTCTACCGTGGCGGCTACACCGCGTTCGAACGCGCCCGTGCCGAGCGTCTGGCCCAGCAGCAACAGGCCTACGAGAAGCAGCAGGCGCAACGTGCGCACATGGAAAGCTACATCGCCCGCTTCAAGGCCCAGGCCACCAAGGCCCGTCAGGCCCAGAGCCGGATCAAGGCGCTGGAGCGCATGGAGGAACTGTCGGCGGCCCACGTCGATTCGCCGTTCGATTTCGTGTTCCGCGAGTCGACGAAGATTTCCAGTCCGCTGATCGATCTGTCCGATGCGCGTCTGGGTTACGGCGACAAAGCCATCCTGGAGAAGGTCAAGCTGCAACTGACCCCGGGTGCGCGCATCGGCCTGCTTGGCCCGAACGGCGCCGGTAAATCGACCCTGATCAAGAACCTCGCCGGCGAGCTCGAACCGCTGGCCGGGCGTCTGACTCGTGGCGAGAACACCGTGGTTGGTTATTTCGCCCAGCACCAGCTCGACTCGCTCGATTCCAAGGCCAGCCCGTTGCTGCACTTGCAGCGTCTGGCGCCAACCGAGCGCGAGCAGACCCTGCGCGACTTCCTCGGTGGTTTCGACTTCCGTGGTGCGCGGATCGATGAGCCGGTGCTGAATTTCTCCGGTGGCGAAAAGGCCCGTCTGGCCCTGGCGTTGATCGCCTGGGAACGCCCGAACCTGTTGCTGCTCGACGAACCGACCAACCACCTCGACCTGGAAATGCGCCTGGCGCTGACCATGGCGTTGCAGGAATTCAGTGGCGCGGTACTGGTGGTGTCTCACGATCGGCATTTGCTCAAGAGCACCACCGATAACTTCTATCTGGTCGCGGACGGCAAGGTCGAGGAGTTCGATGGCGACCTCGAAGACTACGCCCGTTGGCTGGTCGAATACCGTCAGCGCAACGCGCCGGTCAGCAACAACCCGGTGAACCCGGACAAAACCGACAAGAAGGCCCAGCGCCAGGCCGCTGCTGCGTTGCGTCAGCAACTGGCACCGCACAAGCGTGAAGCCGACAAGCTTGAAGCCGAACTGGGCAAGCTCCACGAGAAACTGGCCAAGGTCGATGCCAGCCTCGGCGACAGCGACATCTACGAGCCCGCGCGCAAGAACGAATTGCGTGATCTGCTGGCCGAGCAGGCCAAACTGAAAGTGCGCGAAGCCGAGCTGGAAGAGGCGTGGATGCAAGCCCTGGAGACGCTGGAAAGCATGCAGGCGGAGCTGGAGGCGCTGTCCTGATGGACGCGTTCAGGCTGTCGCTTCCGGCCATGTGGGTCGAGCCGATCTGGCTCGGCGTGCAGATTCTGCTGATCCTGCTGGCCGGCTACCTCGCCCAGCGCTTTGTCGCCAAATGCCTGACCCGTCTGGGTGAGCGCTATCCGTTTCCGCCGCAGTTGCTGATGCCGCTGCGCGGTGGCTTGCGCTGGCTGATCATGGGCAGTGCGCTGATCTTCGTGCTTGAGCGCCTTGGCGTATCGGCGACGGTGTTGTGGACGGCGCTGTCGGGATTCGTCGCGGTGGCGGCGGTGGCGTTCTTCGCAATGTGGAGTGTGCTGTCGAATCTGCTCTGCGCGATTCTGATCTTTACCGTCGGGCCGTTTCGGCTCGGTGATGTGGTCGAGTTGGTGGACACCACCGACAAGCCCGGTGTCAAAGGCCGGGTGGTGGCGATCAATCTGCTCTACACCACGCTGATCGAGGCTGAGGAATTGGGCACGGGTAGCGCGATGGTGCAGGTGCCGAACAGTCTGTTCTTCCAGCGTTCCGTGCGGCGCTGGCGCGGCAGTGATGTGTTTGCTTCGAGCAGTTTCGAGAAGTAGCCCGCCAATACGGGGTTGCGTCCGTAACCTCCTACAAAAAAACGATAGTCATCCGCCTGAAACCACATTAATTTGCACGTTTGGTACGAGTCCGAGTCGAGGTGTGCGATGGAGCTTCAAACATGGCTGGCATTCTTTGCCGCCTGCTGGGTGATCAGTCTGTCCCCGGGCGCCGGCGCCATTGCGTCGATGTCCAGCGGTCTGCAATACGGTTTCTGGCGTGGTTACTGGAATGCCCTCGGCCTGCAAATCGGCCTCGCGGTGCAGATTGCGATTGTCGGCGCCGGTGTCGGCGCAGTCCTCACCGCCTCGGCTACGGCGTTCCATGCGATCAAATGGTTTGGTGTGGCCTACCTGGTTTATCTGGCGATCAAGCAATGGCGCGCGCTGCCCATGGACATGAGTGATGACGCGGCGGTGCGGCCGATCGGCAAGCCGCTGGCACTGGTGTTCCGTGGTTTTCTGGTGAACATCAGCAACCCCAAGGCACTGATTTTCATGCTGGCGGTGCTGCCGCAGTTCATCAATCCCCACGCACCGCTGCTGATCCAGTATCTGGTGATCGGCGCGACCATGATCTGCGTCGATCTGATCGTCATGGCCGGCTACACCGGTCTGGCGTCGAAAGTGCTGCGGTTGCTGCGCACGCCCAAACAGCAGAAACGCATGAACCGCACGTTTGCCGGGCTGTTCATCGGTGCGGCGGCGTTTATGGCGACGTTGCGCAAAGCAGCGGTTTAAAAACCCGCAGGCATAAAAAAGGCGACCTATTGAGGTCGCCTTTTTCATTTGTGGCAGGGGGTTTTAGCGCAAAATCACCGGCGCGGTATCACGCGGCAGATTGTTGCGCGGCTGCGGCTCGCGCGGCTGCTCGTAACCGCCACCGCCGAGCTGTTGGCTCAGTTGCCCGGCCACGTCCTCACCCAGCGCCTTCGACACCTCACGCACCACCCGTGGGCGGTTCAGCGAGACCTTGATGTCGCGGTGGTTCACCAGTTTGGTGTCCTGCGCTTCACCCATCGCCGTGAAGGCCGACGTGATCTCAAAGGTCTTGGTGTTGATCAGGCTGAAGTCCGCCACCAACGTCAGGCCCAGCACTGCCGAATAGCTGTCGGTGTGCGCCAGCTCGTTCATGTCCTGGGTGAAGTCGATGTCCGACACGGTACCGAACAGAACATAGTCGGCGCCCTTGAAGTTACCGGCCTTGATCCGCTTGATCACGTCGTAGATGTCACCCTTGGACGACGCGGTGTACGGCGTGCCTTGCACCAGCTGGAACATGCCGGTGCGCAGGATTTCACCTTTGATGTCGCCAGTGAATTTACGCAGTTCGGTTTGTTCGATGTAGCTGGTGGTCGCTTCGAGCTCGTTGTAGTTCGAAGAACCGCTGGAGCTGTAGTAACCCTCGCGGTAATTGCTCTGCGCCGAAACGATGTGGATGTATTGCTCCACACGTTCCTGGTACGCCAGATCCGTCACCGCGACTTTCGGGGCCGCTTGCACGCTGAGCGCGCAAGCCAGGGCCATCATGCCAATCCATGTGCGCATCGATTAACGCTCCGTGGTTTTGCGGATCTCTTTTTCGTCCATCCACTCGGCCAGACCGCTTTCAACGTCGATCAATTGCAGGCTGAATTTGTAGAAGACGTCCTTGTAATCGCTGCTGCGCTTGACGATCGAGCTGATCGAGCCTTCGATGCGGTACTTGGCGGCGATCATGTTACCGGTCTTGGCCACGGTGCTCTTCTTGTACAGGCCGCTCTGGTTTTGCAGCTTGAGCTGGTCAACCTGGCTCTGCATCGCGTTGTTGTCGCTGGCAAAGCGCGCAACGCCAGTCTTCATCAGTTGGGTCTTGATGCTGGTGGTGATTTCGCGGGTGTCGATGTACTCGCTGGTCTTGTTCTTCACGTCGTAGACCTGAACCACCGGACGGCCCTGCAGAATGCCGGACTGGGCCAGGGAGCGGGTCATCGACTCGGCGATCATTTGCAGGTCGGTCGAACCGAATTCGTTGGTCACGGTTTCAACCGCTTTGGTGTCGCCGTAGCTGATGTTCTTGCTGCCCAGGGTCGGCGAAGTATTGGCGCAACCGGAGGCCAGCAGGGCGATGACGGCGATGCAGGAAAAGCGTGCAAACATGGGAATGCTCTCTAAAACAGGAAGAGTGGGTCGGGCTTAAGGCGTCTTGAGTTCCAGACGGAAGTCCACGGCTTTCGGGGTCGGGGCGATGCCCTGGATGAAGCTGGTCTGCGCGCCGTACATCATCTGGCTTTTCCAGACTTCTTCCTCGGCAATCGGGAAACCTTCCGGGCCGAGCCAGGCGAAGCGGTAGTAGAACGTCTTGTTGCTGTTGAGGGTGTTGCTCAACTGCACGTTGACGGTCATGAAGCCGTTTTCGCGCGCGACGCGCATGGCGCCGACGACGATGTGTTTCTGCGGCCCCATGGCCACGACCTTGCTCGCGGCGCTGCCCGGCTCCGGTGGCGGCGGGGTAGCGCAGCCGGTGGCCAACAAGGCGAGGGCGGCAACGGCGATGAGTTTGAAGTGCATGCAAAGACTCCGTTCTTAAGGTTGTTTGATGCTGGCGACGTTGGTCGCGCCGGCGCTCGGGATCACGTGGGCGGCGAGACCGCCGGCGAACACCTGATTGCCCACGGCGCGCAGGCTGATCACCTGATAACGCTGATCAACAGTGACCTTGACCACTGAACCGCCTACGGCACTCGGCAGGGTGACTTGGTGTTCACCTTTCTTCAAGCGCAGACGCACCACTTGGGTGTTGTCCGGCAAGGTGCGCCACGTACGGGTATCGGCACCTTCGAGCACCGCTGAAGAGATACCGACGGCCAGACCGGCCAGCGGGTTGGTTTCGTTGATTTTCTTCTGCGCCACACCTTTGGTGATCGCACGCACGGTGGTGCGCAGGATGATCCCCGGCATGTCATCGCGCAGAGCACGGCGGGACATGGCGGTGGTGCTGTTGAGGGCCGTCAGGTTGACCTGCTGGCCGTCGACACCGATCTGTGCGAACGGCGCGGTGGAGGTGTCAGGTTTGATGATCGGGAACGACAAAGGCGTGATCACCACGTTGTTGGAGATTGGCAGTGGCAGCGGCACGCGGATGGAGTCGCGCGATGGCGCCAGACCGCTTTGCACCACGATCAGGATGTCGCTGTCGTCGCTCTTGGTCGGCTTGTCGAGGTTGACCAGCGCCTGTTCCAGCAGCGGGGTGTTCGGGCGCAGTTCGGCCGCTTTGCGGTAGCCCGGCGCAGCCAGGTCTTTTTCACCCAGGGCTTCGTAGACGAAACCGGCCAGGTAATGGCTGAACGCACTCTGGTAGCTGTTCTTCAGGCTGACCACTTCCGGTGCGTCGAGGCTGGCGACCGGGTAGCCTTGCAGGTCTTTGTACTGAGTCTTGATGCCTTCTTTCTCGGCCTCTTCCTCGCTCTTGAGGTATTCCTTGTCACGCAGGTCGGCGATCACCGCTTCACGTTCGTGGGTCCTCTTGATTGCAGTGCGTGCGCCGTCGAAGTCATTGACCGCCAGCAGGTTCAGGGCCATCTGCGTGGTCAGCATGACTTTTTCGTAGTCGTAGCCTTCGTAGCGGCGCACTTTGTCATTGACGATGAAGCTGCCGAACTGGGCCAGATATTTGCCAGTGTCGAGCTTGACCGAGTCTTCCCACTGACCAACCACCTGGTCGGCGCTGGTCCAGGCATTCTGGCTGCCGGACAGGTCGCCCTTGGCGCGCAGCAATTCACCTTTTTCGAAGTAATAGAGCAGGTCTTTGTCTGGGCCGGCGTTGTTCTTTTCCAGCAGGGTCAGCGCGGCATCGACGTTGCCGGAAGCTAGTTGCTGGTTGGTCTGGGCCAGTTCGGAGTCGTAGTTGCGAAACGCCGAACAGCCGGACAGCAGAGTGATAGCGCTGAGCGCGATCAGAGTAGGGGCGCGGAATGCCATGGGGGTACTTCTTCCCTGGAGTAGCTACAGCCGCGGATGCTGGTCGGGCTGGTGTGACCCATCGACAGTGGCGTTGGCCTCCTGCCAATTCCTCATAACCAGAGGAGCTTTAATGCCGCATCGCGATAGCGCGGGCGCGGCATTATAGGCGTGTGGTGCTGGCTATGTAATAGCTTTTTAATTTCACTGGTTAGTTAGGTGCCATTACTGCCCGGCGCTGCCAACGTTCGTAGGTGCTGGTGCTTCGGGTAGCACCAGCGTAGACCCCACGTAGTAGTTCTTGCCCATGAATACCCGCAGATTGAGCACTTGATGGTGCTGATCGACGCGCACGGTGAACCCGTCCTCTGCACGGAAGTACGGAAAGCGCACGCGATGCAGGCCTTTTTTCAGACGTAGCCGGGCGACCAGGGTTTTGTCCGGCAGTGTGCGCCAGGTCCGCGTGTCAGCCTCTTCGAAAGGATCATGCTCGGTGACTACCAGCGAAGCCTTGGCCGGATTGCGTTCGTTCTCTTGAGCCTGGCTGATGGCGGCCATGTTGGCGCGGAACATGGCGCGAGAAATGATCGCCGGCATGTCATCGCGCAAGGTACGCATGGCCATGTCAGTAACGCTGTTGATCATCGTCAACGGGTATTGTTGTCCGTCGACGAGCACGCTCGGTACAGGAGGTGTGATGGTATCGGGCAGCATCACCGGAAACGAGATCGGCGCGACAATCGTCAGGTTTTCGTTCAACCGCACCGGGATCGGCACTTGCACCGAACTGCGCGCCGGAGCAAACCCGGCCTGGACGACGACCAGAACCTCGCTTTCATCTGCTGCCGGCGGGGGCTTGTCCAGATTGCGCAAGGCTTTTTCGAGAAACGGCACACCCGGACGCAATTCGATAGCCTGCCGATAACCGGGTGCCGCGAGGCCGCGTTCACCCAAGGCTTCATACGTGAAACCCGCCAGGTAATGGCTGAACGCACTCTGGTAGCCGTTCTTCAGTTCAACCACTTGCGGGGCGTCGAGGACGGCAACCGGATAGCCTTGCAGATCCTTGTAATGCAACGTGATTCCCTGGCTCTTGGCCTGCTCTTCAGCTTCTTCGTATTGCCGTTCCCGCTGACGCGCAATCAGGGTTTCGCGCTCGTGGGTTTTCTTGATGTCGGCACGCGCACCGTCGAAATCGTTTTCCGCCAGTTGGTTGAGGGCCATCTCTGTGGTCAGCATGACTTTTTCGTAGTCGTAGCCTTCGTAGCGCAGCAACTTGTCATTGACCAGCATCGTGCCCATTTCGTTGCCGAACCGGGTCAGCAGCTTCATGGCGCCGGATGGGTTGGCCTCTTCGCGCTGGAAAATCATCCGGTCAGCCGTGCGCCAGGCTTCCTGACTTTGCGGCAAGGCCGTGCCGGCGCTGAGAATGGCGCCTCTTTCCAGGTAATACAGCAGATCCTTGTCTTCCCAGGGATTGTGCAGCTCCAACAGGTAGAGCGCTTCGTTGAGTTCGCCCTTGGCCATCTCATCGATGGTCTGCTGCATCTCCGAATCGTAATCGCGGTAAGCGGCGCAACCGCTCAGGTGCACGATGGCGCTGAACAACAGAAAAAACGGCAGGCAATGGCGCATCAAGACAGCATCTTCCTTGAACGTCGGGGCGGCGAGGTGACGCATTATAGTGGCGGTTTGCAGAGGCCGGGGCATATGACCAGCGACACTATTGCCCGCGGTATCCTCAAGCCCGGCATGTCGCGCTCGAAGTGCAGGTGGTTACGTTAAAAAACGACCGTAGCGCCGACAAAGCTTGAGTGAATCTCATTGGGAGTGAACAATGTGTTACTTCGTATTACCAATTGAGATTCGTTCATGACTGCGCCGTCCCGTTTTCTGGCCTGGCTGTTGTTCCCGTTGTGCGCTCTGAGTTGCTCCAACCTGCTGGCCGATACGGTGGAAGGCGCGCCGCAAGCCCTGCACATGCTCGATTACATCAGTGCCGACTATCCGCCGACGGTGGACGCGGGCAAGGTCATCGACGACGCCGAGTATCGCGAGCAGCTGGAATTCATTCAGGTGTTGCAGGGGCTGATCGCAGAGTTGCCTGGCAAACCGGAGAAGGCAGGACTGGAACAAGGCGTGATTGCCTTGCGTGCAGCCGTCACCGCACGGCAGAACGGCGCGGACGTTGCCCGTCAGGCGCGGCAGTTGGGTGCGAAGCTGGCCGCGGCCTATGAAGTCAGCCAGGCACCGGTCATCACCCCCGATCCGGCGCGTGCAGCACCGCTCTTCGCCCAGCATTGCTCGGTGTGCCACGGTGAAACCGGTGCCGGCGATGGTCCGGCCGGTGTTGGTCTGGTGCCGCCCCCGGCTAACCTGCGCGATGCCGCACGTCTGGACCACCTGAGTCTGTACGCGATCTACAGCACCCTCGGTCAAGGCGTCGAAGGCACCGACATGCCGTCCTTTGCCGATCAATTGGACGACCGCCAGCGTTGGGACATGGCGACCTATGTCGCCGGGCTCAGCGCCGATGCCTCGGCCGCCAAAGCCGAGAAAACCTATAACATCGCCGACCTGGCCCGCCAGACTCCGGCCGAAGTGCAGATCGCGGAAGGCCCGCAAGCCGCCGCGACGTTCCGCGCCCAGCGTGCGCAGCCGCCGCAGGTCAAGCGTGGCCCGGCGCAGTTGCTCGACTACACCGCAGCGACGCTGGACAAGAGCCTCGCGGCCTACCGCGCCGGCGAACACGATCAGGCCTACGATCTGTCGGTGGCGGCGTATCTGGAAGGTTTCGAACTGGTCGAGAGTTCGCTGGATAACGTCGATGCCAACGTGCGCAAGGACACTGAAAAATCCCTGATGGCTTATCGGCAGTCGTTGCAGGACGGTTTGCCGGTGGCACAGGCCGAACAGCGTCTCGACGCGGCCAAGGCCAAGCTCAAGGAGTCTGCCGGCCTGTTGGGTAACGATGGCCTGAGCTGGTCGCTGAGTTTCATTTCCGGCCTGCTGATCCTGCTGCGTGAAGGCCTGGAAGCGATTCTGGTGCTGGCGGCGATTCTCGCGTTCCTGCGCAATACCGGCCAGCAATCGGCGGTGCGTAGCGTCAATGTCGGTTGGGGCCTGGCATTGCTGGCCGGCCTCGGTACCTGGGCGTTAGCGGCGTATGTGATTGATGTCAGCGGCTCGCAACGCGAATTGCTTGAGGGCGCTACGGCGCTGTTCGCCAGCGTGATGGTGTTGTGGCTCGGCGTGTGGATGCACGATCGCCGCCACGCAGCGGCCTGGCAGGATTACATCAAGAGCAGTCTGGTCGGTGGGGGCGGGCGTTTCGGCTTTGCGATCCTGGCGTTCTTCTCGGTGTATCGCGAGCTGTTCGAAGTGATCCTGTTTTACGAAACCCTGTGGCTGCAAGCCGGCCCGGCCGGACACAACGCGGTACTGGCCGGTGGCGCGACAGCGTTGGTGCTGCTGGTCGGTCTGGCGTGGGTAATCCTGCGTGGTTCGGCGAAGTTGCCGTTGGCGTTGTTCTTCAGCATCAATGCTGCGCTGCTGTGCGCGCTGTCGGTGGTGTTTGCCGGGCATGGCGTCAAGGCGTTGCAGGAGGCTGGGATCTTCGGTACGCGGCCGGTGGCGTTCTTTGATTTCGACTGGCTGGGCATTCATGCCGATGCGTATTCGCTGACCGCGCAGGCGGTGGCGATGGTCGCGATTGTTGTGCTGTACAGCCGCAGTCGCAGGGCTGAGAGCAAGCGTGTAGCCGCTTAACAGCATTCGCTGCGCTCACACTCGCGGGATGAGGAATAGATGATGCGTGTTTGGATCGATGCCGACGCCTGTCCACGGGCGGCGAAGGATCTGGTGGTGAAGTTCGCGCTCAAGCGCCAGTTCGAAGTGGTGCTGGTGGCCGGGCAGCCGCAGATTAAACCGGGGTTGGCCATCGTCAAATTGATCGTGGTGCCGAGCGGCCCGGACGCGGCGGATGATTATCTGGTCGAGCACGCCGTGCCGGGTGAACTGGTGATCTGCAGCGACATTCCGCTGGCCGATCGGCTGGTGAAAAAGGGCGTGGCGGCGCTGGACCCGCGGGGCAAAGAGTTCGATGCACAGAACATGGGCGAGCGGTTGGCGGTGCGCAACCTGTTCACCGATCTGCGTGAACAGGGCCAGGTGAGCGGCGGCCCGGCGCCATTTGGTGATCGCGAGAAGCAGGCGTTTGCCAATGCATTGGACCGGATTCTGACCCGGCTCACCCGCAAAACCTGAGTCCTGCACTGACCCGGTGGGAGCGGGCTCGCTCGCGAAAGCGCTGAGTCATTCAACTCAAAGTTGGCTGATACGACACCTTCGCGAGCAAGCCCGCTCCCACACAGGTTTTGTTTGCAGTCAGGCTCAGACGTCGTTTTCGTGGGTCAACTCAAGTACGCGGTCAACGAGTTTGTTGATCCCGGACGCCGCTTCACTGATGTTCTGCGCCAGCATGTAAGCCGGGGTGGTCACCAGTTTGCGCGCCTTGTCTTCGATGATGTCGCCCACCGCGCACTCTTCGTGGCTGGCGCCCATCTTGTTCATCGCCGTGGCGGTGTCGGCATCGTTGCCGATGGTGCAGGTCACGCCAGGGCCATAGATTTTTGCGGCCAGTGCCGGCGAGATGCAGATCAGCCCTACCGGTTTGCCCGCTTCGGCAAATGCCTCGGCCAAGGCCAGCACGTCGGGCTGCACGGTGCAGCCGGCGCCTTCGATGGCGAAGTTAGACAGGTTTTTCGCCGCACCAAAACCACCCGGCACGATCAGGGCATCGAAGTCTTCAACGTCGGCCTGGCGGATGTCCTTGATGTTGCCGCGGGCGATGCGCGCCGATTCGACCAGCACATTGCGCGACTCGGGCATTTCTTCGCCGGTCAGGTGATTGATCACATGCAATTGCGCAATGTCGGGGGCGAAGCACTGCACCTGCGCGCCGCGTTGATCGAGGCGCAGCAGGGTGATGACGCTTTCATGGATTTCGGCGCCGTCGTACACGCCGCTGCCGGACAGGATCACTGCAACTTTTTTGCTCATGGGTTTCTCTCCAGATTCATGGCGCTAAATGTCCACTAATTTGTCGCGCGTTGCCATAGGGTTAATGGGCGGCCAAGCCTAGGATCTGTCCTAAGGTTTCCCGTCAGGACGCGTCATGGACTTCATTCTCTATGCGGTGCCGTTTTTCTTCGTGTTGATCGTGGTTGAACTCATCGCTGACCGTTGGCGTGGGGTCAGCCACTATCGCCTGGCCGATGCGGTAAACAGCATCAGCACCGGCGTGCTGTCCACCACCACCGGCCTGCTGACCAAGGGCGTGGGGCTGTTGACCTATGCCTTTGCCCTGGAACATCTGGCGCTGCTCAGGCTGCCGGCGGACAGCGTTTGGGTCTGGGTGCTGGCCTTCGTCCTTTACGACTTTTGCTATTACTGGCTGCACCGCATGGGCCATGAGCGAAACATCCTCTGGGCCGCGCATTCGGTGCATCACCAGAGCGAGGAGTACAACCTCTCGACGGCGTTGCGCCAGACCAGCACCGGTTTTCTGCTGAGCTGGATCTTCTACCTGCCAATGGCGGTGCTCGGTGTGCCGCTGCTGGTATTCGTCAGCGTCGCGGCGCTGAATCTGCTTTATCAATTCTGGGTGCACACCCGGCACATCCCCAAGCTCGGATGGTTCGAGTGGTTCTTCGTCACGCCGTCCAATCATCGGGCTCACCATGCACAGAATGCTCTCTACATGGATCGCAACTACGGTGGGGTGTTCATTCTTTGGGATCGGTTGTTCGGTACGTTTCAGGAAGAAGACGACAACGAGCCGGTGATTTTTGGCGTGACCACGCCGCTGGCGAGCTGGAATCCGCTGTGGGCCAATCTGCAGTTTTATGCGCAGTTGTGGAACGACGCGCGCCGTGCCGAGCGCAAATGGGACAAGCTGCGGATCTGGTTCATGCGCACCGGGTGGCGGCCAGCGGATGTCGCGGCCAGGTACCCGATGAACAAGCCGGACTTGAGCCAGTTCCGCAAGTTTGAAGTGTCGATCGACAGCCGCCAGCAGTGGTATGTGGTGGCTCAGTTTGGCGTCTATATCGCGCTGGGCAGTTATTTGATGAATCTGGAACGCAGCTTGCCGGTCGCCGCGTTGATACTCGGCTGGGGGGCTGTGGCGTTCGGTGTGTTTGCGTTGGGCGTGGCCCTGGAGAATCGGCCGTGGGCGTTGAAGGTCGAGTTGCTGCGGCTGGCATCGAACCTGGCGTTGGTGTGGCTGGCGCCGTTGGTTGGGCTTTGGCCGGCCAGCCCGGTGGCGTGGGCTGGCGTGCTCAGTTACAGCCTGCTCAGTGGCATCGGGCTGTACGTGTGTCGCCTGCGACTTACTCGGCTGGCGTCTTAGGCTCGGCCGATTTGGCCAATTGAGCTTTCTGGAGTTGCTCGTCTTCGTAGATCTTCTTCGCCAGACGAGCATTCTTGAAGCGGCGACGCAGCCACAGGCCAACGCCCAGTATCAGCAATGCACCCAGTACCCACAGCTCGTACTTCTTGATGCTGCCGAGCATGCCTTCCAGTACCGCTCCGAAGTGGTAAGCCGCGGCGGCCAGCGCAGTGGCCCAGATCGCCGCGCCAATGCCGTTGAGCAGCAAGTAACGGCCCGGCGGATACCCCGACAGGCCGATCGCCACCGGCATCACTGTGCGCAAGCCGTAAACAAAGCGGAAGCTCAGGACCCAGATATCAGGATGCTTGCGAATGTGCTCCAGCGCGCGGTCACCCATCAGTTGCCAGCGCGGTTTGCGCGCCAGTAATTTGCGCCCATGCTTGCGGCCGAGGAAGTACCACAGCTGATCGCCGGCATAGCTGCCCAGGAACGCCACGACCACCACGATGTTGATGTCCATGTAACCGCGGAACGCGAGGAAGCCTGCGAGCACCAGGATGGTTTCGCCTTCGAAGAACGTGCCTAGAAAAAGGGCAAAGTAGCCGAAGTCATGCAGAAATTGTTGGAGCATTGTCTGGGTGCTGGCGAAATGAACGCGCAGCCTACCCCTTCGGACACATTCAGGAAAGTATCGAGATGTGTCTCGACGTGAACAATTCCTACACTGAGAATGGAATACGCCTACCTGTCACAGGTCTCACACAACTGTCATCTGTTGGTCATAATGGCCGTCTATAACTGTCACGCTCGCCCGTTTGCGCGGGCTCAGGAGTCTGCCGTGAGCTTTACCCCTGCCAACCGTTTGTTCCCCGCCACCCGCCTGCGTCGCAATCGCCGCGATGATTTTTCGCGTCGGCTGGTGCGGGAAAATGTGCTGACGGTCGATGATCTGATCCTGCCAGTCTTTGTGCTTGACGGTGAAAATCGTCGCGAAGCAGTGGCCTCGATGCCGGGTGTAGAGCGCTTGACCATCGACCTGTTGCTTGAAGAAGCCGCCCAATGGGTCGAACTGGGCATTCCGGCAGTGGCGTTATTCCCGGTTACACCCGCAGAACTCAAATCCCTCGACGCCGCCCAAGCCTGGAACCCTGAAGGTATCGCCCAGCGCGCCACTCGCGCTCTGCGTGCTCGTTTCCCGGAACTGGGCGTGATCACCGATGTGGCGCTCGATCCGTTCACCACCCACGGTCAGGACGGCATTCTCGACGAAGAAGGCTACGTGCAGAACGACATCACCGTCGACGCACTGGTGCGCCAGGCCTTGTCGCACGCCGAGGCCGGCGCTCAGGTAGTCGCGCCATCGGACATGATGGACGGGCGCATTCAGGCGATACGCGAAGCGCTGGAAATCGCCGGCCACGTCAACGTGCGGATCATGGCCTACTCGGCCAAGTACGCCAGCGCCTATTACGGCCCGTTCCGCGATGCCGTGGGTTCGGCCTCGAACCTGGGCAAGGCGAACAAAGCCTCTTATCAGATGGACCCGGCCAACAGCGACGAAGCGCTGCACGAAGTCGGTGCGGACTTGTCTGAAGGCGCGGACATGGTCATGGTCAAACCCGGCATGCCGTACCTGGACATTCTTTTGCGGGTAAAAGATGCCTTCAAAGTGCCGACCTTCGTCTATCAGGTTAGCGGCGAATACGCCATGCACATGGCGGCGATCCAGAATGGCTGGTTGAGCGAGGCGGTGATTCTCGAATCACTGACCGCCTTTAAACGTGCCGGCGCTGATGGCATCCTGACTTACTTTGCTGTCCGCGCCGCTCAATTGTTACGAGAGCAGAAATAGCCCTCCCAGGAACATTCAATGAATACCGAAGGACTCACTGAAGTTGCAGTAAAAGAAGCTCAGCCGGTGGTGGAGCAGATCACCGAAACCCCACCGGAACTCGAGCCTGCGCCGCCCGCGCCGGTCGCCGAACCCGCTGCGGCAGCGCCGGTGATCGCTATTCCGGGCCTGGATGACAGCAGCCTGTACATCCACCGCGAGCTCTCGCAATTGCAGTTCAACATCCGCGTGCTGGAGCAGGCGCTGGACGAGTCCTACCCGTTGCTGGAGCGATTGAAGTTCCTGCTGATCTTTTCCAGCAACCTCGACGAATTCTTCGAAATTCGCGTCGCTGGCCTCAAGAAGCAAATCACCTTCGCCCGTGAACAGGCCGGCGCCGATGGTCTGCAACCGCATCAGGCGCTGGCGCGGATCAGTGAGCTGGTACACGGTCACGTTGACCGTCAGTACGCGATCCTCAATGACATCCTGTTGCCTGAGCTGGAAAAGCACCAGGTGCGCTTCATCCGTCGCCGCCACTGGACGACCAAGATCAAAACCTGGGTGCGCCGTTATTTCCGCGACGAGATCGCGCCGATCATCACCCCGATCGGCCTCGACCCGACGCACCCGTTTCCGTTGCTGGTGAACAAGAGCCTGAACTTCATCGTCGAGCTCGAAGGCATTGACGCCTTCGGTCGTGACTCCGGTCTGGCGATTATCCCGGCGCCGCGTTTGCTGCCGCGAATCATCAAGGTGCCGGAAGAAGTCGGCGGCGCGGGCGACAACTATGTGTTCCTGTCGTCGATGATCCATGCTCACGCCGATGACCTGTTCCAGGGCATGAAGGTCAAGGGCTGCTACCAGTTCCGCCTGACCCGGAACGCCGACCTGGCGCTCGATTCCGAAGACGTCGAAGACCTTGCCCGCGCCCTGCGTGGCGAGCTGTTCTCGCGGCGTTACGGCGATGCGGTGCGTCTGGAAGTTGCCGATACTTGCCCGAAACACCTGTCGGACTACCTGCTCAAGCAATTCAACCTGAGCGAGACCGAGCTGTACCAGGTCAACGGCCCGGTCAACCTGACGCGTCTGTTCAGCATCACCGGTCTGGACAGCCATCCGGAGCTGCAATACACGCCGTTTACGCCGCAGATCCCGAAACTGCTGCAAAACAGCGAGAACATTTTCAGCGTGGTCAGCAAGCAGGATATTTTGCTGCTGCACCCGTTCGAGTCGTTCACCCCGGTGGTCGACCTGCTGCGCCAAGCGGCGAAAGACCCGCACGTTCTGGCCGTGCGCCAAACGTTGTACCGCTCCGGCGCCAACTCCGAGATTGTTGATGCGCTGGTGGATGCCGCGCGTAACGGCAAGGAAGTGACGGCGGTCATCGAGTTGCGAGCGCGCTTTGACGAAGAGTCCAACCTGCAACTGGCCAGTCGTCTGCAAGCGGCCGGTGCGGTGGTGATCTACGGCGTGGTCGGCTTCAAGACCCACGCCAAGATGATGCTCATTCTGCGGCGCGAGGCCGGCGAGATCGTGCGTTACGCGCACCTCGGCACCGGTAACTACCATGCCGGTAACGCCCGCCTGTACACCGACTACAGCCTGCTGACTTCCGATGACGCCTTGTGCGAAGACGTTGGCAAACTGTTCAGCCAGTTGATCGGCATGGGTAAAACGCTGCGCATGAAAAAACTGCTGCACGCGCCGTTCACCCTCAAGAAGGGCATGCTCGACATGATCGCCCGCGAGACGCAGTTTGCGCTCGACGGCAAACCGGCGCACATCATCGCCAAGTTCAACTCGCTGACCGATCCGAAGATCATCCGCGCGCTGTACAAGGCTAGCCAGTCAGGCGTGCGCATCGACCTGGTGGTGCGCGGCATGTGCTGCCTGCGTCCGGGCATCGCCGGGGTTTCGCACAACATTCATGTGCGCTCGATCATTGGTCGCTTCCTTGAGCACACCCGCGTGTTCTACTTCCTCAACGGTGGCGAGGAGCAGATGTACCTTTCCAGCGCCGACTGGATGGAGCGCAATCTCGACAAGCGTGTCGAGACTTGCTTCCCGGTGGAAGGCAAGAAGCTGCTGACTCGCGTGAAGAAAGAGCTGGAGCTGTACCTGACCGACAACACCCACAGCTGGAGCCTGCAGTCGGATGGCCGCTACATCCGCAACACGCCAACCGGCAACCAGAACCCGCGCAGTGCGCAGGCGACGTTGCTGGATCGGTTGGGCAGCCCGATTTTGCCGGTGAGCAGCTAAGCTTCGGCTCAAGCGCAATAAAAAAGGCGATCCCTCGGGATCGCCTTTTTTGTATCTGCTCAATGTGTCAGTGCACGGTGAGGACAATCCCGACCCGGGCCAGCCAATCCGCCTCAAGCCCGAAATCCGCCTGTGTCAGTTGGTTCTCGTCCAGCCAGTGTTCCGGGAACTCCACTTCCAGACTGTCGCCATTGGCATGCAGCACCACCTGCGGCATCGCCTGAGTGCCACGAATGTGGTGGAACAGAATCGCAAAGCGCAGCAGCACGCACAGGCGGATCAGCTTGATACCGTCATCGCCGAACTCGGCGAATTTGTCCTTGGGAATGTTGCGGCGGTGGCCGCGAACCAGCAGTGCGAGCATTTGCTGGTCTTCACGGGAGAACCCGGCCAGATCCGAGTGCTCGATCAGGTAGGCGCCGTGCTTGTGGTAGTGATAGTGGGCGATGTCCAGGCCGACTTCGTGCACTTTCGCCGCCCAACCGAGCAGTTCGCGCCAGATACCGTCATCCAGTTCCCAATCCACAGCGACCTGATCGAAGGCGTGCAGGGCTTTGCGTTCGACCCGTGCCGCTTGCTCCAGGTCGACGTGATAGCGCTCCATCAGCGAGGTCAGGGTGCGTTCGCGCACGTCTTCGTGATGATGACGGCCGAGCAGGTCGTAGAGCACGCCTTCACGCAGCGCGCCGTCGCAATGATCCATGCGTTGCAGTTCGAGGGCGTCGAAGATCGCTTCGAGAATCGCCAGACCTGCCGGGAAAATCGCCCGACGGTCAGGTTTGATGCCGTCGAAATCGATCTTGTCGACATCGCCGAGCTTGAACAGTCGGCGTTTGAGCCAGGCCAGGCCTTCGGCATTCACCTCGCCAGTACCATGCCCGCCGGCCTTTAGCGCCAGGCCGATGGCGCGGATGGTGCCCGAGGAGCCGATGGCTTCATCCCAGGTCAGGCGATGCAGGGCGTGTTCGATGCTCATGATCTCCAGCCGCGCCGCCGTGTACGCCTGAGCGTAACGGGCCGGGGTGATCTTGCCGTCCTTGAAATAGCGCTGGGTGAAGCTGACGCAGCCCATTTGCAGGCTTTCACGCAGCAGCGGTTCGAAGCGCTGCCCGATGATGAATTCGGTGCTGCCGCCGCCGATGTCGGCGACCAGACGCTTGCCCGGGGTGTCGGCGAGGGTGTGCGACACACCCAGATAGATCAGGCGCGCTTCTTCACGGCCGGAGATGACTTCCACCGGATGGCCGAGGATTTCTTCGGCGCGATGAATGAATTCCAGGCGATTGCGCGCTTCGCGCAGGGCGTTGGTGCCGACGATGCGCACGGCGCCCAGTGGCATGCCGTTGATCAGTTGGGCAAAGCGCTTGAGGCAATCGAGGCCACGCTGCATCGATTCTTCGTTGAGTTGGCGTTCATCGTTGATGCCAGCGGCCAACTGTACCTTCTCCCCGAGGCGTTCGAGAATGCGAATCTCGCCGTTCTGGGCCTTGGCCACGACCATGTGAAAGCTGTTGGAGCCCAGGTCGATAGCGGCGATCAGGGACAGATTCTTGGCTTGGGATTGCGGCATGGTCAGGGGGTCTCGGTCGATAACCCCGACATCGTGCCACGATCAAACGCTGACGCCAACGCGCAAGGTACAAACCGTTGATTCAGCGCATAAAAGCTTGAGACCGCGGCGTGGCCATTCGCGAGCAAGCCCGTTCCCACAGGTGACCGCGTTCCAATGTGGGAGCGGGCTTGCTCGCGAACAGGGCATCACAGGCAATGAGGATCCATCAGGCAGTCGCTTCGGCGGTACCAATGAAATTCGCCAGCTCCGCCGTCTGCGGATTGGCAAACAACACCTTCGGATCGCCCACCTCATGCACCTTGCCGTGGTGCATGAACACCAACTTATCCCCAACCTCGCGGGCAAAACGCATTTCATGGGTGACCATGATCAGCGTCATGCCTTCTTTCGCCAGTTGGCGCACCACGCTGAGCACTTCGTTGACCAGTTCCGGGTCCAGCGCCGAGGTGATTTCGTCGCACAGCAGCACCTTCGGCGACATCGCCAAAGCACGGGCAATCGCCACCCGTTGCTGTTGCCCGCCGGACAGCCGATCGGGGAATGCATCGAACTTCTCGCCCAGACCCACGCGCTCGAGCATCTTGCGCGCCAGTTCCGCTGCTTTGGCCTTCGGCACTTTTTGCACCACTTGTGGCGCAAGCATCACGTTCTCACCGACGGTCAGGTGTGGGAACAGGTTGAATTGCTGAAACACCATGCCGACTTTCTGTCGCAAGCTGCGCAGGTCGGCGCGGGCGGCGTCGAGGTATTCGCCGTCGACTTCGATCACGCCGTCGTTGATCGACTCCAGGCCATTGAGGGTGCGCAGCAAAGTGGATTTGCCCGAGCCGCTGCGACCGATGATCGCCACCACCTGGCCTTCCTCGACGCTGAGGTCGATGCCTTTGAGGACGTGGTGATCGCCGTAGTATTTATGCAGGGCGGAAATTCTAAGCAGAGGCATGCAGTCTCCTTTCCAGGTAGCGCGCACTGAGGGACAAGGGGTAACAAAGCAGGAAGTAGCCGAGGGCGACGAGGCCGTAGACCATGAACGGTTCGAACGTGGCATTGGCGAGCATGCCGCCGGTTTTGGTCAGCTCGGTAAAACCGATGATCGAGGTTACAGCGGTGCCTTTGACCACTTGCACCGAGAAACCCACGGTCGGCGCCACGGCGATGCGCAGCGCTTGCGGCAGGATCACATAGCGCAGTTGCTCCAGAGGATTGAGCGCCAGACTCGACGAAGCTTCCCACTGACCGCTGGGAATCGCCTCGACACAACCGCGCCAGATCTCTGCCAGATAGGCGCTGGTGAACAGCGTCAGGGCAATCGCGGCGGCCATCCACGGCGAGATTTCAATCCCGGCCAGCGCCACGCCGAAAAACACCAGAAATAGCTGCATCAGCAGCGGCGTGCCCTGGAACAACTCGATCCAGGTGCGGGCGATGCTGCTCGGCAAGGTGTTTTTCGAGATGCGCATGATCAGGATCAGCAGCCCGACAATGCCGCCACCAATAAATGCCACCAGCGACAGCGCCAGCGTCCATTGCAGGCCGATGAGCAGGTTGCGCAGGATGTCCCAGAACGTGAAATCGCTCATTGGCTGCTCCTCGAAATGTAGCGCCGACCGATCCAGTTCAGCAGTTGGCGGATCAGCAGCGCCATGCACAGGTAGATCAGCGTGGTCAGCGCGTAGGTTTCAAAGGCGCGAAAGTTGCGCGACTGAATGAAGTTGGCAGCAAAGCTCAGCTCTTCGGTGGCGATCTGCGAGCACACGGCCGAGCCGAGCATGACGATGATGATCTGGCTGCTCAGCGCCGGCCAGACCTTGCCCAGCGCCGGCAGCAGCACCACATGACGAAACGCCTCGAAGCGACTCATCGCCAGCGCCGCCGCCGCTTCCAGTTGCCCGCGAGGGATTGCCTGGATGCCGGCGCGGATAATCTCGGTCGAATAGGCCCCGAGGTTGATCACCATCGCCAGCACCGCCGCTTGCCACTCGGAAATCTGCACGCCCAGCGACGGCAGGCCGAAGAAGATGAAGAACAGTTGCACCAGAAAGGGCGTGTTGCGGATCAACTCGACGTAGACGCCGAAGATCGCCGAGAACGGGCGGATGTTCCACGCCCGCACCAGCGCCCCTACGATGCCCACGCCCACCCCGAGTACCGCGCCGATGGCTGTCAGCTCAAGGGTAAACAGCGCCCCGCGCAACAGCAGGTCGGTGTTCTGCACCACCGGCATGAAATCGAACTGATAAGCCATGAAGGTCTCCCGCGCAGTCGATCAGAGATCGGCCGGCAGCGGCTCTTTCAGCCAGGTTTTTGAGTTCCTTTCCAGCGCGCCGTCAGCCTTGGCGGTGGTCAGGATGTCGTTGACCTTGGTCAGCAGCGCCGCTTCGTTCTTGTTTACGCCGACGTAGACCGGCGAATCCTTGAGCTTCACTTTCAGGGCCGGAACGCGTTTCGGGTTCTTCTCGCTGATGGCGACCATCACCACGTTGCCGCTGGCGATCAGGTCAACTTGCCCGGCCAGGTAGGCGGCGATGGTCGAGTTGTTGTCTTCAAAGCGCTTGATGGTCACGCCTGCCGGGGCAACCTTGGTCAGCTCGATGTCTTCGATGGAGCCACGGGTCACGCTGATGGTTTTGCCCTTGAGGTCATCGAGGTTGGTGATCGCCGCGTCCGGTGGGCCGAATACGGCGAGGTAGAACGGCGCGTAGGCGCGGGAGAAGTCGATGACTTTTTCGCGCTCGGGGTTCTTGCCCAGGCTGGAAATCACCAGATCGACCTTGCCGGTGGTCAGGAACGGGATGCGGTTGGTGCTGTTGACCGGCGTCAGTTCAAGTTTGACCTTCAACTGATCGGCCAGCAGTTTTGCCGTGTCGATGTCCAGTCCGCGGGGCTTCATGTCGGGGCCGACCGAGCCGAACGGCGGGAAGTCCTGGGGCACCGCGACTTTCAGTGTGCCGCGTTTGATTACGTCGTCCAGACCGTCGGCGTGGGCGGGGACCTGGCTGAGCAGCAGGCTGGAAAACAAGGCGGCGAGGAGGGCGCTGTAACGCTTGGTCATGGACAATCTCCGGATCGGCGGGAAGTGATTTCTGCGATCTGCCACAGCACGGGCCATGCCAATACGCAGGTTTCGTCCCGCAAGACCGCATTTTCAGTGGGTTTGCTCGGTCTTACTGGTCTGAACAGTCAGGATGTTTTTCGCACTCCGATGGCGCATCGGCGCTCAGCACCGAACCCTGCTGGGGCACGACTTGCCGGACTCGGTGAATAGCTTTACAACTAGCCGCACATTGGCCTGGCTCGTCTGAAAAACCATGAACTCGATCTCTCGCGCCGTACCTGAAGTGGCGCTTCAAGCGATTCGCAAACTGATCACCGAGCAGGGCTTCGGCCCGGGCGATGCCCTGCCGTCGCAACGGGATCTGGCATTGCAACTGGGCGTCAGTCGGGCGTCGTTGCGTGAAGCGCTGTCGTCACTGAGCGCGCTGGGCGTGGTCACTATTCAGCCGGGCAAGGGCGTCTTCGTGCAGTCGCCGGTAGAGCTGTCGCGTGGTGAGCATGCACCGGGCTGGTCGTTCGCCGCGCAGGCTTCGCCACTGGATATCTTCCAGTTGCGCTACGCGCTGGAGGGATTTGCGGCGGGGCTGGCGGCGGTGACGTTGAGCACGTTCGATCTGGATGCGCTGGAGGACAATGTCGCGGCGATGCGTGAACAACTGCGTGCCGGCGACTTTGAAGCGGCGGCGAAGCTGGATTTCGAATTTCACCGGCGGATCCTGCTGGCCAGCGGTAATCAGGCGATGCTGAGTATTCTCACGGCCAGTGCGGAGATCTTTCTGGAAAGCCAGAAGCTACCGTTCATCCGCGCAGAACGTGCCATGGAAACCTGGCAGGAACACCGCAAGATCCTTCGTGCGCTTGCCCGTCGGGCTTCTGGTGCGGCGCAAAAAGCCATGCAGGAACATGTGCGCAATGCCGCGCTGCGTACTGGAATCGCCTTCATCGCCCCCGCCACGGCGTGACTTGAGCTATACCCAAACTCATGGGGCACCATAGCAAGACTCAATCATCTGCGGCTTCCTGAACGGAGGAAGGGCGGATATGATGGGCCACGTTTTTTTGCTTACAACCTGGAGAATTCCATGAGCAGCGATCTTATCAAACACGTTAGCGACGCTAGCTTCGAAGCCGACGTACTCAAGGCCGAAGGCGCTGTATTGGTCGACTACTGGGCTGAATGGTGCGGCCCATGCAAAATGATCGCTCCGGTTCTGGACGAGATTGCCGAGACTTACAAAGGCAAGCTGACCGTTGCCAAACTGAACATCGACGAAAACCAGGAAACCCCGGCCAAGCACGGCGTGCGTGGTATCCCGACGCTGATGCTGTTCAAGAACGGCAACGTTGAAGCGACCAAAGTCGGCGCCCTGTCGAAGTCGCAACTGGCTGCTTTCCTCGACGCCAACATTTAAGCGTCGCCGTAAAAGGCCAAAAAAAGCCTCGCATTTTGCGGGGCTTTTTGCGTATTCAGGGCTAGACGCTCCGAAACTCAGGTGGTACATTCGGCCCCGCAATGGTTTCTCCACTGCCCCCTGCTAGCCGTCGCCGACGCACTCCTTTTCGAATAAGTACGCGATCCTGTCGCCTTCTCCGCGGCGCGGCCTCATTAAGCCAAAAGCTTAATTTCCCCCCCCTCCATAAATGATTACGTCATTCCTATATGAATCTGACTGAACTCAAGCAAAAGCCGATTACCGAACTGCTCGAATTGGCCGAACAGATGGGCATAGAAAATATGGCCCGTTCGCGCAAGCAGGACGTGATTTTCTCCCTGCTCAAAAAGCACGCGAAAAGCGGCGAGGAAATCTCCGGTGATGGCGTGCTGGAGATTCTCCAGGACGGCTTCGGCTTCCTGCGCTCCGCTGACGCCTCCTATCTCGCCGGCCCAGACGATATTTACGTCTCGCCGAGCCAGATCCGCCGCTTCAACTTGCGCACCGGTGACACCATCGTTGGCAAGATCCGCCCTCCGAAAGAAGGCGAGCGGTATTTCGCCCTGCTCAAGGTCGACACGATCAACTTCGATCGCCCAGAGAACGCGAAAAACAAGATTCTCTTCGAGAACCTGACCCCGCTGTTCCCGACCGTGCGCATGAAGATGGAAGCCGGTAACGGTTCCACCGAAGACCTGACCGGTCGTGTGATCGACCTGTGCGCGCCGATCGGCAAAGGCCAGCGTGGTCTGATCGTGGCACCGCCGAAAGCCGGCAAGACGATCATGCTGCAAAACATCGCAGCGAACATCGCCCGTAACAACCCTGAAGTCCACCTGATCGTATTGCTGATCGACGAACGTCCGGAAGAAGTAACCGAAATGCAGCGCACCGTGCGCGGCGAAGTGGTTGCCTCGACCTTCGACGAGCCGCCGACCCGTCACGTCCAGGTGGCCGAAATGGTGATCGAGAAGGCCAAACGCCTGGTCGAGCACAAGAAAGACGTGGTGATCCTGCTCGACTCCATCACCCGTCTGGCCCGCGCCTACAACACCGTGATCCCGAGCTCCGGCAAGGTGCTGACCGGTGGTGTTGACGCCCACGCCCTGGAGAAACCGAAGCGTTTCTTCGGTGCTGCGCGCAACATCGAAGAAGGCGGCTCGCTGACCATTATCGCCACCGCACTGGTTGAAACCGGTTCGAAGATGGACGAAGTGATCTACGAAGAGTTCAAAGGTACCGGCAACATGGAACTGCCGCTGGATCGCAAGATTGCGGAAAAGCGCGTGTTCCCTGCGATCAACATCAACCGCTCCGGCACCCGCCGCGAAGAGTTGCTGACCGCCGACGACGAACTGCAGCGTATGTGGATCCTGCGCAAACTGCTGCACCCGATGGACGAAGTGGCTGCCATCGAGTTCCTGATCGACAAGCTGAAAACGACCAAGACCAACGACGAGTTCTTCTTGTCGATGAAGCGCAAGTAAGACGAAGCTGTTTAAAAAGAGCGCTCCCGGAAGGGGGCGTTTTTTTTGCGCTGGATTATCGGTGTACGGGATTGAATTTTACGCGGCTGATAACGGTCTCCCTTTCTGGGTTTGTATCCAAAACAAAGAAAGGGCTTTCATGCATACGTTTGGCAATCGCCGTGATATCGACGGATTACGGGCTCTGGCGGTTATTCCCGTCGTACTGTTTCATTTCGGATTCAATACATTCAGCGGCGGCTTTGTCGGTGTTGATGTGTTTTTCGTCATTTCCGGGTTCCTGATCACGACTATCCTGTTCCGCGAAATCAGCGCTCAGCGCTTCAGCTTCATCGATTTCTGGGCGCGCCGTGCCCGCCGCATCATTCCTGCCCTGACCGTGGTCATGCTGGTGACGCTGGCGCTGGGCTGGTTGCTGCTGACGGCCAAGGACTTCTCCGAGCTGGGCCGAACGGTGCGCTATCAGTCTCTGTTCATCTCCAACATTCTGTTCATGCGCGAGGACGGCTACTTCCAGCCCGCCTCTGATCTCAAACCGCTGCTGCATACCTGGTCGCTGGCGGTGGAAGAGCAGTACTACATCTTCTTTCCACTGCTGATGGCTGCGCTGATCCGTTATGTCCGGCATTGGCGCTGGATGTTGTTCGCGGTGCTGCTGGTGTCGTTTGGCTTGAACATCACCTACATCGAACAAAAGCCGGACTTCGCGTTCTTCTCACTGCCGACTCGCGCTTGGGAGTTGTTGTGCGGCGCGATGCTCGCGGTGATGCCAGCGCCCAAACATGCTGTGCGTCCCTGGCTGTATCAGACAGTGGGTCTCGCCGGTCTGGCAGCGGTTTTGGGCGCGGTGTTCACCTTTGACAAGGCCACGGTTTTCCCGGGCTGGGCGGCGTTGTTGCCGGTGCTGGGCACAACGGCGTTGATCTGGTCGGGCGCGCAAGGGGCTGGTTGGACCGCACGGTTGTTGAGCCTGCCAGCATTGGTTTGGGTCGGGTTGCTCTCTTATTCCCTGTATCTGTGGCACTGGCCGGTGTATGTCTACGCCAACGCTATTTCGATCGACGGCATTCAGCCATTGGAGGCGATTGCCTGGATAGCCTTGGCGCTGGGCCTTGCGTGGCTGAGTTTGCGCTATGTCGAGTTGCCTTTGCGGGAAAAACGCCTGCTTGTCTCTCGCAATGCGGTGCTGGCGGGAGGTCTTGCGGCCATCGTTGTGCTCGTGGCAACGGGATCGGCGATCCGTTCGGCCGATGGTGTTCCTCAGCGCCTGACCGGTAAGGCGCTGGAGTACGCGCAGTCCCGTGAGTGGCATGCAGGGCAGATGAAATGCATGTTGGTCACCCAGGACAAGTCGCTGGACAAGGCCTGCCTGGTGGGTGGCAAGGCGAATGTCCCGGCCACTCAGTTGTTCTGGGGTGACAGCCATGCCGCCGCCTTGCTGCCGGCCATCGAGAGCAATGCCCGTCGCGAGGGGCGTCCGGTATGGCTGTACAGCATGAGCGCCTGTCCGCCGATTCTCAGTGATGACCCGCGTCAGCGCTGCAAGGATTTCAACGAACAGACCATGGAGCGGGTGCGCAGCCTTGGCATCAAGGATGTGGTACTGGCTTCCAACTGGAGCCTTTATGTGTACGGCCGCGAAGACGGTGACAAGAAGGTGCTGCTCAATTCACACGACGATACTGCCCAGGCCGAGCAACGCATGGCCGCTGCGCTGAAGGCGCGCGTGGCTGCGCTGCGAGAGGCGGGGGCGCAAGTCTGGTTGTTCAAGGAAGTGCCGCTGCAGCGCAAAGGCAGCATCAATCGACTGACCAGCCTGGCGCGGATTGGGCGTTCGACCGAGGGGCTTGGTCGTCCGCTGGAGGAGCATCTGGCGCGCCAGCATTTCATCGGTGCCTTGTTCAACGCCATGAGTGCCGCCGACCCAGGGGTGCATGTGATCGATCCAACGCCGCTGATGTGCGCCAGCGGCATCTGCAGCATTGAGGTCAACGGCCACTCCCAGTACAAGGATGAGGATCACCTGTCTGATGTGGGCAGCGCCAGACTGAGTCCCCTGTTTGCGCCATTGCTGCTGGGTACGAGCCACAATTGAGCGATGCCAGACGCTGACGGGCTGCTGTTTGCCCGTCAGAGCAGGTAGGATGTACGCCTATTTTGAGGGTGCCATCGTCAATGAAATTCAAGGATCTTCGGGATTTCGTGCAGCAGCTTGAGCAGCGCGGAGAGTTGAAACGCATCCAGATTCCCGTCTCGCCGGTGCTGGAAATGACCGAGGTGTGCGACCGTACGCTACGGGCCAAGGGCCCGGCGCTGCTGTTCGAGAAACCCACCGGCTACGATATCCCGGTGCTCGGCAACCTGTTCGGCACCCCTGAGCGGGTGGCGATGGGCATGGGCGCCGAGTCGGTCAGCGAGCTGCGCGAAATCGGCAAGCTGCTGGCGTTCCTCAAGGAGCCGGAGCCACCGAAGGGCTTGAAAGACGCATGGTCGAAACTGCCGATCTTCCGCAAGATCATCTCGATGGCGCCGAAAGTCGTCAAAGACGCGGTGTGCCAGGAAGTGGTCATCGAAGGCGACGACGTCGACCTGGCCATGCTGCCCGTGCAAACCTGCTGGCCCGGCGATGTCGGCCCGCTGATCACCTGGGGCCTGACCGTCACCAAAGGCCCGAACAAGGACCGCCAGAACCTCGGCATCTACCGCCAACAAGTGATCGGCCGCAACAAGGTCATCATGCGTTGGCTCAGCCACCGTGGCGGCGCGCTGGATTACCGCGAATGGTGCGAGAAACACCCGGGCCAGCCGTTCCCGGTGTCCGTGGCCCTTGGCGCTGATCCGGCGACCATTCTCGGCGCCGTGACCCCCGTGCCGGACAGCCTCTCCGAATACGCTTTCGCCGGTCTGCTGCGTGGCAACCGCACTGAGTTGGTGAAGTGCCGCGGCAACGACCTGCAAGTGCCGGCCAGTGCCGAGATCATCCTTGAAGGCGTGATCCATCCCGGCGAGATGGCCGACGAAGGTCCGTATGGCGACCATACCGGCTACTACAACGAAGTCGACAGCTTCCCGGTGTTCACCGTCGAGCGCATCACCCACCGGATCAAGCCGATCTACCACAGCACCTACACCGGCCGTCCGCCGGATGAGCCGGCCATTCTCGGCGTGGCGCTGAATGAAGTGTTCGTACCGATCCTGCAGAAGCAGTTTCCGGAGATCACCGACTTCTACTTGCCGCCCGAAGGCTGCTCGTACCGCATGGCCGTGGTGACGATGAAGAAGTCGTATCCGGGGCATGCCAAGCGCGTGATGCTCGGTGTCTGGTCGTTTTTGCGACAGTTCATGTACACCAAGTTCGTTATCGTCACCGACGACGATATCAACGCCCGGGACTGGAACGACGTGATCTGGGCCATCACCACGCGCATGGACCCCAAGCGCGACACGGTGATGATCGATAACACGCCGATCGACTACCTGGACTTCGCCTCGCCGGTCTCCGGCCTGGGTTCAAAAATGGGCCTGGATGCCACCCACAAGTGGCCGGGCGAAACCACTCGTGAGTGGGGCCGCGTGATCGTCAAGGACGACGCCGTCACTCAGCGGATCGATGCCATCTGGAATCAGTTAGGAATAGATTGATGCGTGTAACCCTGCAGCCCTCCGGAGCGGTGCTTGAGATACAGCCCGGTGAGCGGATTCTCGATGGAGCGCGGCGCCTGGGCTACGACTGCCCGCAAAGCTGCCGCAATGGTAATTGCCACGTGTGTGCGGCGCTGCTGGTGGAAGGCCGTGTCGAACAGGCCGGCAAGGTGCACGATCATGGCGAGTTCTACACTTGCATAGCCGAGCCGCTGGAAGACTGCGTCCTGTTGTGGGATGGCGTGCTCGCGCTGGGAGAGTTGCCGGTGCGCAGCCTGTCGTGTCAGGTCATCGAATGCCGGGACGTCGGTGGCGACACCTGGCGTGTGCGCCTGCGCGCGCCGGCCGGTAAACCGCCGCGCTATCACGCCGGACAATATTTGATGATCGAGCGCGAGAACGGCGAAAAATCGGCGTTCTCCATGGCCTCGGCACCGCACGGCGGACGTGATCTGGAAATCCACGTACTGGCGCGCGAAGCCAGTGCGTTGAGCCTGATCGAGCAACTGCAACGCAACGCGATGGTGCGCGTCGAGCTGCCAATGGGCGACACCCACCTCGCCGAACTGCCCGACGGGCCGCTGGTGTTGATCGCCGCCGGTACCGGCATGGGCCAGATTCACAGCTTGATCGAACATTGCCGCGCCAATGGCTTCAAGCATCCCGTGCATCTGTACTGGGGCGTGCGCCGTCCGGAAGATTTTTATGACATCGAACATTGGGACGAATGGCTGAAGCTGCCCAATCTGTTTCTGCACAAAGTCGTCAGCGACCAATGCGGCTGGGAAGGGCGCTGCGGGATGCTGCACGAGGCGGTCTGTGAAGACTTTCCGGATCTCAAGCCTCTGCACGTCTACGCCAGCGGCTCACCTGCCATGGTCTACGGCACGCTCGACGCTTTGGTCGAGGCGGGGATGGATGCCCATCAGATGCGCGCTGATGTGTTTGCCTACGCCCCACGTGCCTGAGTCGTTATAACTCGCTATATAGCTGATCGGTATTTATGCAATTACATAAATACCGGTAGGTTATATATCCACCAGGCAATTAATTAAGAACCGTGCCATGGCACTTAAATTGCCTTTAAACATATGTGCCTTATTGTTTCAGCGGTGCGTTCTATTATGTAATTCATCACCCGCGGGGAGCTGAACGCTATTCGCCATGAGCGCCATTGAAAACGCTTTTCTGAACCTGGCTTATCCTCCGCGGCTCGATCTTGGGCCGCCGCTGACGCACGAACAACTTCTCGCCTCCATGCAATCGACCATGGCGCGCCACAAGGGTGGGCCGGTGTGGCTGTTCGCCTACGGATCGTTGATCTGGCGGCCGGAATGCACAGCGGTGGAGCGCGTGCGCGGGCGTGTGCATGGCTACCATCGTGGCTTGTACCTGTGGTCGCACGAACACCGGGGTACGCCGGAAATGCCCGGATTGGTCTTTGGTCTGGATCGTGGCGGCTCGTGCAGCGGCTTCGCCTATCGGCTGCCGGAAGACAATCTCGACGCGGCGCTGTATGCGCTGTGGAAACGCGAGATGCCGTTCCCGTCTTATCGGCCACACTGGCTCAACTGCCGGCTCGAAGATGGCAGCCAGGTTCAGGCGTTGGGATTTGTTCTGGAGCGACACCTGCCCAGCTATGCCGGCAACTTGCCGGATCATGTGCTGAGCCAGGTGTTTGAAAGCGCTTGCGGACGTTACGGCACGACTCGCGATTATGTCGAGCAGACCGCCCACGCCCTGCGCAGCCACGCCATGCCAGACCGGAATCTGGAGGCGCGGCTCAAGCGCTGTCGATTAAAAGCCGATCAGGCGATGGCTTCGCGGCTCTGACTGGCGACTTGCTTGTGCCAGAGCGTTGGGGCCAGGAAGGCCATCGCCAACAGGCAAGCGCCGACCAGCAGGACGAAACCGCCGTCCCAGCCGAAGTGGTCCACGGTGTAGCCCATCGCGGCACTGGCCGCGACCGACCCCCCCAGATAACCGAACAGACCGGTGAAGCCCGCAGCGGTACCGGCAGCTTTCTTCGGCGCCAGTTCCAGCGCCTGTAAGCCGATCAGCATCACCGGGCCGTAGATCAGGAAGCCGATCGAGAACAGGGCAATCATGTCGACGGTCGGGTTGCCGGCCGGGTTGAGCCAGTAAACCAGTGTCGCGACGGTCACCATCGCCATGAACACCATGCCGGTCAGGCCGCGGTTGCCACGGAAGATCTTGTCCGACATCCAGCCGCACAGCAGCGTGCCCGGAATACCGGCCCACTCGTAGAAGAAATAGGCCCACGAGGTTTTATCCACGGTGAAACCCTTGGCTTCCTTGAGGTAGGTCGGTGCCCAGTCGAGTACGCCGTAGCGCAGCAGGTAGACGAAGACGTTGGCCATGGCGATGTACCAGAGCATTTTGTTGCGCAGCACGTATTTGACGAAAATTTCCTTGGCGCTGAATTCGTCTTCGTGGCTGGAATCGTAGCCTTCCGGGTAATCGTTCTTGTACTTCTCGATCGGCGGCAGGCCGACCGACTGCGGGGTGTCGCGCATGGTAATGAAGGCAAACACCGCCACGCCCAGCGCTACCGCTGCCGGTACATAGAACGCAGCGTGCCAGTCGTTGAACAGGCCCATGCCGATCAGGAACAGCGGGCCGATCAGGCCACCGCCGACGTTGTGTGCCACGTTCCACACCGAGACCACGCCGCCGCGTTCCTTCTGCGACCACCAGTGCACCATGGTGCGTCCGCTCGGCGGCCACCCCATGCCCTGGGCCCAGCCGTTGATGAACAGAAGAATGAACATCATGGTCACGCTGGACGTCGCCCAAGGCGCGAAACCGAAAACGAACATCACCCCCGCCGACACCAGCAGGCCGAACGGCAGGAAGAAGCGCGGGTTGGAGCGGTCGGACACCAGGCCCATGAGGAACTTCGACAAGCCATACGCAATGGCAATCGCCGACATCGCCAGACCCAGATCGCCACGGCTGTAGCCTTCGTCGATCAGGTACGGCATGGCCAGGGAGAAGTTTTTGCGCAGCAGGTAATAACCCGCGTAGCCGATGAAAATACCGGCGAAAATCTGCCAGCGCAGGCGTCGGTAGGTGCTGTCTATTTTTTCTTCAGGCAATGGAGCCTGATGTGCGGCAGGACGAAAGAAAGCAAACATTCAAGAGCTCCAGATTTCTTGTTTTGACTGCGGATGCGAATGTTACAGTTTCGTTACCGAAAATAGCACCGGTTCGCATTGGCAAAACAGCGGAAAATGTTGGAAGTCGCATGTTCTTTTACGAACCTGTCGCTCAGCTGTAAAAACAGGGCGTTTTTGTCGCGTCCAATACGTTGTGTCTTAGACTCGCCGTCAGTAACCCCCACTGCTTCAGCAGAGTTGAATGATGGCCCTGAAAATTCGCAGGTTGGTGCCCAGATTGTTGGTCGCGGTCGCCCTCACCGTTTCGGTGCTGGCGCTGAGTTTCGCGCAGTACCCGGTTGCGCCGGGATTGCGCAACGTCACCGTGCTGATCGTTCGCCACGCCGAAAAGCCTGATGTGGGCAGACAACTCAATGCTCGAGGCGAGCAACGCGCGGTTGCCTATGCCGACTATTTCACCCCGCTGAAACTGGCGGGCGAAACACTCACGCCCCAGCGCCTGATCGCCGCCGGCGATACCGCTGAGAGTGCCCGCTCGCGCTTGACCCTGACCCCGCTGGCCGAGCGCCTGCAGTTGCCCATCGAGCAGCCTTACGACAATGGCGACTTTGAGCAACTGGTCAAAACGCTGCGCAAGAGCAATCAGGCGCATACGCTGTTGATCGCCTGGCATCACGGTCACATCAATAAGCTGATCGCGGAGTTCGGCGGCGATGGCCCGGCACTCACTGGCCGGCCAAAGTGGCCGGATAACGTCTACGACTGGCTTATCGTGCTGAGCTTCGATGACAAGGGGCGTCTGATCCAGTCGCAAAGTCAGAAAATTCAGGAGCATCTGCTGCCGGGCGACCTCCAAGGCGCGTCCGGCGGCTGACGTCTGCGCAACAGCGTTTAGCGCACCTGCACCACCACCTTGCCCACCGCTTTTCGCTGGCCAAGATCATTGATCGCCTGCGCCGCATTGCTCAGCGGATACACCTGCGACACCAACGGTTTTAACTTGCCTTCGGCAAACCAGCCGAACAACTGCTGGAAGTTCGCTGCGTTGTCTTGCGGCTGGCGCTGGGCGAAGGAGCCCCAGAACACGCCGACCACCGCTGCGCCCTTGAGCAGGGCGAGGTTGACTGGCAGTTCGGGAATGCGGCCGCTGGCGAAGCCGACGACCAAGAGGCGGCCGTTCCAGGCGATGGCGCGCACGGCTTGATCAAAAAGATCGCCGCCGACCGGGTCATAGATCACATCAGCGCCTTGGCCGTCGGTGAGGCGTTTGATTTCGTCCTTGAGGCTGGTTTCGCTGTAGTTGATCAGTTCGTCGGCGCCGGCCGCCTTGGCCACCGCGAGTTTTTCCGCGCTGCTGGCAGCGGCGATGACGCGGGCGCCCATGGCTTTGCCGATTTCCACGGCAGCCAGACCGACACCGCCGGATGCACCGAGCACCAGCAGGGTTTCGCCCGGTTGCAGGTTGGCGCGTTGCTTGAGCGCGTGCATCGAGGTGCCGTAGGTCATGCTGAATGCGGCGGCAGTGTTGAAGTCCATCGACGGCGGAATCGGCAGTACGTTGTAGCCCGGCACCGCCACTTGCTCGGCGAAACTGCCCCAGCCGGTCAGGGCCATGACCCGGTCGCCCACCTTCAGATGACTGACCTTTTCGCCGACGGCGCTGACCACGCCGGCCGCTTCACCGCCCGGGGAGAACGGGAAGGGCGGCTTGAATTGGTATTTGCCCTCGATGATCAGCGTGTCCGGAAAGTTGACCCCGGCGGCATGCACCTCCAGCAGGATTTCGTTCTTCTTGGCGACAGGACTGGCGACGTCTTCCAGCACCAGCGACTCGGCAGGGCCGAAGGCTTTGCACAGCACGGCTTTCATCAGGGCTATTCCTTTGGGAGTGATGGCCGATAAGTGTAGGTGTGTCAGTCAACGGGTCAACGAGCATACCCGGCCCTGATAGTCAGCCATAAGCTTGTGCTTGCGCGGCGGGCCGTTATGCTAGGCCGCAAACCGGATAAGGAGCGAATTGTGAAAGCGTGGATCATGTTGTTGCTGGCCCTGTCTCTGCCTGTGGCAGCGCTGGCCGAAGAAGCCAAAGAAGGCGAGGCGCCGAAGGTCAATTACATCACCCTGAGCCCGCCGTTCGTGGGCAACTACGGGTTGGACGGCACGCCAAAACTGAAGGTCTACAAGGCCGACGTGGCGCTGCGCGTAACGGGTGAAGAGGCGACCAAACTGGTCAAGGCCAATGAGCCGCTGATCCGCAATCAACTGGTGGCGCTGTTCGCCCAGCAAACCACCGAGGCGATGGGCAGCATCGATGGCAAGGAAAAACTGCGTCAGGAAGCGCTGAAGCAGACTCAGCAAGTGATGAATGACGAGACCGGTAAACCGGTGGTTGAGGATCTGTTGTTCAATAACCTGATCATTCAGTAAACCATCGCCTCGCCGCTGTTCAAGACGCCAGGCTCTTGCGGAATCGCAGCAGGGCAATGACGAAGAACAGCAGGCCGATGGCCGTCAGCGCCAGCAAGTCCGGCCAGACCACGCTCAGCCCGGCGTCGCGAAACAGTATCGCGGCGCTGAGGCTGACAAAGTGCGTGGACGGCGAGCCCTGCATGACCCACTGCAACCACTGCGGCATGCTGTCCAGCGGCGTGCTGCCGCCCGACAGCAGCAACATCGGGATGATCACCGGAATGGCCAGCAGGCCGAACTGTGGCGTCGAGCGCGCCAGCGTTGCCAGGAAGATGCCCAGCGCGGTACTGGCAAACAGATAAACCGCAGTCACCAGCAAAAACAGGCTCATCGAGCCCGACAAAGGCACGCCCAGTGCCCCTTTGACGACCACCTCCAGCGACAGCCAGGTGCACAGCACCACCACCAGCAGGTTGCTCCATATTTTCGCCAGCATGATTTCCATCGCCGTCAGCGGCAGCACCAGCAAGTGGTCGAGGGTGCCGTGTTCGCGTTCGCGCAGCAGTGCCGTGCCGGTCAGGATGATGGCCAGAATGGTGATGTTGTTGACGATCTGGATCACCGCCAGAAACCAGCCACCCTCAAGATTGGTGTTGAACAGGGCGCGACTGACCAGTTTCACCGGGGCTTTGGCCGCGGCCTCGCTCTGCCCGCCATAGGCCTGCAGTTCACGCTGGAATATCCGGCTGATGTAGCCGGCGCCCATGAACGCCTGGCTCATGGCCGTGGCGTCGACATTGACTTGAATGGCCGGTTGGCGTCCGGCGAGCAGATCGGTCTGAAAGCGCGCCGGGATGTTGATGACGAACGTGTACTGGCCGCTGTCCATGACCGGGTCCAGTTGCGCATAGGGCAGCAGCTCCGGTGTCTGGAACTCCGGCGGTTGCAACGCCTGAGCCAGTTGGCGCGAAAGGGCGCTGTGGTCTTCGTCGACGATGGCCACGCTGGCGTTGTGTACGCCGATCACCGAGCCGGCGGCGGGCATGTAGATCGCCACGGTGAAGGCGTAGAACAGGAACAGCAGCAACACGCTGTCGTGGCGCAGACTGGTCAGCTCTTTGAGTCCCAGGCGCAGGATGTGCGCAAACTTGTGCATCAAACCTCCTGCTTCTTCAGCATGACCAGGCTCAGGCCGGTGAACCCGACAAAGAATCCGAACAAGGCCAGGCATTGCGGCCAGAGCTGGCGCAGATTCAGCGCTTTGGTAAACGTGCCCACCGCGATGTCGAGGAAATGGCCGGCCGGAAACAGCATCCCCATGACCGCCGCCGCCCCTTCAAGCGAAGAGCGCGGCACGATCAGCCCGGAAAACTGGATGGTCGGCAGGCTGGTGATGATCATGGTGCCGAGGATCGCGGCGATTTGCGTGCGGGTGAAGGCCGAGATCAGCAGGCCCATGCTGGTGGTCGCCAACACGTACAGCAAACCACCGAACGCCAGGGTCAGCAGGCTGCCCTTGAACGGCACGCCGAACAGCCAGCGGTTCATCGCCACCAGCACGGCGAGGTTGACCAGACTGATCAGCAGATACGGTGCCTGTTTGCCCAACAGAAATTCCAGACGGGTCAGGGGCGTGGCGTAGAAGTTGGTGATCGACCCCAGCTCTTTCTCACGCACGATACCCAGCGCGGTCAGCATGGCCGGAATGAACGCCAGGATCAGCGCCATGACCCCGGGGCCGATGGCATTGACGCTGACCACATCCTGGTTATAGCGAAAGCGGGTTTGCAGGCTGGCGGCCGGCGGGCGGCTTAACGCCGGACTGCTCTGTTCGGCCAGTTGTTGAAGATTGGCCAGATGCACGGCTTCGACGTAGTTGCGGCTGGTTTCGGCGCGAAACGGCATGCCGCCATCCAGCCACGCCGCCACTTCGGGCTGGCGTCCGGCGTAGAGATCACGGCCGAAGCCGGGCGGGATCTCCAGCGCCAGTTTGATTTCCGAGCGTTGCAATCGTCGATGCAGCGCTTGAGCGTCTTGAATGGCCGGCTGTTCCTTGAAGTAGCGCGAGCCGCGAAAGGCTTCCAGATAGGCCCGGCTCTGCGGCGTTTGATCCTGGTCGTAAACGGCGAACGCGAGGTTTTCGACGTCCAGGGAGATCCCGTAGCCGAAAATCACCATCATGAAAATCGCCCCCGCCAGCGCAAACACCATGCGTACCTTGTCGCGCAGCAATTCCTTGCCTTCGCGACGGGCCACCGCCAACAAGCGACCGAGGCTCAAACCTTGCTGCTTGACCGGCTCAGTCGCGGCCGCTGGCGCCATTGGCGGTTCGGCTGCGGGGTGCGATTCGGCCTTGCCCTGGGCCTGTTCCAGGCAGGTCACGAAGGCCGCTTCCAGCGTGTCGCCGGCGAACTGACGTTGCAGCGCGGCCGGCGTGTCGCAAGCCAATACTTTGCCCGCGTGCATCAGTGAGATGCGGTCGCAGCGCTGGGCTTCGTTCATGAAGTGGGTCGACAGGAAAATCGTCACGCCTTGATCGCGGGACAACTCGATCAGCAAACGCCAGAAGTCGTCGCGTGCTGCGGGGTCGACGCCTGAGGTCGGCTCATCGAGGATCAGCACTTCCGGGTGATGCAACACCGCCACCGCCAGCGAAAGGCGTTGCCGCAGCCCCAGAGGCAACGCGCCGGACGGCTGGTCAGCGACGTCGAGCAGATTGAAGCGCTGGATCAGCCCGTCAATGCGCTGCGCACTCTCGGTTTTGGGCAAGTCGAACAACCGGGCGTGCAGGTCGAGGTTCTGCCGCACACTGAGTTCGCCGTACAGCGAAAAGCTCTGGGACATGAACCCGACCCGCTTGCGCGTGCCCAGATCCTTGGCGTTCACCGGGTTGCCCAGCAACGTCGCGCTGCCTTCGCTGGCCGGCATCAGCCCGGTCAGGACTTTCATGGTGGTGGTCTTGCCGCAGCCGTTGGAGCCGAGAAAGCCGAAAATCTCGCCGCGACCGATGGCGAAGCTGACGTGATCCACTGCCGTGAAGTCGCCGAAACGCAGGGTCAGGTCATGGGCTTCGATGGCGATGTCGGTGTTGCCCTCGGCGCGGGGCGCAATCACCAGCGGCTGAGCATCGTGATCGCTGTCACCCTGAAAATGCGTAAAGGCGTCATCGAGTTTGCCACTCGGGGTCACGGCTGCCAGTTCATGGCTCAGCCCGGTGGCGATCAACTTGCCGCCATCGAGCATCAGGCACTGTTCGAACTGTTCGGCTTCTTCCATGTAGGCCGTGGCCACCAGCAGGGTCAATTGCGGGCGCTGGCGTCGCACATCGTCGATCAGCTCCCAAAAGCGCCGGCGCGAGAGTGGATCGACGCCGGTGGTCGGCTCATCGAGGATCAGCAGATCCGGTTCATGAATCAGCGCGCAGCACAGCCCCAGCTTCTGCTTCATGCCGCCGGACAACTTGCCGGCCGGGCGATCGGCGAACTTCAGCAGATCCGTGGCGAGCAGCAGGTTGTGCATGCGTTGCTCGCTTTCGGCATTCGACAGGCCAAAGAGTGTGGCAAAGAACTGAATGTTCTCGGTGATCGACAGTTCGGGATACAAGTTGCCGCCCAGCCCCTGAGGCATGAAGGCGATGCGGGCATAGAGCGTGTTGCGATGGTGGCGATCCTGAATCGGGCCGCCCAGGACGTCCAGTTGGCCTTGTTGCAGGGCTTTCACGCCGGCGATCAGTCCCAGCAGACTAGATTTGCCCGCGCCATCAGGGCCGATCAGCCCGCAACGGGTGCCGACCGGCAGGCTGAAGGCAATGTCGCTCAACGCCTGCTGTTTACCGTAGCGGTGGACGATACCGGTCGCCTGAACCGCGCAGTTGCTCATTGCAAATTGGCCGGCCAGGCAATCGGCGCGGTGCGCACATAGCCGGCACCGGGCATGCCGGGTTTGGCCTGCGGCACGGCGCTGGGTTGCACCAGTTGCAGCTTGACGCGGAACACCAGTTTTTGCCGCTCGTCGCGGGTCTCGACCTCTTTTGGGGTGAACTGCGATTTGGCGGCAACGAAGCTGATTGTCGCGGGCAACGGCTTGTCTGGCAGGGCATCGAGCAGGACGCGCGCTTCATCGCCCACCGCCAGGCGCCCAGCCACGGAGGCTGACAGGTAAAGATTCATGTATTGGTCGTTAGGGTCGATCAACAACAACACCCGACCGCCAGCCCCCAGCACCTCGCCGGGCTCGGCCATGCGCAACTGGATCACTCCGTCGATGGGCGCGCGCAAGCTGCTGTCATCGATCTCACTGGTCAGTTGCGCCACTTGCGCCTGCGCCGCCCCGATCGCCGCCCCCACCGCAGACACTTGGGCCCGGGCTGCGTTGACGGCGGCGTTACCGGTGCCGATGCGTGATTGCAACTGATCGATGACCTGGGCGCTGACGTAACCGTGCTTGAACAGCGATTGGGATCGGCCAATCTCTTGCTGGGCCAGCAGCAACTCACTCTGGCGTAATTGCACATTGGCCTGCGCGGCGTTGAGGTTTTCCCGGGCGCGCAAGACTTCGGCTTCGGCCTGGTTGCGCTCGGCCTCGAGGGTGCGGGTGTCCATGCGGGCGAGCAATTGCCCTTTGCTGACCTTGTCGCCTTCATCGACCAGCACCTCGGCCAGGCGGCCGGGCGTCTTGCTGGCGATCTGCACCTCGGTGGCTTCCAGTCGTCCATTGCCCAGCGAAAGGCCTTCGGGCAGGCGGTTGCTCACCGAAAGCCAGTAACCGAAGCCACCCGCTCCCGCCAGCAGAACCAGGAGAGCCCCGGCGTATATGAGTGAAGATCGGCTGTGCGTTGACATGAGGGCATCCTGCGGCTATTGCGTCCAGTCTGACGGTTCAAGCGACGGCGTCGCTTGATGTCAATCAAATGAGCGCCAAGCCTAGCCCTTTTTGCAGGTAAAAAACGGTGACCGAAGAGTTATCAGCGTAATCCGAGTACCGCTGCCCATTGCTGGGCTGTGACGGGCATGACTGAAAGGCGACTGCCTTTTTGCACGAGTGGCATTTCGGCCAGCGCGGTCTGCTGCTTGAGGTAGTCCAGCTTCAAGACCCGGGCAAATGTTTCGACATGGGCGACATCAATCGCGCTCCAGGCGTTTTTCTCTGGTGTGGCCTTCGCGTCGAAGTAATGACTCTGCGGCTCCAGAGCCGTCGGATCGGGGTAGGCCGCTTGAATGATTTTGCCAATCCCGGCAATGCCCGGCTCAGGGCAACTGGAATGGTAGAAAAAGAACTCATCGCCCACTGCCATCGCCCGCAGGAAGTTGCGCGCCTGATAGTTGCGCACACCGTCCCAGCGCGCTTTGCCGAGTGTCTCCAGGCCTTTGATTGAGAGTTCGTCGGGCTCGGATTTCATCAGCCAATAGGCCATGTGTTTTTCTCCTGGCGGAATGGGTGGGCAAGTTGTCGGGCAATTTTATGACAAACCGACGGTCGGTTGACGTCAGCGTTTGCGCACAGGTTCACGTTGCCGCAAAATGCCGGCCTTTAAAGCTTGACGCTGCTGCACGGCCTACGAACGGAAACCGCTGCTGTCATCGTGATGAGGTGCCTTGAGGGGGGCAATCGATGAAACGCAAACCGGATTTGCTATGGACTTTGGTTATTTTGTTTGGCTTGGGCGTCGTGACCACCGGTTACGCGCAGAGCCTGTGGACCAACAAGACCGACGCACCAATCGAAGTCGCGCAACAGGTTCAACAGTCGACCGCGTTCAAACGCTGAACTGTCTTTTCGACGCCGCTGATCTGCGCGGCGTCTATCGCGCGAAATACCACGCCTTATCGGTGACCGTGCCTTGCAACGGTACATCCCAGCTCGCCTGCGCCAATCGTTCGACTTTCTGACATTCATGGGCAAGCCCCAGCAGCGTCGGCTTGCGCCAGTTCTTGCGCCGCGCCAGATACGCGAGGCTGCGATCATAGAAGCCGCCGCCCATTCCCAGTCGACCACCGACGTCGTCGAATCCCACCAGCGGCAATAACACCAGATCCAGTGTCCAGATCTTGCGCTGGCGAGCCAGATTGGCGCGCGGCTCGAGAATGCGGAAGCGATTGGGTTTGAGTTTTTCGCCGGGACGGATGCGCTGGAAAACCATTTTGGTGCGTGGCCAGGCGCTGAGCACCGGCAGGTAGGTAGCCTTGCCCCGGCGCTGCGCTTCACGTAGCAGCATGCGTGGGTCGATTTCACCGTCGGTGGGCAGGTACAGGGAAATGTGTTTTGCCCGGCGAAAATGCGGGTCTTGCGCCAGTTGCCGGAACAGCCCCTTGGCGGCCTGGCGTTGTTCGCCCGGTGTCAGTGAACGGCGTGCCTTGCGCAGCAGGCGGCGGAGTTGCGGGCGGGGCAGTAGCGCGGGTTCGGTCATGGTTCGGCTTCGGCAGGTTGGACGAAAACGTACGCATAAAAAATCCGATGTCGGCATTCACCGACATCGGATTCGAATCAGGCTCCCCGGATGAACCGCTGTCAACTTAGCCCTTGAACCCGAAAGTTCAAGGTGGAAGATGCAGTAGACTTTAAGGCTTTCCGTCTGGCGGACATGCACACCAGCCCAACGTGCAACTTCCAGGGTAGTGCGAATCGGCTCAGGGACATCGTCAACTGGCAAGCACCCCAGGGAGTGCGGCGAGTATACCTCAAGCGGCCTGGCGAATCAGCCTTTGCTGACGTCCGGATCTTCGGCCAGCACCAGATCGACACGATCGAGCAAGTCGCGTACCTGTTCACGGGTCGAGCCGCTGGCCTGAATATCCGGGCGCTCTTCTTTGTGCAAGAGATCGTGGGTGATGTTCAGCGCAGCCATCACGGCAATGCGGTCGGCACCGATGACTTTGCCGCTGCTGCGGATCTCGCGCATTTTGCCGTCCAGGTAGCGTGCGGCACTGACCAGATTGCTGCGTTCTTCCTGCGGGCAGATGATCGAATACTCTTTGTCGAGGATCTGCACGGTAACGCTATTGCTTGAACTCATGAGTCTTGCTCCAGGGCCTTGAGGCGCGAAATCATCGATTCGACCTTACGCCGGGCGATTTCGTTTTTTTCAATGAGGTGAGCGCGTTCCTCGCGCCAGGTCTTTTCCTGAGCAAGTAAGAGTGTATTTTGACTCTTTAGTTGCTCGACTCGGGTAATCAGTCTTTCGAGTCTGGCCATCAGCGCTTGCAGGTCGGTGTCTTCCATTGGGGTTCACTGAGTTCGTGTCTGACGGGAGGTGACAGCCGGACAGCCTTTAATAGTCTTGGCGAGTCTGTCGATGTAGGATACAAGGCCTTCATTCTAGACATAGCGCCGTCTGGCGCCTAGCTGCCCATGACCATTGCCAATTCCCCGTACCAAGCTTTTGCCACCCTGCTGACTGCCAGCGGCCACAACGTCTCGCCTGCCGAACTGCATGGCCTGCTGCTCGGACGCAGTTGCGCCGGTGCCGGCTTCAATGCCGAAGAGTGGCTGATCGATGCCGCCGAACTGCTGGAAAGCGAGCCCCAGGACAACGTCCGCAACGCCCTGATCGGCCTGCAAGAGATGGTCAAGGGTGAGTTGACCGGCGACGACGTGACGGTCGTTCTGCTGCTGCCAACCGACGATGCCCCACTCGCTGACCGCGCTGCTGCACTGGGCCAATGGTGCCAGGGTTTCCTCAGCGGTTTCGGCCTCAACTGCCGCGACAGCAGCATGCTCAGCACTGAAGCCACCGAAGTGCTGCAGGATCTGGCAGCGATTTCCCAGGTGCAAGATGCCCTGGAAGAATCCGAAGACGGCGAGACCGACTACATGGAAGTCATGGAGTATCTGCGCGTCGCGCCGCTGCTGCTGTTCTCGGAAACCAAGAAAGCCGATGTGCCGCCAGCCGCCAAGCCGTCGCTGCATTAATCGCGATCCAGGGAAGACCATCTGCCCATGACCCATATCCCGAAAGCGGAATACAGCCGTCGCCGCAAGGCCCTGATGGCGCAGATGGAACCCAACAGCATCGCGATCCTGCCCGCCGCCGCAGTTGCCATCCGCAACCGCGACGTCGAGCACGTCTACCGTCAGGACAGCGATTTCCAATACCTCAGCGGGTTTCCCGAACCTCAGGCCGTGATCGTCCTGATGCCCGGCCGCGAGCATGGCGAATACCTGCTGTTCTGCCGTGAGCGCAACGCCGAACGCGAATTGTGGGACGGCTTGCGCGCCGGTCAGGAAGGCGCGATCCGCGACTTCGGTGCCGACGACGCTTTCCCGATCACCGACATCGACGACATCCTGCCGGGCCTGATCGAAGGCCGCGACCGGGTGTATTCGGCGATGGGCAGCAACCCTGAATTCGATCGGCACCTGATGGACTGGATCAACGTGATCCGCTCCAAGGCGCACCTCGGCGCCCAGCCGCCGAACGAATTCGTTGCTTTGGATCATCTACTGCACGACATGCGCCTGTATAAATCGGCGGCAGAAGTGAAGGTGATGCGCGAAGCGGCACGAATCTCGGCCCAGGCGCACATTCGCGCGATGCAGGCCAGCCGCGCCGGGCTCTACGAGTACAGCCTCGAAGCCGAACTGGATTACGAATTTCGCAAGGGCGGGGCGAAGATGCCGGCCTACGGTTCGATCGTCGCCGCCGGACGCAACAGCTGCATCCTGCATTACCAGCAGAATGACGCGTTGCTCAAGGATGGCGATCTGGTGCTGATCGACGCCGGTTGCGAGATCGACTGCTATGCCAGCGACATCACCCGCACCTGGCCGGTCAACGGCAAGTTTTCGCCCGAGCAGAAAGCGATTTACGAACTGGTGCTGGCCTCCCAGGAAGCCGCCTTCGCCGAAATCGCCCCGAACAAGCACTGGAATCAGGCACACGAAGCCACGGTTCGGGTGATCACTACAGGTCTGGTGAAACTGGGTTTGCTGCAGGGCGAGGTTGACGAGTTGATCGCCAGCCAAGCCTATAAAGCCTTTTACATGCACCGCGCCGGCCACTGGCTGGGCATGGATGTGCACGACGTTGGCGAGTACAAGGTCGGCGGTGAATGGCGCGTGCTGGAAGTCGGCATGGCGCTGACCGTGGAGCCGGGCATCTACATCGCCCCGGACAATCAGAACGTAGCGAAGAAATGGCGTGGCATTGGCGTACGCATCGAGGACGACGTGGTAGTGACCAAGAGTGGCTGTGAAATCCTGACCCGCGGCGTACCGAAAACCGTCGCCGACATCGAAGCGCTGATGGCGCAAGCACGGACACACGCAGCATGAGTCGAGTCAATCTGGCAATCATCGGTGGCGGCCTGGTCGGTGCCAGTCTGGCATTGGCCCTGCAGGCCGGAGCCAAGGCCCGCGGCTGGAAAATTGTCCTGATCGAGCCGTTCGCCCCCGGCGACAGTTGGCAGCCAAGCTATGACGCGCGCTCGTCGGCGCTGTCCTTCGGCTCAAGACAGATTTATCAACGGCTGGGCGTTTGGCAGGAAATCTCCCGCCGCGCCGAGCCGATCAAACAGATTCATGTGTCTGACCGTGGGCGCTTCTCCACCGCGCGTTTGTCGGCGATGGAAGAGGGCGTGCCAGCGCTCGGGTACGTGGTGGAAAACGCCTGGCTCGGCCAGTGCCTGTGGCAGCACATAGATAAAGAAGTGATCAGTTGGCGCTGCCCGGCTGAAGTCACGCGGATGGAGCCGCTGCCCGACGGCTATCGCCTGACCCTCAACGATGAAACCACCCTTGAATGCGACCTCGCGGTGTTGGCCGATGGCGGTCGCTCGGGCCTGCGCGAGCAATTGGGCATCAACGTGCGCAAGCGTCCGTACAACCAGAGCGCGCTGATCGCCAACATCACTCCGAGCGAAGCGCATAACGGCATGGCCTTCGAGCGCTTCACCGACGAAGGCCCTATGGCACTGCTGCCGCTGCCGGAAAACCGCTGCGCACTGGTCTGGACTCGTCTGGGCATGGATGCGCAACGGCTGGCCGACCTGAGCGAGCGCGACTTCCTCAGTGAGTTGCAGGGCGTGTTCGGCTATCGCCTCGGCACCTTGAAGCAGGTCGGTGCACGACATTTGTATCCGCTGTCGCTGGTGGAGGCCGAAGAGCAGGTGCGCTCGCATCTGGCCGTGCTTGGCAACGCTGCGCACAGCCTGCATCCCATTGCCGGGCAAGGCTTCAACCTGTCATTGCGTGATGCCGATGCCCTGGCTTGCGCCTTGCTCGGCAGTGACCAACCGCTGGGCGACTTCGCCACGTTACAGGCGTACCGCGAGCGCCAGCGTCTGGATCAAGACCTGACGGTGGGTTTCTCCGATCAGGTCACGCGTTTGTTCGGCAGTTCCCAGCCTTTGGTGTCGTTAGGCCGCAACATCGGTTTGCTCGGCCTTGATCTGCTGCCCCCGGCCAAGCGCTGGTTTGCCCGTCAGGCTATGGGTTTGGGAACGCGTCCGGATGCTTGAGCGGCTGGCCGGCACTTTCACTTTCAGGATCGCGCCGCCAACTGGCGTGGTCGGTAAAACCCTTTACGTGCGGCTCAAGCCGCAAGCGAGACAGGCTTAAAGCATGGAAATGCGCGCAGATCTGCTGATTGTCGGAGCCGGAATGGTCGGCAGCGCTTTGGCGCTGGCGTTGCAGGACAGCGGGCTGGAAGTCCTGCTGCTCGACGGCAGCCCGCTGAGCGTCAAACCCTTCGATGCCGACGCGGCATTTGAACCGCGGGTGAGTGCGCTATCGGCCGCCAGCCAGCGAATTCTCGAACGCCTTGGCGTGTGGGACGGCATCGCCAAACGACGCAGCAGCCCTTACACCGACATGCATGTCTGGGACGGCAGCGGCACCGGGCAGATCCATTTTTCGGCGAGCAGCGTGCATGCCGATGTGCTTGGCCATATCGTCGAAAACCGCGTAGTGCAGGATGCCTTGCTCGACCGCTTGCATGACTGCGACCTGGGCATGTTGGCCAACGCCCGACTGGAGCAGATGCGCCGCTCGGGTGACGATTGGTTGCTGACCCTGGCCGATGGCCGTCAATTGCGCGCGCCGTTGGTGATCGCGGCCGATGGTGCCAACTCGGCGGTGCGCCGCCTGACAGGCGTGGCCACTCGCGAGTGGGATTACCTGCATCACGCCATCGTCACCAGCGTGCGCAGCAGCCAACCGCATCAGATGACCGCATGGCAGCGCTTTACCGATCACGGGCCGCTGGCGTTTCTGCCGCTGGAGCGTGACGGGCAGCAGGATTGGTGCTCGATCGTGTGGTCGACCACGCCAAGTGAGGCCGAGCGTCTGATGGCGTTGGATCAGACAGATTTCTGCCGCGAGCTGGAACGCGCCTTTGAAGGTCGACTTGGCGACGTGATCAGTGCTGATCCACGCTTGTGCGTGCCGCTGCGTCAGCGTCACGCCAAGCGTTATGTGGCCGAAGGCCTGGCGCTGATCGGCGATGCCGCACACACCATTCACCCGTTGGCCGGGCAAGGCGTGAACCTGGGCTTTCTTGATGCGGCGGTGCTGGCTGAAGTCCTGTTGCAAGCGGCGGAGCGCGGCGAGCGTCTGGCCGATGTGAAAGTGCTGAGCCGTTACGAGCGTCGGCGCATGCCACACAATCTGGCGCTGATGGCGGCGATGGAAGGCTTTGAACGGTTGTTCCAGGCCGATCCGTTGCCGGTGCGCTGGTTGCGCAATGCCGGGTTGAAGCTGGTTGAACAGATGCCGGAGGCCAAGGCGCTGTTTGTACGTGAGGCCCTCGGCCTGACCGGTGATCTTCCGGCCCTCGCCAAGCCCTGAGATTTTCATTGAGGCTACTGCCCCCTTCGCGAGCTTGCTCGCGAAGGGGGCAGAACCGACAGCACAAGTTACAGGCTGCGCAACATCTGGTAACTCCTTGGGAAAGTGTTCGATTGAGAACCTAAATGTGAGTCCTTATCATTTGGCCCACCTTTTCCGACCGAGAGATCACTCCCATGTTGGCACCCAAGCGTCTTCTGACCGCACTGGCCTTGACCCTGATCGGCACCGCCACCGCCCAGGCCGCCGACGAGGTAGTGGTTTACTCCTCGCGTATCGATGAACTGATCAAACCGGTATTCGATGCCTACACCGCCAAGACCGGGGTGAAGATCAAGTTCATCACCGACAAGGAAGCGCCGCTGATGCAGCGCATCAAGGCCGAAGGCGAAAACGCCACCGCCGACCTGTTGCTGACCGTCGATGCCGGCAACCTCTGGCAGGCCGAGCAAATGGGCATTCTCCAGCCGTTCACTTCCAAAGCCATCGATGCCAACATTCCCGCCCAATACCGCTCGTCCACCCATGCCTGGACCGGCCTGAGCCTGCGTGCGCGGACCATCGCCTATTCCACCAAACGGGTGAAACCGGGCGAACTGACCACCTACGAAGCGCTGGCCGACAAAAACTGGGAAGGCCGCCTGTGCCTGCGCACCGCGAAGAAGGTCTATAACCAGTCGCTGACCGCCACCATGATCGAAGTCCATGGCGCAACGAAGACCGAAGAAATCCTCAAGGGCTGGGTCAACAACCTGTCCACCGACGTCTTCTCCGACGACGTCGCGGTGCTCGAAGCGATCAACGCCGGGCAATGCGATGCTGGCATCGTCAACACTTACTACTACGGCCGTCTGCACAAGCAGAAGCCGGATCTGGCGGTAAAACTGTTCTGGCCGAATCAGGCCGATCGCGGCGTACACGTCAACCTGTCGGGCATCGGTCTGACCCAGCATGCGCCGCACCCTGAGGCGGCCAAGGCGCTGGTCGAGTGGATGACCACCCCTGAGGCTCAGAAGATCTTTGCCGACGTGAACCAGGAGTTCCCGGCCAACCCGGCGGTGGCGCCGTCCGAAGAAGTGGCAGCCTGGGGCAAGTTCGTGGCTGACACCTTGCCGGTGGAAGTGGCAGGCAAGCGCCAGGCTGAAGCGATTCGGTTGATGGATCGTGCCGGCTGGAACTGAGTCTGTTGCTTGCTCACCGTTGATCGTGCCCACGCTCCGGGTGGAACGCAGCCCCCGACGCTGCGCGTCGATTTGCTGAAACCCTGACGCGGAACCTCATAAGATGTGTGCCCACGCAGAGCGTGGGCACAATCATTTAGCCCTCAGAGAGCCAAAAGTGGCCCACCCCGTCCAACGCCGCTGGTATCCCATCGTCTTCGCCATTGCTGCGCTGGTGCTGTTGCCCCTGAGCGTGTTGCTGCTCTCATGGCAGAGCATCGACCAGCAGATCTGGTCGCACCTGTGGCAAACCCAGATGCCGCGCCTGCTGGGCAACACCCTGACGCTGGTGCTGGGCGTCGGTGTCGGGGTGACGCTGCTCGGCGTCAGCCTCGCCTGGCTCACCAGCCTGTGCGAATTCCCAGGGCGACGCTGGCTGGACTGGGCGCTGATGTTGCCGTTCGCCATCCCGGCCTACGTGCTGGCGTTTGTCTTTGTCGGCCTGCTTGATTTCGCCGGCCCCGTGCAAACCCTGCTGCGCGAGTGGTTCGGTTCGGGCCTGCGGCTTCCGCGGGTGCGTTCCACCGGCGGGGTGATTGTGGTGCTGGTGCTGGTTTTCTATCCCTACGTTTACCTGTTGGCGCGCACTGCGTTCCTCGCGCAGGGCAAAGGGCTGATGGAAGCGGCGCGGGTGCTTGGCCAATCACCGTGGCAAGCGTTCTGGCGCGTGGCGTTGCCGATGGCGCGTCCGGCCATCGGTGCCGGCGTGGCACTGGCGCTGATGGAAACCCTCGCCGATTTTGGCGCGGTGTCGGTGTTCAACTTCGACACCTTCACCACCGCCATTTACAAAACCTGGTACGGCTTCTTCAGCCTGTCGAGCGCTGCGCAACTGGCCAGCCTGTTGTTGTTGGTGGTGATGCTGGTGCTGTATGGCGAGCGCCGCGCGCGAGGGGCCAACCGGGCGGGCAACGAGCGGCCGCGGGTCAAGGCGTTGTATCACTTGCGTGGGTTGAAGGCGTTCGCGGCAATGAGTTGGTGTGGACTGGTTTTCGCCTGCGCGTTCGTCATTCCGCTGTTGCAACTGATCGTCTGGTTCTGGCAGCGCGGACGCTTCGATCTGGATGAGCGCTACGTCGGACTGATCATTCACACCCTGTACCTGGGGGGGATGGCGGCGTTGATGACCGTCAGCGTTGCGTTGCTGCTGGCCTTCGCCCGGCGTCTGGCACCCACTCGGGCGATTCGTTCCGGGGTGAGTCTGGCCAACCTCGGTTACGCCTTGCCGGGGTCGGTGCTGGCGGTATCGATCATGTTGGCGTTCAGTTATCTGGACCGGGAAATGGTGATTCCGCTCTCCGGCTGGCTCGGTGGCGCAGGCAAACCGTTGTTGCTCGGCAGTCTGGCAGCGTTGCTGATGGCGTATCTGGTGCGGTTTATCGCTGTGGCCTATGGCCCGTTGGAAAACAGCCTGGCGCGTATACGGCCCTCTTTGCCCGAAGCGGCACGTAGCCTGGGTGTCAGTGGGCCACGACTGTTTTTCAAAGTGTATCTGCCGTTGTTGTTGCCCGGGACGCTGAGCGCGGCGTTGCTGGTGTTCGTCGATGTGCTCAAGGAAATGCCCGCGACCCTGCTGATGCGCCCGTTTGGCTGGGATACGCTGGCTGTGCGGATCTTCGAGATGACCAGTGAAGGAGAGTGGGCAAGGGCGTCATTACCGGCGTTGACCCTGGTTCTGGTCGGGTTGTTGCCGGTCATTGGCCTGATCAGACGTTCTGCACACAGAAACACTTAGTCGTCAGTCCTGAATCATGCGGCTACAATGCGCGGCATTCGGTGCGGATCGTCTGACAGACCCGTTCGCTGAAATCGGCTGAAAGCCTTCTATTTCAAGGCTTGAGCGCCGTGCAGCGGCTGTCCGCACCTTCGCCACGCCCGGAAGGAGAAACCCATGGGACAGCGTACGCCTCTGTATGACCTGCATCTCGCCCTCGGCGCGAAGATGGTCGATTTTGGCGGTTGGGACATGCCACTGCATTACGGCTCGCAGGTCGAGGAGCATCACGAAGTGCGCCGCGATTGCGGGGTGTTCGATGTGTCCCACATGACCGTTATCGACGTTGATGGTCCTCAGGCCAAGGCCTGGCTCCAGCATTTGCTGGCCAACGATGTCGAACGCCTGCACCGCCCCGGCCGTGCGTTGTACAGCACCATGCTCAACGAGCGTGGCGGCATCGTCGACGACATGATCGTCTATCGCCTCGACGACGGTTATCGCCTGGTGGTCAACGCCTCCACCCGCGATCAGGATCTGGCCTGGATGCAGGCGCAACTGGACGGGTTCGACGTGCAATTGCACGAACGTTCAGAGCTGGCGATGCTCGCCATTCAAGGCCCGCAAGCCCGACACAAGATTGCCGAACTGGTGACCCAGTCCCGCGCCACGCTGATCCAGCACCTCAAACCTTTCGAAGCTTACGCTGACGGCGACTGGTTCATTGCGCGCACCGGTTACACCGGTGAGGACGGTCTGGAAATCGCCCTGCCAGCGGATCAGGCGCCAGCGTTTTTCAACGATCTGGTCGGCGCCGGCATTTCTCCGATCGGCCTGGGCGCCCGCGACACTTTGCGTGTTGAAGCCGGGATGAACCTCTACGGTCAGGACATTCACCAAGACGTTTCGCCACTGGCCTCGAACATGGCCTGGAGCATTGCCTGGGAACCGGCATCGCGTCAGTTCATTGGCCGCGCGGCGCTTGAGGCGGAAAGAGCCGCTGGCATTGCGCAAAAACTGGTCGGCCTGGTGCTGGAAGAACGCGGTGTTTTGCGCGCTCATCAAGTGGTTCGTATCGCCGATGTTGGCGAAGGGGAGATCACCAGTGGTAGTTTCTCTCCTACGCTAAGCAAATCGATTGCCCTGGCGCGTGTTCCGATGGCCACCGCCGATCGCGCCGAAGTGGAAATCCGTGGCAAGTGGTATCCGGTTCGCGTGGTCAAACCGACCTTCGTGCGCCATGGCAAAACTTTGATCTAACCTTTTCCGGCGGGCACGACCGCTGACAATTTCCTGAGGACACCGAGCATGAGCAATATCCCCGCTGAACTGCGTTTTGCCGAAAGTCATGAGTGGGCGCGTCTGGAAGCTGACGGCACCGTTACCGTGGGCATCAGCGATCACGCGCAGGAAGCGCTGGGCGACGTGGTGTTCGTTGAGCTGACCGACGTGGGCAAAGTGTTTGCGGCTGAAGATCAGGCCGGTGTGGTCGAATCGGTGAAAGCGGCTTCCGACATCTACGCCCCGATCAGCGGTGAAGTGATTGCCGTCAACGAAGAGCTGAGCGGCTCGCCGGAACTGCTCAACTCCGATCCGTATGGCGCGTGGATCTTCAAGCTCAAGCCAAGCGACACCGCTGATCTGGAAAAACTGCTCGATGCAGCGGCCTACAAGGCTGTCATCGGCGAGTAAACCAAACGCAATACCCAAAGCCCCGATCCGTCGGGGCTTTTTGGTGGGCGATCGTCAGGCGCCGCCCAACACGGCTTTCACTGCCGCCACCGAGCGCTCGACATCTTCCATGGTCATGGTGGTGAACATCGGCAGCGACACAATCAGTCGCCCGACCCGCTCGGCCACAGGTAGCGTTCCTTCCTTGAAGCCGCGCTCGCGGTACAGGCTCAGCAAGTGGATCGGCGGGTAGTGATAGCCGATGCCAATGCCACGCGCCTGCATCTGCTCCATGAACGTGGCCCGCGCCGGCAAGCCATCCTGGCGCTCCGGCAATACCAACTGAAACAGGTGCCAGTTGCTGTTCTCGAAATCCGCGGGCGGTAATTGCGCGCCATAGGTGGTTTCGAAATCCTCGCCGAAGCATTTGAAATAGTGTCGGGCCAGTTCACGTCGATGGGCGGTCAACGCCTCGATATGGGCGAATTGACCAAGGCCGATGGCGGCGGCGATGTCGGTCATGTTGAATTTGCCACCGAGCACGTCGACGTCCAGACCGTCGAAACCATGGCGGGTCACGCCCTGCAAGCGGTACTTCTGCGCCAGCCGTGCTTCCTCGGGCGTGTTCAGCACCAGGCAACCGCCCTCGGAGCAGGTCACGTTCTTGTTCGCCTGAAAGCTGAACGACACGAAGTCGCCGGTTGCGCCAATGCGCTGGCCATTCCAGCTCGAACCCAGGGCCTGAGCCGCGTCTTCGACAATGCGCAGATTGTGTTTGGCGGCGATGGCGTACAGGCGATCCATGTCCACTGGCAAACCGGCCAGATACACCGCAATCACCGCTTTGGTACGCGGTGTAATGGCGGCTTCGAGTTGATCCAGGTCGATGTTGCGGGTTATCGGGTCGATGTCGGCAAACACAGGCGTGGCGCCGACTTCAAGGATCACATTGGCCGTGGCCACCCAGGAAATCGGTGTGGTGATCACCTCGTCGCCCGGGCCGATGCCGGCAATGCGCAAGGCGATTTCCATGGTACAGGTGCCGGAGTTGAACGTGCGCACCGGGCGCCCGCCAAAGTATTGCGAGAGCTGCGCTTCAAAGGCCTGAACTTTCGGCCCGCTGGTAATCCAGCCGGAGCGCAGCACGTCGCCTACAGCGGCAATCGTTGCTTCATCGATAACGGGTTTGGAAAACGGCAGGAATGGCAGTTGGCTCATGGGGCGTCGATCATCCGCTGGTTGGATGCCTGAGGCAGGCGCGCCACAGCATGGCCCGAAACCGCCGTCGGCGCCAAGCCGTGCGCGTCGATATCGACTGCTATGCTGGTTTGACCGTGTTGCATTGACGCCGAGCGCCAGCCAAGAGAGAGCCCGTCATGTCCCAGTTGCCGTCCCTGAGCCAGTTACGTGATCCCGATGCCTTCCTGCGCCGTCACTTGGGCCCCGATGCCGCCGAGCAGCAGGCGATGCTCGACAGCCTGGGGCTCGGCAGTCGGATCGAACTGATCGAGCAAACCGTGCCGCCGTCGATCCGCTTCAATCGTGCGCTGGATTTGCCGCCAGCCCTCGATGAGCAAGCGGCACTGGCCAGGTTGCGCGGTTATGCCGAGCAAAATCAGGTCTGGACCAGCCTGATCGGCATGGGTTACCACGGCACCCTCACGCCGACCGTCATCCTGCGCAACGTGCTGGAAAATCCCGGCTGGTACACCGCGTACACGCCCTATCAACCGGAGATCGCCCAAGGCCGGCTCGAAGCGCTGCTGAATTTCCAGCAACTGACCATCGACCTCACCGGCCTCGAACTGGCCAATGCCTCGCTGCTCGACGAAGCCACGGCGGCAGCGGAAGCCATGGCGTTGGCCAAGCGCGTGGCGAAGTCCAAGAGCAATCTGTTTTTCGTCGACGAAAACTGTCATCCACAAACCCTTTCCGTTGTGCAGACCCGCGCCGAGGGCTTCGGTTTTGAAGTGATCGTCGACGCTGTGGATAACTTGAAGCAGCACCAAGTGTTTGGTGCGCTGCTGCAATACCCCGACACGCACGGCGAGATCCGTGATCTGCGGCCGTTGATCGATCACCTGCATGCGCAACAGGCACTGGCCTGTGTCGCCACCGATTTACTGAGTTTGCTGTTGCTGACGCCGCCGGGTGAACTGGGCGCGGATGTGGTGTTCGGCTCATCCCAGCGCTTTGGCGTGCCTATGGGGTACGGCGGCCCGCACGCCGCGTTTTTTGCCAGTCGCGAGGCATACAAACGGGCCATTCCCGGGCGGATCATCGGGGTGTCGAAAGACGCCCGGGGCAACGTGGCGTTGCGCATGGCCCTGCAAACCCGCGAACAACATATCCGCCGCGAGAAGGCCAACTCGAATATCTGCACCGCGCAGGTTCTCCTGGCCAACATCGCCAGTTTCTATGCGGTCTATCACGGGCCGGAAGGTTTGAAACGGATCGCCCAGCGCGTGCATCGATTGACCTGCGTTCTTGCTGCCGGTCTTGAGCGCCACGGCATCAGCCGGGTCAACGAGCATTTTTTCGACACGCTGACGCTGGAGGTGGGCGGTGCGCAAACCGCGATCATCGAAAGTGCTCAGGCTGCGCAGATCAACCTGAGAATTCTTGGCCGTGGCCGAGTCGGTCTGAGCCTCGATGAAACCTGTGACGAACGGACCGTCGGCAAACTCTTCGATGTGCTGCTCGGTGCCGATCATGGGCTGATCGTTGACGATCTTGACGCTGAAGTGCTGCTTTCCGGCATACCCGTTCCGCTCCAGCGCAACACGCCTTACCTGCGTCATCCGGTGTTCAACGCCCATCACAGCGAAACCGAGATGCTGCGTTACCTCAAGCAATTGGAGAACAAGGATCTGGCGCTCAACCAGTCGATGATCCCGCTGGGCTCCTGCACCATGAAGCTCAACGCCACCAGCGAGATGATCCCGATCACCTGGTCACAGTTCGCCCACCTGCATCCGTTTGCGCCGCGAGAACAGGCGGTCGGTTACACCTTGATGATCGAGGAGCTGGAGCGCTGGTTGTGCGCGATCACCGGGTTCGATGCAATCTGCATGCAGCCCAACTCCGGGGCTCAGGGCGAGTACGCCGGGCTGCTGGCGATCCGCAAGTATCACGAGAGTCGTCAACAGGGCGCGCGGGATATCTGCCTGATTCCGTCCTCGGCCCACGGCACTAACCCGGCCTCGGCGCAGATGGCCGGAATGCGCGTGGTGATCGTCGAGTGTGATGACGCGGGTAACGTTGATCTGGAGGACTTGAAGGCCAAAGCCGCCGAGGCGGGGAATAAGCTGTCGTGCCTGATGGCGACCTATCCGTCGACCCACGGCGTGTACGAGGAGGGCATCAGCGAGATTTGCGAGGTTATCCACCAGCACGGCGGTCAGGTGTACATGGATGGCGCCAACCTGAATGCGCAGGTTGGACTGACGCGGCCAGCAGACATCGGCGCCGATGTCTCGCACATGAACTTGCACAAGACCTTTTGCATTCCCCATGGCGGTGGCGGGCCGGGTATGGGGCCGATCGGCATTCGCGCGCACTTGGCGCCGTTCGTCGCCAATCATCCGGTGGTGCCGATTGACGGGCCAATGGCGCAGAACGGCGCCGTGAGCGCGGCGCCGTGGGGCAGTGCGAGCATTCTGCCCATCAGTTGGATGTACATCGCGATGATGGGGCCGCAACTGGCGGACGCCAGCGAGGTGGCGATTCTGGCGGCGAATTATCTGGCCCAGCATTTATCCGGTGCTTTTCCGGTGCTGTACACCGGACGCAACGGTCGGGTAGCCCATGAATGCATTCTCGATCTGCGGCCACTCAAAGCGCAGACCGGTATCAGCGAGGAAGACGTCGCCAAGCGTTTGATGGACTACGGCTTCCATGCGCCGACCATGTCGTTCCCGGTGCCGGGTACGTTGATGGTTGAACCGACCGAGAGTGAATCCAAGGCTGAACTGGACCGCTTCATCGGCGCGATGCTGAGCATCCGCGCCGAAATCAACGAAGTGCAAAATGGCAACTGGCCGGCCGAAGACAATCCGCTCAAGCATGCGCCGCACACGTTGGCGGATGTCACCGGGGTGTGGGAACGGCCCTATAGCATCGAGCAGGGCATCACCCCGGATGCCCATACCAAAGCGCACAAGTATTGGCCGGCGGTGAATCGGGTGGACAACGTTTACGGGGATCGCAACCTGTTTTGTGCCTGCGTACCGGTGGACGACTACCGCTGAACTGACGGTTGAACCGGATCCACTGTGGGCTGGCTCGCGAAAGCGCTGTGTCAGTCAGTAGAGATATTGGCTGGGTTGACGCCTTCGCGAGCCAGCCTGCTCCCACAGGGTTCTATGGTGAATGTGAAATAGCGAGCAAAAAAATGCCGCCCAATCGAGCGGCATTTTTGTGGGCGAAAGGCTTATTCGGAAGCCACGGCGTTCTTCGCCAGAATCGCATTCGCCAATTCCATGTCCGTCGCTTGCAGGCCCGGGTTGTCGGCGCGGACTTTCTGCATCGCTGCTTCCAGATACGGACCGCGAATGCCGCCGTCACTGGCAACGAAACTGCCGGCATCGTCCTGTGCCGCGACGATCAATTTGTGATCCTTGAAGGTCAGGTAAGTCGAACCGGTGGTGGCACCGGACGAAATGACGTTACGCCAAAAGCTGTCCGCCATGGCCGAACCAACGGGAAGGGACAGCAAGGCCAGCGTGGCGACAGCAAGTTTGAGACGCATGATGAGGTGACTCCTGGGGGTTAACTACGGCGTTGGATCGTCATTTTCCCGATCCGGTTCCGTACGCAATCATTCGGCATGCTCAACCAACAAAATCGCGCCTTGTTGCCCGGTCACGCGAACACGCTCGCCAACCGGTGTATCAGGCCCTCTGGCGATCCACACGCCATCAGCAACCTTGATCTTGCCGTGACCGTCGGCAATCGCTTCGCTGACCACGAACACGTTGCCGATCAATTCCTGCCCCCGCAGGTTCAGGAGTGGTTGATCACTGCGACGCACCGCGGTGCGTTGGCGTCGCCACCAATACAGCGCGGTCAGGATCGAAAACAGCGCAAACAGCACCAGCTGGATTTCCCACGGCAGCGTCGGCAAGACAAACGTTGTGACCCCGACAGCGGCAGCCGCCATGCCGATCCACAACAGATAGCCGCCAGCCCCGAACACTTCGAGGATCAGGAACACCGTGCCCAGCCCCAGCCAACTCCAGAAGGTGAACAGTTCGGTCGGCATGACTCAGACCTTCTTGCCGTCAAAAGTCGCTTTGACAATTTCGGTAATCCCACCCACCGCGCCGATCATCGAACTGGCTTCCAGTGGCATGAGGATGACTTTGCTGTTGTTGGCCGAGGCCAGTTTGCCCAGTGCGTCGATGTATTTTTGCGCGACGAAATAGTTGACCGCTTGTACGTTGCCGCCGGCGATGGCTTCGGACACCACTTTGGTCGCCTGGGCTTCGGCTTCGGCCTGGCGCTCGCGGGCTTCGGATTCAAGAAACGCGGCCTGACGGCTACCTTCGGCTTCCAGAATCTGTGCCTGCTTCTTGCCCTCTGCGGTGAGGATCGCCGAGGCTCGCAGGCCCTCGGCTTCGAGGATCTGCGCACGTTTGATACGTTCGGCTTTCATTTGTCCGGACATGGCAGCCATCAGGTCAGCGGGCGGGCTGATGTCCTTTATTTCGATCCGGGTGATTTTGATGCCCCAGGGGGCGGTGGCTTCGTCGACGGTGCGCAGCAGCCGTTCGTTGATGTTGTCACGCTGGCTGAGCATGGCGTCCAGCTCCATGGAACCGAGCACAGTGCGGATGTTGGTCTGCAGCAAATTGCGAATGGCGTGTTCGAGGTTGTTCACCTCGTAGGCGGCCTGGGCCGTGTTGACCACCTGGAAGAAACACACGGCGTCGATCTGCACCGTGGCGTTGTCGGAGGTGATGACTTCCTGAGGAGGGATGTCCAGCACGCTTTCCATCACGTTGATCTTGCGACCGATACGATCCATCACCGGAATGATGATGTTCAGGCCAGGTTTGAGGGTGTTGGTGTAGCGCCCGAAGCGCTCGACCGTCCACTCGAAACCCTGGGGCACGACTTTGAAACCCATGAACAGAATGGCGATTGCCAGGGCCACAAACAGTAAAAGCACACTTCCGGTCTGCATAACGATTCCTTGTTGGATGGATCAATGGGGTTGCGATGGCGCCAGTGTAACGGCGTGGCCCGGGCTTAAGAACAGCTTGATGGCAATCTGATTATTTGTGCTCGCTCTGCGGCGTCACCCGCAGCACCTCCTCAATCGTCGTCAACCCTGCCGCCACTTTCTGTGCGCCGGACAGGCGCAAGCTGCGCATGCCTTCCTTGAACGCCTGGCGGCGGATCGCAGTGAGGTCGGTGTCCGGGGTGATGAAGGCTTTGAGGCTGTCGCTCAGTTGCATGATTTCGTAGACCCCCGCGCGGCCGCGATAACCGGTGTCGCGGCACTCCAGGCAACCGATGGCGCGATGGGCACTGCCCGGCAGCGGCGCCTGCCAGGGGCGGGTCAGGGTTTGCCAGTCCTCATCTTCGAGTGTCAGCGGCGCCTTGCAATGAGGGCACAAGGTGCGCACCAGTCGTTGCGCCATGACCCCGAGTACGGTGGCTTTGATCAGGTAATGCGGTACGCCCAGTTCGAGTAAACGGCTGATCGCACTCGGTGCGTCGTTGGTGTGCAAGGTCGACAGCACCAGGTGCCCGGTCAGTGCAGCCTGAATCGCCATTTCGGCGGTTTCGAGGTCGCGGATCTCGCCGATCATGATGATGTCCGGGTCTTGCCGCATCAGCGCGCGCACCCCGGCGGCGAAACTCAGATCGATGTTGTGCTGCACCTGCATCTGGTTGAATGCCGGCTCGACCATTTCGATGGGGTCTTCGATGGTGCAGAGGTTGACCTCCGGCGTCGCCAGCTTCTTCAGCGTGGTGTACAGCGTGGTGGTCTTGCCCGAACCGGTCGGCCCGGTGACCAGAATGATGCCGTTGGGCTGTCGGGTCATGTCCTGCCAGCGGCGCAGGTCGTCGGCGGAAAAACCCAACTGATCGAAGTTCTTGAGCAGCACTTGCGGGTCGAAGATGCGCATGACCATTTTTTCGCCAAACGCGGTGGGCAGCGTTGATAACCGCAACTCGACTTCACCGCCGTCCGGGGTCTTGGTCTTGACCCGGCCGTCCTGGGGTTTGCGCTTTTCGGCGACGTTCATCCGGCCGAGGCTTTTCAGGCGGCTGACAATCGCCATCGTCACCTGTGGCGGGAATTGATAGACGTTGTGCAGCACCCCATCAATGCGAAAACGCACCGTGCCTTGCTCGCGGCGCGGTTCGATGTGGATATCACTGGCGCGCTGTTGAAAGGCGTACTGGAACAGCCAGTCGACGATGTTGACGATGTGCGCGTCGTTGGCGTCCGGCTCCTGATCGCTGGCACCGAGGTTGAGCAGTTGCTCGAAGTTGCCCAGGTTACCGTTCTGCTGATCGCCGCTGCTCGCGCCGCTGACCGATTTGGCCAGGCGAAAGAACTCGACGCTGAAGCGCTGGATATCTACCGGGTTGGCGACCACCCGTCTGATCGGCAGCTTCAGTACGTGAGTCAGGTCGGCTTCCCAGCCGTTCACATAGGGCTGGGCGCTGGCCACGGTCACCGAGTCGCGGTCGACTCCAACCGCGAGGATCTTGTGCCGTTGGGCAAAGGCGTAGGACATCAGCGGGGTGATGGCGGCGACGTTGATCTTCAGCGGATCGATGCGCAGGTACGGCTGGCCGGCCTGCTGCGCCAGCCACAGGGTCAGGCTTTCAAGATCGAGGTGCTTGCCCGGACGGCTGAGGTCGTCCAGTTGTTGGCTGGCGATGAACTCCAGCGGGTGTATCTGACCGTGGGCGGCATGACGGCGGCGCGCAATCAGCGCCTGCTCCGCCGAGTCCTGGCTGATGAAGCCTTGGGCGACCAGTTCGCGCAGCACATCGTTGAGTTCCAGCCAGCGGTCCTGAATAGCGAGTTGAACGGACATGCGGGCTTCCTTTTAAGCGACGTTGCGCCAAAGGATAGTCGCGGCCCGGCAGACCGTTGGGCCACTACCCGACGAAGCCGTTGCCGGATTTGTCAGCCGGCAGCCTGCGCTGGCGCCTCCCACGCGCTGTCGGCGTTTTGCAGATTCACCGAGCAGACGCTGATCAGGTTACGAAGCTTTTGCGCGATGACCTGAGCGCGATGCCAGCTCAGGCCGCCCATGATCAGATCGATCGACAGCAGATCGTCCAGCCGCTGCACGTTGACCTGCTCGGGCGTGAGCAATTGCAGTGCGAACAGGTTCAGCACTCGCACCAGCAAATCCGGCTCGGCCTCGGCGAGGATCTGATAGTGCGCCAGGCAATGGGCGTTGCTGACGTTCCAGACGTCGGCGCGGGTGGGTGGGGGGGTTACGGCTTCGAGGTGCGGCATGACGAGTCTCCAAAATCGCTGGAGGAATTTTTACATTCGGTGCCGGGTATTTCTTATCTATGATTGGCGTTAATGGCGGCTGATCGGGAAGATCAATTCGCAAAGTTGTCTATTTGAGGTTTTTTTATGCATAGCGAACTGGACGGCTACGACCGCAAGATTCTCGCCCTGCTGCAAGAGGACGCTTCGCTGTCCAGTGCGCAGATCGCCGAACAGGTGGGGCTGTCGCAATCACCGTGCTGGCGGCGGATTCAGCGGATGAAGGAGGAAGGGATCATTCGCGGGCAGGTGACGTTGCTGGATCGCAAGAAAATCGGCCTGAACACGCAGATCTTTGCCGAGATCAAACTCAATGCGCACGGGCGTTCGAACTTCACCGAATTCACCGAAGCGATTCGTGGTTTTCCGCAAGTGCTGGAGTGTTATGTGCTGATGGGCGCGGTCGACTTTCTGCTGCGCATTGTTGCGGCCGACATCGAGGCCTATGAGCGGTTCTTCTTCGAGAAGCTGTCGCTGGTGCCGGGGATTCAGGAAGTGAACTCGATTGTGGCGTTGTCAGAGATCAAGTCCACAACGAGCCTGCCGGTTTGAGTTTTCAGGCGTCTGTAATGGCCTCTTCGCGAGCGGGCTCGCACACATTTGGAATGAGTTTCCCTGTGTGCGACCCTGCTCGCGAAAGCGGTGTTACATGCGCAGCAGCATTTTCCACGCGCGATTCTGATAAACCGCAATCGCCTGCTGCTTGCGCGCATCGAGCAATTCGTCAGTGATGGTCGGCTCGTTGGCCAGTTGCGCCAGTTTGTTCAGCTCGCCGTACAGGCGATCCATTTCCGGGATCTCCAGCACGTTGCGCGCGTGGTGCAGCCAGACCTGAATGCGCTCGATACGCGGCAGTTGCTCGGCCAGATCTTCCGGCTGTTGCTGATAGCGCTGCAATTGCAGGGACGTGGCTTCTTCGCCCAACAGGCGCGGCAACCAACTGTGCAACTGCGCGCCACCCTGACGATTGCCACGCGTGTTGCGCTCGGCGGTCCAGGTGCGGGCCAGCAACCAGCGCGAGGTGTTCAGCGAGAACAGGCCCCAGCGTGGGTCTTGGAGTTCTTCGAGGAACTGCTCCGGCGCGGCTTTGCGCACGTCTTCGTCTTCGATACCGGCCTGAACCAGCGGACGCCAGTCTTCCAGCAATGCATCCAGCGCGACGCGCAGGTCGTGGGTCGATGGACGCGGCGCAGCCTGACCGAGGCTGCTGAGCAGGGCGCGCATTTCCGCCAGGTTTTCGACCCAGTCCAGCAACAGGCGCCAGTGACCGTTGAAACGGTACTGTTCAGCCAGACGCTGGCTGCTGCCGAGCAAGTGCCAGCACAGCGCGGCGAAGGCGTCGTCCAGTGGCGTTTCGGTTGTCAGTTGCGGCGCCGGCAGGCTCAGCGAGTAGCTGTTGGCGTCATATAGACGGTAGCCACGCTCGGCCTTGCTGATGTCGCACGGCATCAGAGCCAGGGTTTCGGCCAGTTCGGCGGCCAGTTCCAGCAGCGCGGCAGGCTCGCCTTCGCGCAGTTCCAGCTCCAGCTCGCAGATTTCTTCTTTCTGTTTGCCGACCACGACGTGGCCCAGATCCAGCGCGGCTTCGATGACCACTTTGCTCTTGCCACGGCCCCAGGCGATTTCGGCGCGCTCGCGAACGAAATCGGTGGTGAAGATCGGCTTCAGGGTTTTCTTGTCCAGTTCGGCCAGTTCCTCGGGCCAGCATTCGCCGTCGAGTTTCTTCACGTCGAGCTTGGCTTTGGGCAGGTTCCAGTCGTATTCGTTACGCTCGGACAGACCGGCAACGCTCTGGCCACGGGTCTTGAGGGTCTGAATCACCTCATCGCCATCCTTGCGCAGGCGCAGGGCAACTTTGGCCTGGGCCAGATCGCGCTCGGGGGTGTCGAAGTACTGGTTCATCAACTCACGGCGTTCCCAGCCACTTTTGTTGCGTTTTTTCAGTAGCGGGTGCTCGCGCAGGGCAGCGAGGGTTTCGCGGCTGACGCGGAGTTTGATTTCGGTTTCTTTCTGCATGGCCGGAAAATCCAGGATCGGGAGCGCAGCCGGGGGAATGTGTGGCTGCCAAGGCCGTGCAGTGTACAGGACTGATTCGTCCTACGCCCTGCGGCGGTTTATTCCTGGCGCCGGATGGTTCTATGATGGACTTCAACTCGGGAGTTGGAGTCAGCGATGCCTTTGCCGTCCATGAAAGACCAGTTCACTGCGCTGATTGCCGCGCCGTCGGTCAGCTGCACCCAACCGAACCTGGATCAGTCCAACCGGGCGGTCATCGATCTGCTTGCCGGCTGGCTGGGTGATCTGGGTTTCAGCTGTGATATCCAGCAGGTCACTCCCGGCAAATTCAACCTGCTCGCCAGTTTCGGCAGCGGCCCCGGCGGGCTGGTGCTGGCCGGGCACAGCGACACGGTGCCGTACGACGATGCGTTGTGGCAGACCGATCCGCTGACTCTCACCGAAGTCGATGGCCGCTGGGTCGGTCTGGGCAGTTGTGACATGAAGGGCTTCTTCGCCCTGATCATCGAAGCCGTGCGCCCGCTGCTCGACCAACCGTTCAAGCAACCGCTGCTGATCCTCGCCACTTGCGATGAAGAGAGCTCGATGTCCGGCGCCCGTGCGCTGGCCGAGGCTGGGCGGCCGCTGGGCCGTGCTGCCGTGATCGGCGAGCCGACCGGGCTCAAGCCGATCCGCATGCACAAAGGCATCATGATGGAGCGCATCGACATTCTCGGGCAGAGCGGCCATTCGTCGGATCCGCGCCTGGGCCACAGCGCCCTCGAAGCGATGCACGATGCCATCGGCGAACTGCGTGGCCTGCGCCTGCTGTGGCAGCGTGAATTCAACAACCCACAGTTCAGCGTGCCGCAACCGACGATGAACTTCGGTTGCATCCATGGCGGCGACAACCCCAACCGTATCTGCGGCCAGTGTTCCCTGGAATTCGACCTGCGCCCGTTGCCGGGCATGGACCCGAACGTGCTGCGCGCCGAGATTCTGCGCAAGCTCAACCCGGTCGCCGAACGGCATCAGGTGAAGATCGACTACAAACCGTTGTTCCCGGAGGTGCCGCCGTTCGAGCAGGCTGAAGATGTCGAATTGGTGCGTATTGCCGAAAAGCTCACCGGTCACCGTGCCGAAGCAGTAGCGTTTGGCACCGAAGCGCCTTATCTTCAGCGCCTGGGCTGCGAAACCATCGTGCTCGGCCCTGGCGACATCGCTTGTGCGCATCAGCCCGGCGAGTACCTTGAAATGTCACGTTTGCAGCCTACCGTGCATCTATTGCGACAGTTGATTGAACATTACTGCCTGAGCCCGGACAAACCCTGATGTCTCCTTGCGGGAGCGGGCTGTGTTTTGTCCGATCAAACGCTGTAAATTGCCAACATCCCAACCCGTATTCATGAGGAGAGCGCGCGTGTCGCCAAGCCTGTTCCGACGATAACCACCAGCCCGCTGTGCGTTTTCCGTTTCGCCCTTTTTTCCGGCTGCTATTTATTACAGGCCCAGGTTCATGCCCGAATACGTTAATTGGCTTCGTCACGCGTCCCCTTATATCAATGCCCACCGCGATTGCACCTTCGTCGTCATGCTGCCCGGCGACGGCGTTGAGCATCCGAATTTCGGCAACATCGTCCACGACATCGTGCTGCTGCACAGCCTCGGCGTGCGTTTGGTGCTGGTGCACGGTTCGCGTCCGCAGATTGAAACCCGCCTCGCCGCTCGCGGCCTGACTCCGCATTACCACCACGGCATGCGCATCACCGATGCGGCGACGCTGGAATGTGTGATCGACGCCGTTGGCCAACTGCGGATCGCCATCGAAGCGCGCCTGTCGATGGACATGGCTTCCTCGCCCATGCAGGGCTCGCGTCTGCGCGTGGCCAGCGGCAATCTTGTTACCGCGCGGCCGATCGGTGTGCTGGAAGGGGTCGACTATCACCACACCGGCGAAGTGCGCCGGGTCGACCGCAAGGGCATCAACCGTTTGCTGGACGAGCGTTCGATTGTGTTGCTGTCGCCGCTGGGGTATTCGCCGACCGGCGAGATTTTCAACCTGGCTTGCGAAGACGTCGCTACTCGCGCCGCCATTGACCTGGGCGCCGACAAGTTACTGCTGTTCGGCGCTGACCTTGGCCTGATCGACGAGAACGGCAAACTGGTGCGTGAGCTGCGCCCGCAGCAAGTACCGGCGCATTTGCAGCGTCTGGGCAGCAGCAATTATCAGGCGGAGTTGCTCGATGCCGCCGCTGAAGCCTGCCGTGGCGGCGTTGCGCGCAGCCATATCGTCAGTTACGTCGAGAACGGCGCGCTGCTGACCGAACTGTTCACCCGTGACGGTGGCGGTACGTTGGTGGCCCAGGAGCAATTCGAGCTGGTACGCGAGGCGGCGATTGAAGACGTCGGCGGCTTGCTCGACCTGATCAGCCCGCTGGAAGAGCAAGGCATTCTGGTGCGTCGTTCGCGCGAAGTGCTGGAGCGCGAGATCGAGCAGTTCAGCGTGGTTGAGCGTGAAGGCATGATCATCGCCTGTGCGGCGCTGTATCAGATTGCCGAATCGGATGCCGGCGAACTGGCCTGCCTGGCAGTAAACCCGGAGTACCGCCACGGCGGTCGCGGTGATGAACTGCTGGAGCGCATCGAGACTCGTGCCCGGGCCCAAGGCTTGAAGACATTGTTCGTCCTCACCACGCGTACTGCGCACTGGTTCCGTGAGCGTGGGTTTGAGCCAAGCAGCGTTGAGCGTCTGCCGGCAGCGCGGGCCTCGTTGTACAACTTTCAGCGCAATTCGAAGATCTTCGAAAAGACGCTTTGATTCATCAGGGGGTGGGGAGCCGGTACAGGCTGCAAGCTCCCCATCCCATCGTGTTTCTTCTGACACTCTCCTCCTGATTTCCCACCACTGAAAACGACGTCTGAATCGAGCCGGGTCATGCCGGCAAGGACGGCGGCTGCGCTGTGAGCGGAAAAAATCTTCCGATACACAAACTGTAACAATTGACCCGGATAGTGCGCTGGGTTGGCTGTTGGGGTGACGGAATTGTGTCTGGATTGCTTCAGTGCAAAACGGACTAAACAGGATGCTCTTAATACCCTTCAGGAATTGACTGGCGCGTTGTCGTGGGGAGCACCATAGCGCGCAAATGCGGGGTTCAAATTCCTAAAGGGTATTAGAAAAGAAGGTATCCATTCTTTTCAGGTTCATGACGAATTCATGAACCTGCATGGACCAAAAAACCGGAGATTAGACCATGGTCGTAGACACACAAAGTTACGATTGACTTGTGGGTCACGCTCTGGCGCTAATCGCGAACCTTCGGACTCGGGCATCGATCCGGGCCAGGAAAACAAGAATTAGAAACGAGAGGAGCTTAACAATGAATAAGTCCACTTTGGCCGTGGCTGTGGCCGTAGGGGTTTTGGCGCAGCAGGCAGGCGCCGCGGGTTTCATCGAAGACAGCAAGGCGTCCATCAGTTCTCGCACCATGTACTTCAATGCCGACAATCGTGACGGCGGATCGGATCAGAAAGAAGCCGCGCAGGGCTTCAAGTTTGATTACCTGTCCGGTTTCACTCAAGGCACGGTCGGTTTTGGTCTTGATGTCCAGGCGCTCAGCGGTATTCACCTGGACGGTGGCCGTGGTCATCACCCAAACAATAATTCGTTCAATCCAAGTGATTCCGACGGCTCGGCCACGCAGTCGTGGAGCCGCATCGCAGGTAACGTCAAGGCACGTCTGTCCAAGACCGAAGCTCACTTGGGTGGCGCGCTGCAACCTAGCTTGCCGATTCTGGTCGCGAACGATAGCCGTCTGCTGCCTCAAACCTTCGAGGGTGGCACGATCACCTCCAAGGAAATCGACAACGTCACCTTCAACGCCGGTCAGCTCGAGCACGCGGTGGGTCGCGCCTCGTCAAACAGTACCGGCCTGGCCGTGGCCGGTGGTACGCAGGATAGCAATCAGTTCCGCTATGCCGGTGCTGACTGGAAGGTCACCAAAGACCTGACCCTGCAGTACTACCACTCGAACCTGAAAGACTATTACAAGCAGAATTTCTTCGGTCTGGTGCACGTTCTTCCGATCAGCACCAACCAGTCGTTCAAGACCGATATCCGCTATTTCGACAGCAGCTCCGACGGCAAGAACGGCGAAGCCGGCTATCAGTTCAACAACAACAACGGCTATGCCAAGAACGCCGGTGAAGTTGACAACAAAACCTGGAGTGCGATGTTCACCTACACCTTGGGTGGCAGTGCCTTCCTGGTGGGTCATCAGCGCGTCAACGATGACGGGGGTTTCGTCTTCCTGAACCAAGGCAACGTGGTCGATGGCAATGGTCGTAACGAAGGTGCGGGGGGCGCGAGCTTCTACCTGTTCACTGATGCGATGGTCAACAGCTTCATTCGTGCCGGTGAAAACACCACGTTCGGTCAATACAGCTATGACTTCGCTGCGCTGGGCGTGCCTGGCCTGAAAGCCTCGGTTGCCTACTTGTACGGTGATGACATCAAAGCCAAGAACGGTGGCGCCGATCAGTCCGAGTGGGAACGTGACCTGCGTGTGGACTACACCATTCAGCAAGGTGCTCTGAAAGGGTTTGGCACGACGGTGCGTCATGGTACTTACCGTGGCAGCGGTACCGGCATCGCCAGCCAGGATCAAACGCGTCTGATCTTCAACTACACCTATAGCTTCATGTAAAAAGTTCTCGAAAAAGAACCTCGCCCTTTGGCGAGGTTTTTTTTGCGTTTTTTTTGATATTCCTTAATTAGAGCTTCTAATTGTTTTTTATTCTTTTTTGCTTTTTATGCGGGGGGCTAAAGTGAGCCCGTCCGGAGCCGGTGATCTGCCCGGTGTTTTGGCCATTTTGTCCCTCGACAATCCTGGCATTCAGGAATCGGCGCTTCAGCCGATACCTCGGATCGGTGGTGCGTTTGTATATACCCTAACGCTATGAAAAAGAGCTGGATAATTCTTTTTGGGATTATGCCGGGGTATTCTTCCGCGGCTTTGGCTGGGGGGTAAACGGCCAGCCGCGAATGACACGTTGAGGATTGCGGGCAATCGATCCGCAACCGCCAACAAAAGAACTGGAAACGATAGGAGCGATACATGAACAAGTCCACCTTGGCCCTGGCTGTGGCCGTAGGGGTTTTGGCGCAGCAGGCAGGCGCCGCCGGTTTCATCGAAGACAGCAAAGCTACCTTGGGGCTGCGTAACTTCTACATCAATAACGATAACCGTGACTCGGGTGCTCACTCCACCCAGAGCAAAGCTGAAGAATGGGGCCAAGGCTTCGATCTGCGCTTCATCTCCGGTTACACCCAAGGCACCGTCGGTTTCGGTATCGATGCCATCGGCCTGTTGGGCGTGCGTCTGGATTCGGGTGGCGGCACCAATGGGGCAACCAGCAGCACGTCGTACGGCGGCACGGTTTTCCCAAGTGAGTCCAATGGCAAAGCGGTTAACAACTTCTCCAGCCTGGGCCTGACTGCCAAAGCCAAGATCTCCCAGACTGAACTCAAGCTCGGCACCCTGCAGCCAAAGCTGCCAGTCATCGTGACCAACGATGGCCGTCTGCTGCCGCAAACCTTTCAAGGTGGCCAGATCACGTCCAACGAGATCAAAGACCTGACGCTGATTGGCGGTCAGATCGAAGCTGTGAAGGGGCGTAACTCCAGCAATAACGAGAACCTGGCCATTGGCGGTGCAAGTGCTCGTACGGCTAACAGCAACAAGTTCATCTACGCCGGTGGTGATTACAAAATCACCAAAGACCTGACTGCCCAGTACTACTACGGCAATCTGGAAGACTTCTACAAACAGCACTTCCTGGGCCTAGTTCACAACTGGGCAATCGGCCCTGGCGTGTTGAAATCGGACTTGCGTTATTTCAACAGCTCCGATGACGGCTTGAACGGCCACGACTCGGCTTATTTCAGTAACGGTAACTACACCGGTTTCAATGCGGGTAAGGGCAAAGTCGACAACAACCTTTACAGCGGCTTGTTCCTGTATAGCGTTGAAGGTCATACCTTCGGCGGCGGCTACCAGGTCAGCAACGGCAGCAGTGACTTCCCTTGGCTGAACCAGGGTGATGGGTCCTCGGCTTACATCACCACCGACATGCAGATCGCCAAGTTTGCCCGTGCTGGCGAACGTACGTGGCAGGCTCGCTACTCCTATGACTTCGCCAAGGTTGGCGTGCCTGGCCTGACCGCGGGTGTGGTTTACCTGCGTGGCGATAATATCGACACCGTGGGTAAAAATGGCCGTGAAAACGGCCACGGCAACTCCGAGTGGGAACGCGACCTGACCATCGGTTACGTCGTACCGCAAGGTCCGCTGAAAAACGTTGGCGTGATGTGGAAAAACGCTATGTGGCGCAACGACATCCCAGGTCAGCGTGACCAGGATGAAAACCGCCTGATCGTCAGCTACTCGATCCCGCTGCTGTAATCGCGCGTCTCGATTCGCTGAAGTAAAAAAAGCCCCGTCCGGCATCGCGCCGGACGGGGCTTTTGCGTTTTCGAGTCAGACTCACCCCCGTAAGCCCTCCCCGAAGTTCCACTCTTTTGCAGCTACTCAAGGCCTTCTCGAACCTTGCGAGCGATGTTCGGCGCGATGCCCTCGAGCGTCCAGTGAACGATGTTTAATATTCTTTTTTGGTATTGATGTCTTCTTATTTATTCTTTTATTAAAGGACGAAAGCCGAGCTACAGTTTAGGTCTCCAAACATTGATCAGGAGCAGCATCATGAGCCTCAGACTCGGCGACATCGCCCCCGATTTCGAACAAGACTCCAGCGCCGGCAAGATTCGTTTCCACGAATGGCTCGGCGATAGCTGGGGCGTGCTGTTCTCTCACCCGGCGGACTTCACCCCGGTGTGCACCACGGAGCTGGGCTTTACCGCCAAGCTCAAGGACGAGTTCAGCAAACGTGGCGTCAAAGCCATCGCACTGTCGGTCGACCCGGTGGATTCGCATCAAAAGTGGATCGAAGACATCAACGAAACCCAGAACACTCTCGTCAACTTCCCGATCCTGGCCGATGCCGATCGCAAGGTGTCGGATTTGTACGACCTGATCCACCCGAACGCCAGCGACACCTTGACCGTGCGTTCGCTGTTCGTGATCGATCCGAACAAGAAGATTCGTCTGACCATCACCTACCCGGCGAGCACCGGGCGCAACTTCCACGAGATTTTGCGGGTGATCGATTCGCTGCAACTCACCGACAACTACAAAGTGGCCACACCGGCCAACTGGCAGGACGGTGATGAGGTGGTGATCGTGCCGTCGCTCAAGGATGAAGACGAGATCAAGCGGCGCTTTCCGAAGGGCTACCGCACGGTGAAACCCTACCTGCGCCTGACGCCGCAGCCGAACAAGTGAATCAATGAAGTTTGCGGTGTAGCCACCACCGCTTTCGCGAGCAAGCCCACACACATTTTGAAATGCGTTCCCCCCCCCTGTGGGAGCGGGCTTGCTCGCGAAGGCGTCAGTTCAATCAGCACAGGGTTCAGCATTTTCAGCACCCAACAGCAGGGGATTTCAGGCCGTTTGACGGCCTGTTTTTTTGCCTGGGGGAACGTCAATCGCATAGCTCTAAAGTGCATAACCAAATAAATAAATATGATTTATGGATATATAAATCAACTGGTAAGGTCACTCACATCGACGCGAGATCGCATCCTGCGAATCGCCTGTAACGCTTAAGGAATGGTCTCAATGCTGGTCGTCTCTCTCGGTGGCAGTCCCAGCCTGCGCTCCCGCTCCGGGGTGCTGCTGGAGCGCTCGCAACGCTGGTTGCAGGCGCAAGGGGTGGAAGTGGTGAGTTATCAGGTGCGGGACTTTCCCGCCGAAGATTTGCTTCACGCCCGTTTCGACAGCCCGAAGGTACTCGACCTGCTGGCGCAGATTGAAAACGCCGACGGCCTGCTGATCGCCACGCCCGTATACAAGGCTTCGTTTTCCGGTGCCCTGAAGACCGTGCTGGACCTGCTGCCCGAGCGCGCCTTGCACCACAAGGTTGTTTTGCCGATGGCCACGGGCGGTAGCATCGCCCACATGCTGGTGGTCGATTACGCGCTCAAGCCTGTGCTGTCGGCATTGAAAGCCCAGGAAATGCTGCAAGGGATTTTTGCCGAGGACAGCCAGATCGCTTACGGCCAAGGCAGTGCCGTGGCGCAACTGGCGCCGGCGCTGGAGCAGCGTCTGCATGAGGCGCTGGAGCAGTTTGTCAGCGCCATCGCCCGCCGACCGAAGCCGCTGGAGCCGGGCCTGTTGAATGAACGTTTGTTGAGTGCTCGCTGGAGCATTTGAGCCGATTGTCCAGATACATCGAAACATGAAGTACTCGCCTTACTCGCCCGCCAACGGGCAAGCAGGTGCAGCCAAAACCCAACAGCAAAAAGGAGAGCGCTATGCGCACTGTATTTTTGCGTCGTGGTCTGGTCGCTCTGTTTGCTGCGGCTGTCACCTTCGGCGCCATCACTCAAGCTCAAGCCGAGACGTTGCGGATCGGTTATCAGAAGTACGGCACGCTGGTGCTGCTCAAAGCCAAAGGAACCCTGGAAGAACGCCTCGCCGCTCAAGGCGTGGACGTGCAATGGACTGAATTCCCCGGTGGCCCACAACTGCTGGAAGGCCTGAACGTCGGCTCGATCGACTTTGGCGTCACGGGCGAAACCCCACCGGTCTTCGCTCAAGCCGCCGGCGCCGATCTGCTCTATGTCGCCTATGAACCGCCGGCGCCGAACAGCGAGGCGATCCTGGTGCCGAAAGACTCGCCGATCACCTCGGTGGCCGATCTCAAGGGCAAGAAAGTCGTCCTGAACAAAGGCTCCAACGTTCACTACCTGCTGGTGCGCGCTCTGGAAGACGCCGGCCTCAAATACACCGACATCCAGACCGTATTCCTGCCGCCAGCCGATGCGCGTGCGGCGTTCGAGCGTGGCAGTGTCGACGCTTGGGTCATCTGGGATCCGTACCAGGCCGCCGCCGAAAAACAACTGCAGGCGCACACCCTGCGTGACGGCCAAGGCATTGTCGACAACCACCAGTTCTATCTCGCGACCAAGCCTTACGCGCACAAACATCCCGAGGTGATCAAAGCCCTCATCGAGGAAGTGCGTGCCGTGGGTCAATGGTCCAAGGCCAACCCTGAAGCGGTGACCCAACAGGTTGCGCCGCTGCTCGGGCTGCCGGCGGATATCACCCTGACGTCGATGAAGCGCCAGGGTTTTGGGGCGCTGTTCCTGACCCCGGACGTGGTCGCCGCACAACAGAAAATCGCCGACACGTTCTTCCAGCTCAAGCTGATTCCCAAGCCGTTAAGCGTCAAGGACGTGATCTGGACCCCTGCGCCCGCCGTGGCCCAACGCTCAGTCAGCCAAGCCCAGTAATTCCAATTCCCAAGGAGACCACTCCATGAGCCTCAATATCTTCTGGTTCTTGCCTACCCACGGCGACGGCCATTACCTGGGCACCGCCGAAGGCGCCCGCGCCGTCGACCACGGTTATCTGCAACAGGTCGCGCAAGCGGCGGATCGCCTGGGTTTTGGCGGTGTGCTGATTCCCACCGGGCGTTCCTGCGAAGACTCCTGGCTGGTGGCGGCGTCGCTGATCCCGGTGACCCAGCGTCTGAAGTTCCTCGTCGCCCTGCGCCCCGGGATCGTTTCCCCGACGGTGGCGGCGCGCCAGGCCGCGACGCTGGATCGCCTCTCTGGCGGTCGCGCGTTGTTTAACCTGGTGACCGGCGGTGACCCGGAAGAATTGGCCGGTGACGGTTTGTTCCTCAGTCACGAAGAGCGCTATCAGGCCTCGGTGGAATTCACCCGCATCTGGCGCCGTGTGCTGGAAGGCGAAACCGTGGACTACGACGGACAGCACATCAGTGTGAAGGGCGCCAAGTTGCTCTATCCGCCGATCCAGCAACCGCGTCCGCCGCTTTACTTCGGCGGCTCGTCGGAAGCAGCGCAGGACCTGGCTGCCGAGCAGGTTGAAATGGTGCTGACCTGGGGCGAGCCGCCAGCGGCAGTGGCCGAGAAGATTGAACAGGTGCGCGCCAAAGCGGCCAAGCTCGGACGTACCGTGCGCTTCGGCATTCGTCTGCATGTGATCGTCCGTGAAAGCAACGCCGAAGCGTGGCAAGCGGCGGATCGCTTGATCTCGCATCTGGACGACGACACCATCGCCCGTGCTCAAGCTTCGCTGGCGCGTTTCGATTCGGTCGGTCAGCAACGCATGGCGGCATTGCATGGCGGCAGTCGCGACAACCTCGAAGTCAGCCCGAACCTGTGGGCCGGTGTCGGTCTGGTGCGTGGCGGTGCCGGGACGGCGCTGGTCGGCGATGGCCCGACCGTGGCGGCGCGGGTGAAGGAATACGCGGATCTGGGCATCGACACCTTTATCTTCTCCGGTTATCCACACCTCGAAGAGTCGTATCGCGTGGCGGAACTGCTGTTCCCGCACCTGGACATCGAGCGCCCGGAACGGCCGAAAAGCACCGGGTATGTCAGCCCGTTCGGCGAGATGGTTGCCAACGACATTCTTCCCAAAACCGCGTCGCAAAGCGTGGGCGCGCCATGAAGAAAATTATCCACAGCCTCGCGCCCTGGGCGTTGCCGGTGTTGTTGCTGGCGGTGTGGCAGTTGTCGGTGTCGGCCGGTGGGTTGTCGACACGGATTCTGCCGGCACCGGTGGCGGTGATCGAGGCCGGCGTGCGCCTGGTGCGCAGCGGTGAAATCTGGACGCACCTGGCGATCAGTGGTTGGCGCGCGGCACTCGGTTTCACCCTCGGGGGCAGCATCGGTCTGGTGCTGGGGTTCATCACCGGGCTGTCGACATGGGGCGAGCGCCTGCTCGACAGCTCGGTGCAGATGATCCGCAACGTGCCGCATCTGGCGCTGATTCCGCTGGTGATCCTGTGGTTCGGCATCGATGAGTCGGCGAAGATTTTTCTGGTGGCGCTGGGCACGCTGTTTCCGATCTACCTCAACACCTACCACGGCATTCGCAATGTCGACCCGGCGCTGGTGGAGATGGCGCGCAGTTATGGCTTGTCCGGTTTCAGCCTGTTCCGGCAGGTGATTCTGCCGGGCGCGTTGCCTTCGATTCTGGTCGGGGTGCGCTTCGCGCTGGGCTTCATGTGGCTGACGCTGATCGTCGCTGAAACCATTTCGGCCAGTTCCGGCATCGGCTATCTGGCGATGAACGCCCGGGAGTTCTTGCAAACCGACGTGGTGGTGCTGGCAATCCTGCTTTACGCGGTGCTCGGCAAACTCGCCGACCTCGCCGCCCGTGGACTTGAACGTGTGTGGCTGCGTTGGCATCCGGCCTATCAGGTTGCCAGGGGAGGTGCGGCATGACGGCTCAACAACCTCCACGCCTGCTGCGCGGTATACCGCTGGCGGTGCGCAACCTGCAAAAGACCTTCGGTTCACGCCAGGTTTTGCGTGACATCGATCTGCACATTCCGGCGGGGCAGTTTGTCGCGGTGGTCGGGCGCAGTGGTTGCGGCAAAAGTACCTTGCTGCGCCTGCTCGCCGGGCTCGATCAACCGACTGGCGGCGACCTGCTTGCGGGCTGCGCGCCGCTCGGCGATGTGCGGGAAGACACCCGGCTGATGTTCCAGGAAGCACGGTTGCTGCCGTGGAAAAAGATCATCGACAACGTTGGCCTCGGTCTCGCGGGCAACTGGCGTCCCAAGGCGCTCGAAGCACTCGACGCGGTCGGGCTGGCGGATCGTGCCAACGAATGGCCGGCAGCTTTGTCCGGAGGGCAAAAGCAGCGTGTTGCTCTGGCCCGGGCGCTGATCCACCAACCGCGACTGTTATTGCTCGACGAGCCACTCGGCGCGCTGGATGCGCTGACCCGGATCGAGATGCAGCAACTGATCGAACGCCTCTGGCAGCAACACGGCTTCACCGTGTTGCTGGTGACCCACGATGCCAGCGAAGCGGTGGCGATTGCCGACCGTGTGATTCTGATCGAGGACGGCGAAGTCGGTCTCGATCTGCCTGTGGAACTGCCACGCCCTCGCGTGCGCGGTTCGCACAGGCTGGCCGCACTGGAAACCGAAGTGCTCAACCGCGTTCTTTCCCTGCCTGGCGAACCGCCGGCGCCGGAACCTGTTTCACCACTGCCTGCGCAACTGCGTTGGGCGCAATAACTCAAGCAAACGACAGGAATCATTGCCATGACTATCAAAGCCATCAACGTGCGTAACCAGTTCAAAGGCTCGATCAAGGAAATTGTCCTTGGCGACGTGCTGTCGGAAATCGACGTGCAGACCGCCTCGGGTATCGTCACTTCGGTGATCACCACCCGCTCGGTCAAGGAGCTGGAACTGGTGGTCGGCAGCGAGGTGATTGCCTTTGTGAAATCCACCGAGGTGTCGATCGCCAAGTTGTAAGCCGCTGTTTGTACCTGGCTTGAAGTCTGCGGCGTGCTCGCGAAGAGGGCGCTAGCGAATTCTCTTGGGCAGATAGGGCGGTAAATACAAACCGATATAGGCATCGAACACCCGCATCCCTTCTTCAGCCATGCGCGGTGTGATTTGTCCGTGTTGCTGCACCGAGCGTGCATAGACGCGGTCACCCAGTTCCATCGCCAGGGCAAACACGTCGACATCCTCCGGCAGTCTCGGCAGTTCGAAATGATGCTCGAACAGCTTGTGCATCAGGTCGCCCAGTTCGAGGTCGTGTTGCCGGTCGGCCTGGGTGACTTCGGTAAGACCGTGCTGGGCGAGGATCAGTTGGCGCGCCGCGGCGTCCTCGTCGTAGATCTCCAGCATCCGTTGTTCGACCAGTCGTGACAGGTCGCGCCAGTCGCGCAGGGTTTCATGGTCGATTGGCGCTTGCAGGCAGGCGCGAAAGGCAGCGTGAACATCGGCTGTCAGTGCTTCGAGCAGCGCCGGGACGCTGGCGAAAAAGTGGTAAACGGAGGAGGGCGGAATCTGTGCGCGCTCGGCCACGCTGTAGATCGACAGACTGGCCACACCCTCGGCGGCCAGCAGCGTGCGTGCGGCGTCGAGTATCGAATCGATCCGTGCCTGACTGCGGGCGCGGGGTTTGCGAATGGTGGCGGGTCGCGTCATGGAAGTCTCCTGCGGGGCAGCGGGCATTGTACGAGCCAGTGTGTGTGTTGTCTGCCAGGACGCCTTCGGGAGCGAGCCCCCTCCCACAGTTGATCTCTGTGTACTCACCATTCATCCCGAGGGTGCGGGCCATAAAAAAACGCCGTTGGCTGCAATAGCCAACGGCGTTCCTTTTGGCGCCACAACCGCTTAAACGGTATGCAGGTACCAGTTGTACTCGAGGTCGGAGATGGAGTGTTCGAACTCCTCCAGCTCGCTCTCTTTACAGGCGACGAAGATATCGATGTATTTCGGATCGATGTACTTGGCCATCACCTCGCTGTCGTCCAGCTCACGCAGTGCATCGCGCAAGTTGTTCGGCAGGCTTTGCTCGTTCTGCTCGTAGCTGTTGCCTTCGACGGGCGCGCCTGGCTCGATCTTGTTGGTCAGGCCGTGATGCACGCCTGCCAGTACCGAAGCCATCAGCAGGTACGGGTTGGCGTCGGCGCCGGCCACGCGGTGTTCGATACGCACGGCATCTGCAGATCCGGTCGGTACGCGAATCGCCACGGTGCGGTTGTCCAGGCCCCAGCACGGCGAGTTCGGCACGTAGAACTGTGCGCCGAAACGACGGTAGGAGTTGACGTTCGGGCAGAGGAAAGCCATCTGCGCCGGCAGGGTCTCGAGCACACCGCCGATCGCATGACGCAGTGCGGCGTTCTGCTCGGGATCCTCGCTGGCAAAAATGTTTTTGCCATCTTTATCAAGAATCGAAATGTGGACGTGCAAACCGTTGCCCGCCTGGCCCGGGTAAGGCTTGGCCATGAAGGTGGTGTCCATTTCATGGTCGTAGGCGATGTTCTTGATCAGACGCTTGAGCAATACAGCGTAATCGCATGCCTTGATCGGGTCGGCGACGTGGTGCAGGTTCACTTCGAACTGCGCCGGGGCACTTTCCTTGACGATGGCGTCGGCCGGGATGCCTTGCTCTTTGGCACCTTCCAGAATGTCCTGGAGGCAGTCGACGTATTCGTCGAGGTCGTCGATCAGGTAAACCTGCGTCGAGTGCGGGCGCTTACCGGAGATCGGCGAGCGTGGCGGCTGCGGACGGCCGTTCACGTTTTCCTGGTCGATCAGGTAGAACTCGAGTTCGAATGCGGCGCAGATGGTCAAGCCCATCTCGTCAAACTTTGCAACAACTTGACGGAGCACTTCGCGCGGATCGGCGAAGAACGGATCACCTTCCAGTTCGTGCATGGTCATCAACAGTTGCGCGGTCGGGCGCTTCTGCCAAGGCTCGTTGCACAGGGTGTCGGGGATTGGATAGCAGATACGATCGGCGTCGCCGATGTCCAGGCCCAGACCGGTGCTTTCCACCGTCGAACCATTGATATCCAGAGCAAATAGAGAGGCCGGCAGGTTGATGCCTTTCTCGTAAACCTTGTGGAGGCTGGTGCGTTCTATGCGCTTGCCGCGCACCACACCATTCATATCCGCAATCAGAAGGTCAACGTACAGAACCTCAGGATGTTCCTTAAGGAACGCGTTCGCTTCATTAAGCTGAACGGCACGCGGGGGTACCGACATGATGCAACACCTTTGTTGTTAAAAATATCAATCATTGATCTTTTCTGGTTTCAGTCAACCCGAACGGCCTGCCGAAGTCAAGCGAGGCCTTTTTTGCCCTAAAAAAGCGCTGCAAGGGCATTTATGGGGCACTTTGGGGCGGTTTTTTGCCTTTGGCACGCTTGGCACCCGCGGGCTTGAGCAGGCCGTGTTGTATTTTTTACGGGGGTGTTGTGTAAAAAAATGAACAAGGCTAAGCTCCGATCAAACCCATAACAGCAATAATACCGGGGTGCTTCATGTCTCGCCTGCCGTTAATCGGCATCACCGACTGCTCGCAACAGTCCGGTCTGCATGCTCATCACATCAGTGGCGACAAATCCGTCCGTAGCGTAGCCAGCATGGCGCGTGGCCTGTTGACGATGTTCTCGCAAGCAGCCGGCCATACGGCACCGTCCGATATTCTGGACGTACGGGCAAGCATCCTCTTTATGGCGTCTCCTTCCAATATAGTTCTCTTTCTCTCCCAAAGCCTGCGCCGCTCCCCACGTCGTGCTCATGATTCTGCACGCGCGGCTGCACGTTTCCAGAGTGCACAAGAAATGCAACGCCAGCGTAAAGGGCAGGTAAGCTCTTCTTTCATTGTCTATGCGCGGTGCCAGGCGTAAGCCGGCACTGCGCGCAAGCAAGCCCCCTTTAACGCGACGCACAAGCGTCAAACTTTGCCTGACCTAGCGTCAGGAGACTCAGCCCAGAGGCATTTATGAGTAACAACCTCGACCAGCTCACCGATTGGTTGAAAGACCACAAGATCACAGAAGTCGAATGCATGGTCGGCGACTTGACCGGCATCACCCGGGGCAAGATCTCGCCGACCAACAAGTTCATCGCCGAGAAAGGCATGCGCCTGCCAGAGAGCGTGCTGTTGCAGACCGTGACCGGCGACTATGTCGAAGACGACATCTATTACGAACTGCTCGACCCGGCCGACATCGACATGATCTGCCGCCCCGACCAGAACGCCGTGTACCTGGTGCCGTGGGCCATCGAGCCCACCGCGCAGGTGATCCACGACACCTACGACAAGCAAGGCAATCCGATCGAGCTGTCGCCGCGCAACGTCCTCAAGAAAGTCCTGAAACTCTATGCCGACAAGGGCTGGCAGCCGATCGTGGCGCCGGAAATGGAGTTCTACCTGACCAAGCGCAGCGACGACCCTGACTATCCGTTGCAGCCGCCGGTCGGCCGTTCGGGTCGTCCGGAAATCGGTCGCCAGTCGTTCTCCATTGAAGCGGCGAACGAATTCGATCCGCTGTTCGAAGACGTCTATGACTGGTGCGAACTGCAGGAGCTGGACCTCGACACGCTGATCCACGAAGACGGCACGGCGCAGATGGAAATCAACTTCCGTCACGGCGACGCGCTGTCGCTGGCCGATCAGATTCTGGTGTTCAAACGCACCATGCGCGAAGCCGCGCTCAAGCACAACGTGGCCGCCACCTTTATGGCCAAGCCGATGACCGGCGAGCCGGGCAGTGCGATGCACTTGCACCAGAGCATCATCGACATCGAGACCGGCAAGAACGTTTTTTCCAATGAAGACGGGACCATGAGCCAGTTGTTCCTGCACCACATCGGTGGTTTGCAGAAACTGATCCCTGAGCTGTTGCCGCTGTTCGCGCCGAACGTCAACTCGTTCCGTCGCTTCCTGCCGGACACCTCGGCACCGGTGAACGTGGAATGGGGCGAAGAAAACCGCACCGTGGGCCTGCGCGTACCGGATGCCGGCCCGCATAACCGCCGGGTGGAAAACCGTTTGCCGGGCGCTGATGCCAACCCCTATCTGGCGATCGCGGCGAGCCTGCTCTGCGGTTACATCGGCATGGTCGAGGGTCTGAACCCGAGCGCACCAGTCGTTGGTCGTGGCTATGAACGCCGCAACCTGCGTCTGCCGCTGACCATTGAGGATGCGCTGGAACGCATGGAAAACAGCGCGACCATCGAGAAATACCTCGGCAAAACTTTCATCACCGGCTATGTCGCGGTCAAGCGCGCCGAGCATGAAAACTTCAAGCGCGTGATCAGTTCGTGGGAGCGTGAGTACCTGCTCTTCGCCGTCTGATACGCCAGGCGCGGCGCTCAGGCGGCGCGCCTTCACCTCTGACAAGGAGAATTGGCATGACCAGCAACAACCCGCAAACCCGTGAGTGGCAAGCGCTGAGCAGCGATCATCACCTGGCCCCGTTCAGCGATTTCAAGCAGTTGAAAGAGAAGGGCCCACGGATCATCACCAACGCCAAAGGCGTTTACCTGTGGGACAGCGAAGGCAACAAGATCCTCGACGGCATGGCCGGGCTGTGGTGCGTGGCCATCGGTTACGGTCGCGATGAACTGGCCGACGCCGCCAGCAAGCAGATGCGCGAACTGCCTTACTACAACCTGTTCTTCCAGACCGCGCATCCTCCAGCGCTGGAACTGGCCAAGGCCATCGCTGACGTCGCGCCAGCAGGCATGAACCACGTGTTCTTCACCGGTTCCGGCTCCGAAGGCAACGACACCATGCTGCGCATGGTTCGCCACTACTGGGCGATCAAGGGCCAGCCAGACAAGAAAGTCATCATCAGCCGCAAGAACGGCTATCACGGTTCGACCGTGGCCGGCGCGAGCCTGGGCGGCATGACGTATATGCACGAGCAGGGCGACTTGCCGATCCCGGGCATCGTCCACATCGAGCAGCCGTACTGGTTCGCCGAGGGCGGCGACATGTCGCCAGAAGAGTTCGGTGTCTGGGCGGCCAATCAACTGGAAGAGAAGATTCTCGAAGTCGGCGTCGACAACGTCGGTGCCTTTATTGCCGAGCCGATCCAGGGTGCCGGTGGCGTGATCATTGCGCCCGACACCTACTGGCCGCGCATCAAGGAAATCCTCGCCAAGTACGACATCCTCTTCGTTGCCGACGAAGTGATCTGCGGTTTCGGTCGTACCGGTGAGTGGTTCGGTAGCGATTTCTACGACCTTGCGCCCGACATGATGACCATCGCCAAGGGCCTGACGTCCGGCTATATCCCGATGGGTGGTCTGATCGTGCGTGACGAAGTGGTCGCGGTGCTCAACGAAGGTGGCGATTTCAACCACGGCTTCACTTACTCCGGCCACCCGGTGGCGGCGGCGGTGGGTCTGGAAAACATCCGGATTCTGCGCGAAGAAAAAATTATCGAGACCGTGCGCAACGAAACGGCACCGTATTTGCAGAAACGTCTGCGGGAACTGAACGATCACCCATTGGTAGGTGAAGTTCGCGGTGTTGGTCTGCTGGGGGCGATCGAGCTGGTGCAGGACAAGGCCACTCGCAAGCGTTACGAAGGCAAGGGTGTCGGCATGATCTGCCGTCAGTTCTGCTTCGACAACGGGCTGATCATGCGCGCTGTGGGCGACACCATGATCATCGCGCCGCCGCTGGTGATCAGCAAAGCGGAGATCGATGAGCTGGTGACCAAGGCGCGCAAGTGTCTGGACCTGACCCTCAGTGCGGTACAAGGCTAAGTGCTAGGCTCTGAGCGGGGGAGCCGCGGCGCTCTTGCTCAAAGCTGTCACAAAGGCGGGTCTTTTCTTGAAAGACCGCCTCTGAACTTGCCAGACTAGTCGCGGTTCCAGTTGTCCGGGTTCGGCCGCTGAACAAAGTGGTTCAAAAAAGAAAAAATTTGGAGCATCAACGCATGAAGGCATTAGGCAAAAAGCTCGCTGGCAAGACTCTGCTCGCCATGTCCCTGATGGGAATCATGGCCGCTGCGGCTCAGGCGGACGACAAGGTGTTGCACGTCTACAACTGGTCCGACTACATCGCCCCGGACACCATCAAGAAGTTTGAAGACGAGTCGGGCATCAAAGTCGTCTACGACGTTTTCGACAGCAACGAAACCCTCGAAGCCAAATTGCTGGCGGGCAAATCGGGCTACGACATCGTCGTGCCGTCGAACAACTTCCTGGCCAAGCAGATCAAGGCTGGCGTCTACCAGAAACTGGACAAGTCCAAGCTGCCTAACTGGAAAAACCTGAACACCGACCTGCTCAAGGCTGTGTCGGTCAGCGACCCGGGCAACGAGCACGCCTTCCCGTACATGTGGGGCTCGATCGGCATCGGCTTCAATGCCGAGAAGGTCAAGGCTGCACTGGGTGCCGATGCGCCGGTCAACTCCTGGGACCTGATCTTCAAGCCTGAAAACGCTGCCAAGCTGAAATCCTGCGGCATCAGTCTGCTCGACTCGCCAACCGAGATGATTCCGGTGGCGCTGCACTACCTGGGCCTGCCAACCGACACCCAGAAGAAAGAAGACATCGCCAAGGCTGAAGCGCTGATCATGAAGGTGCGTCCTTCGATCGCCTACTTCCATTCTTCCAAGTACATCTCTGACCTGGCCAACGGCAACATCTGCGTCGCTATCGGTTACTCGGGCGACATTTACCAGGCCAAGTCCCGCGCGGCTGAAGCCGGTGGCAAGGTGAAAGTCAGCTACAACATTCCGAAGGAAGGTGCCGGCAGCTTCTACGACATGATCGCCATCCCTAAAGATTCCGAAAACGTCGAAGGCGCCTACAAGTTCATGACCTTCCTGCAGAAGCCGGAAATCATGGCTGAAATCACCAACGCCGTGCGTTTCCCGAACGGTAACGCCGCTGCAACGCCACTGGTTGATAAAGACATCACCAGCGACCCGGGCATTTACCCACCGGCCGACGTGCTGGCCAAACTGTACGCGATTGCCGACTTGCCGGCCGCGACCCAGCGTTTGATGACCCGCAGCTGGACCAAGATCAAATCGGGCAAATAAGCCGGTTTGAGGCAGCAACCGCTGGCCGTCGTCTTTGCGAGGCCGGTCAGCGGGACAAATAAATGACAGAAAGTTTTGCTGGAACGGTTTTTCGAGGGTAAGTTGCGCGCCGGTTTTGTTGTCGGGCAGCCATGGCTGTCATGCCGCGCGGGGCAACTTGGGCCCACCTAATCTAGAGGACCTCCACGTGCCTGTTTTTTCTTCTTTGCGCAATGCACTGCTGGTTGCTACCGGCCTGACGATCGCTGTTGGTGCCCAGGCCGCCGGTACCGTGCACATTTATAACTGGTCGGATTACATCGGCGAGAACACGCTGGCCGACTTCGAGAAAGAGACTGGCATCAAACCGGTCTATGACGTGTTCGACTCCAACGAAACCCTGGAAGGCAAGCTGCTGGCCGGGCGTACCGGTTACGACGTGGTCGTGCCGTCGAACCACTTCCTGGGCAAGCAGATCAAGGCGGGCGCGTTCCAGAAGCTCGACAAGTCGCAACTGCCCAACTATTCCAATCTCGACCCTGCGCTGCTCAAACGTCTTGAGCAGAACGATCCGGGTAACCTTTACGCCGTGCCTTACCTGTGGGGCACCAACGGCATCGGTTACAACGTCGACAAAGTCAAAGCGGTATTGGGCATCGACAAGATCGACTCCTGGGCCGTGCTGTTTGAGCCAGAGAACATCAAGAAGCTGCAAAGCTGCGGCGTAGCGTTCCTCGATTCGGCCGATGAAATGATGCCGACCGTGCTCAATTACCTGGGGCTGAATGCGAACAGCACCAATCCTGAAGATTACAAAAAGGCTGAGGCCAAGTTACTGGCGGTACGGCCTTATGTGACTTACTTCCACTCCTCCAAATACATTTCGGATCTGGCCAACGGCAACATTTGTGTGGCGGTCGGCTTTTCCGGTGACGTCTTCCAGGCCAAGTCCCGGGCGGCTGAAGCCAAGAAGGGCGTGAACATTGCGTACTCGATTCCGAAAGAGGGCGGTGCGCTGTGGTTTGACATGTTGGCGATCCCCAAGGATTCGGACAACGTCAAAGAGGCCCACGCCTTCATCAACTATTTGCTCAAGCCTGAGGTGATCGCCCAGGTCAGTGATTATGTCGGTTACGCCAACCCCAATCCGGGTTCGGACAAGCTGATGGAACAGTCCATTCGCACCGACGAAGCGGTTTATCCACCGCAAGCAGTCCTCGACAAGACCTACGTGTCGACCGAATTGCCACCCAATATTCAGCGTTTGATGACCCGCAGCTGGACCAAGGTCAAGTCGGGCAAATAAGGCACAAACATCCTGGGTTCGTCCGCATTGGACGAACTGCACTCTTTTTTTCTGGGAGTTTCGTAAATGGCAGTTGCCTCCGGCGCCTACAAGAAAGCCCTCGAGGGCGACCAGACACCTAAACAGGTGTTGGTCAAAATCGACCGGGTCACGAAGAAGTTCGACGAGACGATTGCCGTGGACGATGTGTCCCTGGAAATCAAAAAGGGCGAAATTTTTGCCCTGCTCGGCGGTTCGGGATCGGGCAAATCCACTCTGTTGCGGATGCTGGCAGGGTTCGAACGGCCCACGGAGGGGCGCATTTTCCTCGACGGCGTCGACATCACCGACATGCCGCCTTACGAACGACCGATCAACATGATGTTCCAGTCGTACGCCTTGTTCCCACACATGACGGTGGCGCAGAACATTGCCTTCGGCTTGCAGCAGGACAAGATTCCCAAGGCTGAGGTCGAGGCCCGCGTGGCCGAGATGCTCAAGCTGGTGCAGATGAGCCAGTACGCCAAGCGCAAGCCGCATCAACTGTCCGGCGGTCAGCGTCAGCGTGTGGCGCTGGCACGTTCGCTGGCCAAGCGGCCGAAGCTGCTGCTGCTCGATGAGCCGATGGGCGCACTGGATAAAAAACTGCGTTCGCAGATGCAGTTGGAACTGGTCGAGATCATCGAGCGCGTCGGCGTGACCTGCGTGATGGTGACGCACGACCAGGAAGAGGCCATGACCATGGCCGAGCGCATCGCGATCATGCACCTGGGCTGGATCGCCCAGATCGGCAGCCCGATCGACATCTACGAAACCCCGACCAGCCGCCTGGTCTGCGAATTCATCGGCAACGTCAACATCTTCGAAGGCGAAGTGATCGACGACGCCGAGGGCCACGCGACCATCACCTGCAATGACCTCGACCGGCAGATCTACGTGGGCCACGGGATCAGCACCTCGGTGCAGGACAAGTCGGTCACTTACGCGATCCGTCCTGAGAAGCTGCTGGTCACCGCCGATCAACCGACCTGCGAATACAACTGGTCGAGCGGCAAGGTGCATGACATTGCTTATCTGGGCGGTCACTCGGTGTTCTACGTCGAATTGCCGAGCGGCAAACTGGTGCAGTCCTTCGTTGCCAACGCCGAGCGCCGTGGCGCACGGCCGACCTGGGGCGATCAGGTTTACGTGTGGTGGGAAGATGACAGCGGCGTGGTACTTCGCTCATGAACATGCGCAAGTTCAAACGACGGCTTAACCGAATAATTCCCAATGGCCGTCAACTGGTCATCGGGGTTCCATTCATCTGGCTGTTCCTGTTCTTCATGTTGCCGTTCTTCATCGTCCTGAAGATCAGCTTCGCCGAAGCCGATGTGGCCATTCCGCCCTACACCGAGATCTACACGTTCGCCGAGCAGAAGCTGGAACTGCTGCTGAACCTGGGCAACTACGCGTTGCTCGGTGACGACGAACTCTACATTGCCGCGTATCTCGGTTCGCTGAAGATGGCGTTTTTCAGCACGCTGTTGTGCCTGCTGATCGGCTACCCGATGGCCTACGCCATCGCCAGCGCCCGTAAAGAGCTGCAAACGGTGCTGGTGCTGCTGATCATGATGCCGACCTGGACCGCAATCCTGATCCGCGTTTACGCGTGGATGGGCATCCTCAGCAACAACGGTCTGCTCAACGGTTTCCTGATGAGCATGGGGTTGATCGATCAGCCGCTGCAAATCCTCAACACCAACCTGGCGGTCTACATCGGCGTGGTCTATTCGTACCTGCCGTTCATGATCCTGCCGCTGTACGCCAATCTGGTGAAGCACGATCAGAGCTTGCTGGAAGCGGCTTCCGACCTCGGTTCGAGTACCTTCAACAGCTTCTGGAAAATCACGATTCCGCTGTCCAAGAACGGGATCATTGCCGGCTGCATGCTGGTGTTCATCCCGGTGGTGGGCGAGTTCGTGATCCCGGAACTGCTCGGCGGTCCGGAAACCCTGATGATCGGTAAAGTCCTCTGGCAAGAGTTCTTCAACAACCGTGACTGGCCGGTGGCGTCCGCGCTGGCGGTGGTGATGCTGGCGATCCTGATTGTGCCGATCATCCTGTTCAACCGCAGTCAGGCCAAGGAAATGGAGGGTAAAGAATGAAGCGCTTCCGTTTCTCCAGCCTGATGCTGGTTCTGGGTTTGTTGTTCATCTACCTGCCGATGCTGATCCTGGTGATCTACTCGTTCAACGCCTCGAAATTGGTGACGGTGTGGGGCGGCTGGTCGATCAAGTGGTACGTCGGCCTGCTCGACAACAGCCAACTGATGGGCTCGGTGCTGCGCTCGCTGGAAATCGCCTGCTACACCGCGGTTGCCGCGGTGGCGCTGGGCACACTGGCGGCGTTCGTGCTGACCCGTATCACCCACTTCAAGGGGCGTACGCTGTTCGGTGGTCTGGTGACCGCGCCGTTGGTTATGCCAGAGGTCATCACCGGTCTGTCGCTGTTGCTGCTGTTCGTGGCCATGGCGCAGATGATCGGCTGGCCGCAGGAGCGTGGCGTTGTCACCATCTGGATCGCTCACACGACGTTCTGTGCCGCGTATGTGGCGGTGGTGGTGTCGGCGCGTCTGCGTGAGTTGGACTTGTCGATCGAAGAAGCAGCGATGGATCTGGGGGCACGGCCATGGAAGGTGTTTTTCCTGATCACCATCCCGATGATCGCGCCGTCGCTGGCGGCGGGTGGCATGATGTCGTTCGCTTTGTCGCTGGACGATCTGGTACTGGCGAGCTTCGTTTCCGGCCCGGGTTCGACGACCCTGCCAATGGAAGTGTTCTCGGCGGTGCGTCTGGGCGTGAAGCCTGAGATCAACGCTGTGGCCAGCCTGATTCTGCTGGCGGTGTCGATCGTGACGTTTTTGGTCTGGTTCTTCAGCCGCCGCGCCGAAGAAGCCCGCAAGAAAGCCATCCAGCAAGCCATCGAAGAAAGCGCTGCCGATTCGTGGAAGCAGCCGGACGTGCGCCGCGCACAGGCGCCGGAAGCGGTGTAAGCCATGCCGGGTTGGCCTCATTGCGCAGGCCAACCCAATCATAACGGTGGGAGCGGGCAGGCTCGCGACGAGGCCCCTCCAGCCAGCCTGGAACTACTGGGCAGCCCGCGCCGGTAGCAGCTTCAAGGTACTGCGGGTATTGGCCATGACTTCCTCATCGCTGAAATGCGCCTGCATATACATCCCTTCCACATACGCTTCAGCCTGATCGTCATAGTGACTGTCGAACGGCACGCCGCTCTGGCCGACCGGGTTGATGGTCAAGCCGTGAGCCGGGTCGGCGAAGTCCACCAGGCGCCGCGTCGAGGGCCCGTAAGTCACTGGCCACGGCGCCGGGCCGATCTTCGCCGAGAGGTTGTTCGGTACTTCATGGCTGCCCGGCGCCGCGAAAGGGCCGACGTTGAAGATGCGATCCAGGGGCTTTTGCTGCCCCAGCGGATGCCCGTGGGTCAGGGTGTGCGCCATGCCCCATTTCCACCCGCCAACGTCGTCGCCGAGGGTCAGCTTCAGGTGCTTCATGCTCGCCTGCCACGCCGCTCGCACGGTATCGGCGCGGGTCTCTTTGTTCTGCGTGTTGCGGTTGTCCCACCACGGCGAGTCGGCGTTGGCCGCCAGGCGTGGCAGCGCGGCATCGATCACCCGCGTCGACAGCAGCGTCTGGAAAAAATCATTGCCCAACTCGTCACGCATCGCCGCATCAGCCAGGTCATAGAGAAACTGGTTGAACACCGTCGCACTGACCGAATCCAGCGGATAGTCGCCTTGCCACTGCGCCAGTTGCTCGATCAGTTTGCGCTCGGCCGGGTCCGTCACCACTTCGCGCAACACTGGCAATAGCGGCGCCAATAGACGCGGGCCGTAGCCGGTGGTGGTGCCCAGTTGCAGCTTCTGGTTGGCTTCGTTGGTCCACTTGATGTTCTTGTCACTGAGTTGACGATTGAGTTGCTGGCCACGATCGGCCAGGTTGTAGTAACCGGGAATCTCCATGCCGGTCGGCGACACAGGCTGGAAATTGGCCGAGACGATGTAGCCGCGCGCCGGGTTTTCCTCCTGCGGGTTGGCGCTGAACGGGTAGTAACCGTCCTTGTCTGCCTGATTGGTGCTGCCGTCGAGAATGAAACCCGGTTTGACCCCGGCCGGGCGCTTGGGCAACAGCGCAGAAGCCCACCAGGCGATATCCCCTTTGGCATTGGCGTAGACGAGGTTCAGCCCCGGTGCCTGCACCTTGGCCGCGGCGGCACGGGCCTTGGCCAGCGTGTCGGCGCGGTTGAGCTGATAGAAACCTTCGAGGATCGGGTTCGGCGTTTCGAGGAAGGCCCACCACATGGCAATCGGCGTTTTCCCGGCGGCGCTGCCGAGTGCGTCGTTGACGATCGGGCCGTGGGGCGATTGGCGCAGGGTGATCGTCACCGGTGCCTGGCCCTTCACCGCAATCTGCTGCTCGGTGCTGACCATGTCGGTCCACTGCCCGCGATACCAGACCTGGTTCGGATTGTCCGGGTTGACCTTCTCGGCGATCAGATCCAGATCGTCGTTCTGGAACATCGTCAGGCTCCAACCGAAATCCATGTTGTGCCCCAGAAACGCGAACGGCACCAGCGCCTGATGGTGGCCGTAGAGTTCAAAACCCGGCGCCGACAACTGCGCCTCGTACCACACCGACGGCACCGAGAAGCGAATATGCGGGTCACCGGCCAGCAGCGGTTTGCCACTCTGGCTGCGGTTGCCGGCAATCACCCAGGCGTTACTGCCTTCGAACTGCGGCAGACCATTGTCGATCAGCGCCTGTTCGCTGAGGCGGGCGAGGGCGCTGAGGTCTTTCCAGTCGCCAGCCGCGAGGGCTGGCGTCGGGTTGCTGCGGCCCTTGGCCAAGACACCCTTGGGCTGCCAGTCGAGGTCGAAGACGTTGAGGTAATCGGCACCGAGTTGATCGCGCACATAGCTCAGCAACGGCTCGGTGCGAAACGCGGCGGCAAAGCTGTAAGCCATGTAACCGGCGACGCTGATGCTGTCTTCAGCCGTGAACGGCCGTTTGGGGATGCCCAGTACGTCGAACTCAATGGGCGCTGCGTGCGTGTCCTGATATTGGTTGATGCCATCCAGATAGGCTTGCAGGCCCTTCCACGCCGGTGACTGCTGATCGAGGCTGGCCACGTAACTGGCGGCGCGCTCACGAATGCGCAGGCTGCGGAACAGTTTGTCGGTGTCGAGCAGTTTCGGCCCGAGCACTTCGGCCAGTTCGCCACGGGCGAGGCGGCGCATGGCTTCCATCTGGAACAGACGATCCTGGGCGTGGACATAGCCGAGGGCGCGGTAGAGATCGGTTTCGTTCTCGGCACGAATATGCGGCACGCCGCGCTCGTCGTAACGCACGGTCACCGAACCTTGCAGGTGGCGCAGTTCAACCTGGCCCTTTCGCGTTGGCTGCTTGCTGTAGACGTACCAGCCGCCCGCACATAGCAGGACAACGATGAGCAAGGCAAGAACGGTGAACACGCGCTTCATGGTGACTCCTTGTGAATGCGGGATTGCCGCCCGTGCGGGCTGCAAACAATTAGCACAGAGCTTCCGTGCCGTGCATCGCTGTCCTTGAAAAGTCCGGAACGCCTTAATGCGTCTCGACCGGCCACGGACAATAACAACCGACCGCCAAGGTGTGTGTGGCATTGACCGGGCGATCATCCGTCAGTGCGTTCAGGATCGGTTCGATAAAGCTGTTACTGGCGTTGCAGGTCAGGCCCTCGCTGTAGGGGCCGAAGTACGCCAGTTTGCCGCTGCGGTCCCAAATCGCCACAGCGGGGCTGGCGGGAACCTGTTCGGAGCCGGGCAATATCGCAATGGTTTTCAGGCGGCTCAACGTGGCGGGCAACTGGCCGTGGCTGCCGGGCTTTTGCACGGCAAAGAACTCCACGCCTTTGCCGCTGAACTGCTCGACCATCTCGCTCAGGTGCTGTTGGTTGCCAACGTTGCACGGGCAGGCGGGGTCCCAGAAGTGCACCAGTCGAATCGGCCCGGGGCCGGCAAGATCATCCGGCAGGCGCAACGGGTCGCCGGAAAACACCGCGGTGTGTTCGCTGAACGCCCGCAGATAGCGGCCCTGAAACCAGTCGTACGCCATCCACAGCACCCCGGCGCAGACAAGCGCGATCAGGCTGGCAAACAGTGCGGTGCGGTAGGGCGAACGCATGGATTTTGCTCCTCGGAGGGCGGCTAGCTTGCCATGCTTGCTTCTACAGATGAATATCTCAGGCCGATAAAGTCTGTTTACCGCTCTGGAATTGCCTCATGCCTGCTACCTTCGATCCCGATCATTTACGTGCCAGCCTCAAGCCTTTGGCCCAGTGGCAGCCGTTGTCGGAGGAGGCAAAGGCCTATCAGCGGTTCTATAAAACCGATTTCCCCGGGCGGGATGTCTGGCGCGGCATCGGTCGATTCGAGGTGGACGGTTACGAACTGGTCAGCCATTGCTGGTGGCCGGAAAAGGTCAAGGGCACGCTGTTTCTGCTGCACGGTTTTTACGATCACACCGGGCTTTATCGACATGTCATCGAGTGGGCGCTGGATCAGGATTTTGCCGTGATCGCCTGCGACTTGCCGGGGCACGGTCTGTCGAGTGGTGTGCGGGCGAGCATTCGTGACTTTTCCGAGTATCAGGACACCCTGCAAGCCCTGTTTGCCGAGGCGCATTCGATTGCCCTGCCGCAGCCGTGGCACTTGTGCGGGCAAAGTACGGGCGGGGCGATTGTGGTCGATCATGTGCTCAACCATGGTGAGAACAGTCCGGCGCAAGGCCAGTTGATTCTGTTGTCGCCCCTGGTGCGGCCGCGGGCGTGGGGCTGGTCGCAGTTGAGTTATTACCTGCTGCGACCGTTTGTTCGAGGCATTGCCCGGCGCTTCAGCGAGAACTCCAACGATCCGGATTTCCTGCCGTTTCTGCTGGCCGATCCGTTGCAGCCCAAGCGCTTGCCGACCGCATGGGTCGGCGCATTGTCACGCTGGATCAATCGGGTCGAGTACGCGAAAAAAAGTCCGCGCCGGCCGCTGATCATTCAAGGGCAGGCGGACATGACCGTGGACTGGCAGCACAACCTGCAGGTGTTGAAGTGGAAGTTTGATCGGCCGCAGATTTTGCTGCTGCCGCAGGCGCGGCATCATCTGGCGAATGAGACGGCTGATATGCGCGAGGAGTATTTCGAGTTTCTGAACAAGCGGATCAGGGGGCGTAATCCTCAGTGATTCCAAGGGCCTCTTCGCGAGCAGGCCCGTTCCCACAGGAGACCGCGATCACAGTGGGAGCGGGCTTGCTCGCGAAGGCGGCTTGTCAGGCGACGCAGTTTACTGGCCGAGGTTCGAAGTGTTTTGCCCCACCGCCAACCCCGCCCGAATCGCCGCCAGCGCCGCTTGATAATAAGCCTTGCCCTCCGTCGACTCGGCAAACGTCGCAAACTCTTCGAGTTCTTCATCCGACAAGTCGCGATAAACGTAGAGCAGTGTGTTGTTCATGTCGGCGCCGATCTGATCCATCAGCCGCTGGCGCTGACCATTCAACATCCCTTGCGCCTGGCCACCGCCGAGCAGTCCCGGAATCATCGAACTCAAACTGTCGGCCGCCACACCCGCAATGGCGAGGCTGACCTCGGCGCCAGCTTCACGAGCCGGCAGCGCCTGGGCGAGGTGGCCGATGATCAGCAGACGGCTGTCGCTGACCTGCATCTTGGGCAGACCTTTGGCATTTTTCGCCAGTTGGTCGCGCCGGGTCGCCAGCAATTCAGCGGCGACGATTTTTTTACCCAGCGGCGATTGGAAGAAGGACAGCGCCGGTTTCGGATCGGCAAGGTTCTGGCGCAACTGGGCTTCGGCGCGTTGATCCATGGCTTGTGGCGCAAAACGCTGGTTGCTGTTGCTCACCAATGCTTGAAAAACCGCAGGCGGCAGGCTGTTTTGATAACGCTGCTGGGCAGCACTCAGGGCGTCATTGAAGTGCGCACGTTGATCTGGCCAGCCGGCGACCTTGTAAAGCTGATCATGGCCGTCCGCCCAGGCGGGCAAAACGCAGAACATCAACAGTGAAAAAAACAAACGGCGCATAGGGACTCCTGTCAGCAGCGCACTATTCTCCGTGCGGTGTCGGTACTTGTCGAGAATTCGTAGCAAGCCGCTGCGTGGCTCTGTCGGATTTCTTGTCGCAGGCATACTATGCGCGCCATGCAAATATCCTCTGAACACCCGATGCTGTTACGTATCGTCGACGACCTGGCCGAGCATGGCTGGTCGCAGCAGAACATTTTCCTGCCCGCGGGTTTGACCCGCGAGCTGGCGGCCGAGTGCCGTAAACGTGAGGCCGAGGGGGAACTGGCGCCGGCGGCGGTCGGTCGCGGGCCCTTTTCAGAGATTCGCGAGGGTATTCGCGGCGATCATATCCAATGGATCGACCCGGGGCAGGCCGAGGCCAGCGACCGTTATCTGCACCTGATGGACAGCCTGCGCGAGGCGCTCAACCGGGGGCTGTTCCTCGGACTTGAAGACTTCGAGTGCCACTTTGCGCTGTATCCGCCGGGCGCGTTCTATCGCAGGCACGTCGATCGTTTTCGCGACGATGACCGGCGCATGGTTTCGGCGGTGATCTATCTCAACGAGGCCTGGCTGCCTGAGGATGGCGGTCAGTTGCGCATGTACCTGGGTGATGAGCGCGTTCACGACGTACAACCCATCGGCGGTTGTCTGGTGGTGTTTCTTTCTGGCGAAGTGCCGCATGAGGTGCTTCCGGCAAACCGCGAGCGCTTGTCGCTGACCGGCTGGTTCCGCCGCCGTGGCAACGAGCCTTTCTGAGATGCACAAGATTCTGGTCAGTCGCTGCCTGTTGGGCCATCGCGTGCGCTACGACGGCGGGGCCAGTGGGCCGTTTGATTTGCTCGGACAGTGGCTCGACGAAGGGCGGGTGGTGCCGTTGTGTCCGGAAGTGGCCGGTGGTTTGCCGACCCCGCGGGCAGCGGCAGAGATTCCGGGCGGGCAGGGTGGCGAGGTGCTGGATGGCGTTGCTTCGGTCATCACCACCGACGGTGAGGATGTCAGTGCGCAGTTTCTCGATGGCGCGCGGCAGGCACTAGAGTTGGTGCGCAAGCACGGTATTCGGGTGGCGGTGCTCAAAGCCAATAGCCCGTCGTGCGGCAATCTGCTGACGTATGACGGCACGTTCAGTGGAGTGAAAGTCAGCGGTGAAGGCGTGACAGCTGCGCTGCTCAAACGCCATGGCGTGCAAGTGTTCAGTGAACTTGAATTGCCGCAGGCTGCAACAGCCCTGACACAACTCGATTAAAAGCCCACCCCAGATTCCCGTGTGGGAGCGGGCTTGCTCGCGAAAGCGGTGGGTCATTCAACATCTGCATTGACTGACACGACGCCTTCGGGAGCAAGCCCCCTCCCACAGGTTTTGTGTTCACTCGGGTTTGGTGAACCACTTCTCGGACAACGCCGCCAACCGCCCATCCGCCTTGATCCGCTGCAACGCACTCTCAAGGCTGGAGTGAAACGCCGGATTACCCTTTTGAAACGGAATCGCCAGGTCTACCGGCGTGGCCGCTTTCGGCTTGTCCTCGGTCAGTGACTGCACCAGCATCATCGATTGTGGTTGCTCATCCTTCTTCGCCAGCCACTGCGAATCGATCTGGCTGTATGGCTGGCTGAAGTCGAAACGATCCTTGAGTTCGGGTGTCAGTGCTATGTGATTGAGCGCGACGTCGTACTTGCCGCTTTCAACGCCCTGGAGCAGATCGTCCTCGTCGGTGACGATGAAATCGACGCGAACATCCAGTTCGCTGGCCAGCATTTGCCCAAGCTCAACCTCGAACCCTGTGAGTTTGTCGCCATCCTTGTAATTGAAGGGCGGTGTATTAGCCTCAAGGGCGATGCGCAACTCGCCACGGTCGTTGACGTCATCAATCAATTCGGCATGAGCCAGCGGGCTCAGAAGGGGTAGCAGGCAGATCAGGCCAGGCAGAAAACGCATGGTCACTCCTTTGAAATCATTATCGCGATGCTCTGAGTCAGGCTCGCTTTGCTATGGTTGTCGAGTGCCTTCGACAACGAATGGTCATGAAGTTGTCATGACCACGCGGATTTTACGGAAAAACTGGAGAAGAGAATGAAAACGTTTATGTCACGAGCCGCGTTGGCTGGTCTTCTGTTGAGCGCGTCGATGATGGCCAGCGCTGCCACGCCAGCGCCGGCGGGAGCTTCCGTAAGCATCGTCGAGCCGAGCAGCGGCGCCGTTGTCGACAAGACCTTCAAGGTCAAATTTGCAGTAAAGGGCATTGCGTTGGCGCCCGCTGGTAATCTCACGACTAACACTGGCCACCATCACCTGCTGGTAGACGCCAAGAGCACTGTTCCTGCGGGCGCTGTGATTCCGGCAGACGCCAACCATATCCATTTCGGCAAAGCCCAGACTGAAACCGAACTGACGCTGACGCCAGGCAAGCACACGTTGCAGTTGGAACTGGGCGACAAGAGCCACATGGCTTTCGATCCGCCCATCGTTTCGGAAAAGATCACCGTAACGGTGAAATAAAAAAAGGGAGCCGCTGGGCTCCCCTTTTTTTAGTTGCAAGCTTGAAGCTGCTCTTAGAACAACACACGGCTACGAATAGTGCCGTTGATGTGCTGCAGCTTCTCTTGCGCCAGATCCGAGTACTCGGCGTCGACGTCGATCACCACGTAGCCGACTTTCTCGTTGGTCTGCAGGAACTGACCGGAGATGTTGATACCGTTTTCGGCGAAGACCTTGTTGATCTCGCTCATCACACCCGGGATGTTCTCGTGGATGTGCAGCAGGCGGTGCTTGCCAGGGTGAGCCGGCAGGGCCACTTCCGGGAAGTTCACCGACGAAACGGACGTACCGTTGTCGCTGTACTTGACCAGTTTTTCCGCCACTTCCAGACCGATGTTGGCTTGCGCTTCAGCGGTCGAGCCACCGATGTGCGGGGTCAGGATCACGTTGTCCAGGCCACGCAGCGGGCTTTCGAACTCTTCGTCGTTGGAGCGTGGCTCCACCGGGAAGACGTCGATGGCCGCGCCGATCAGGTGCTTGTCCTTGATCGCGTCCGCCAGGGCGTCCAGTTTGACCACGGTGCCGCGTGCTGCGTTGATCAGAATGCCGCCCTTCTTGATGGCGCGGATTTCCTTCTCGCCGATCATCCACTGGGTCGCAGCGGTTTCCGGAACGTGCAGGGTCACGATGTCGGACATGCCCAGCAGCTCGTTCAGGTTGCCGACCTGGGTCGCGTTGCCCAGCGGCAGCTTGGTCACGGTGTCATAGAAGAACACCTGCATCCCCAAGCCTTCGGCCAGAACCGACAACTGAGTACCGATCGAGCCGTAGCCGACGATGCCCAGCTTCTTGCCACGGATCTCGAAGGAGTTGGCTGCGGATTTGATCCAGCCGCCACGGTGGCAGGACGCGTTTTTCTCAGGGATGCCGCGCAGCAGCAGGATCGCTTCGGCCAGCACCAGCTCGGCCACGGAACGAGTGTTGGAGTACGGCGCGTTGAACACGGCGATACCGCGCTCGCGAGCCGCGTCCAGGTCAACCTGGTTGGTGCCGATGCAGAAGCAACCGACCGCTACCAGCTTCTTCGCGTGATCGAAGATCTCTTCAGTCAGTTGGGTGCGCGAACGAATGCCGATGAAGTGAGCGTCAGCGATCTTTTCCTTGAGCTGGGCTTCCGGCAGAGAACCTGTGAGGTACTCGATGCTGGTGTAGCCCGCCGCCTTGAGGACGTCGACAGCCGATTGGTGGACGCCTTCGAGAAGAAGGAACTTGATCTTGCTCTTATCGAGAGAAGTCTTGCTCATCTGCGTAAACCTGTATCCCGGAGAAAAATGGCAGGAAATGGTCAACAGACATTGACCTGGACGACAAGAAAGCCGTCACCGCAGAACAGGCGTTTGGGCACTGGTCGGCGGGGTCGGTATGCTAGCATAACGACCCCGCTAAACACTCATTCCTGCGACGTGAAGCGTTCTCAGGATGACCATGAATTGTTCGAGAGTTCTGTCGATGACCAATCCTGCCCTGATTGATGAACTGAAGACCCTGGTCGAGCCTGGCAAGGTCCTGACCGACGCCGACTCCCTGAACACATATGGCAAGGATTGGACCAAGCACTTCGCCCCCGCGCCGAGCGCCATCGTGTTTCCCAAGACTATCGAACAGGTGCAGGCCATCGTCCGTTGGGCCAATACGCACAAGGTTGCGCTGGTGCCTTCGGGCGGGCGCACCGGGCTGTCCGCCGCTGCGGTGGCCGCCAACGGCGAAGTGGTCGTGTCATTCGATTACATGAACCAGATTCTCGACGTGAACCTCACTGACCGCACCGCCGTGTGTCAGCCGGGCGTGGTCACCGAGCATTTGCAGAACGTCGCTGAAGAAAAGGGCCTGTACTACCCGGTGGACTTCGCATCGGCGGGTTCCAGCCAGATTGGCGGCAATATCGGCACCAATGCCGGCGGGATCAAGGTCATTCGCTACGGAATGACCCGCAACTGGGTTGCCGGCATGAAGGTGGTCACCGGCAAGGGTGACGTGCTGGAGCTGAACAAAGATTTGATCAAGAACGCCACCGGTTACGACCTGCGCCAGTTGTTCATTGGCGCCGAAGGCACCCTTGGATTTGTCGTTGAAGCGACCATGCGTCTGGATCGTGCGCCGAAAAACCTCACGGCGATGGTCCTCGGCACCGCTGATTTCGACTCGATCATGCCGGTGCTGCACGCCTTCCAGGGCAAGCTCGACCTGACCGCGTTCGAATTCTTCTCCGACAAGGCCTTGGCCAAAGTGCTGGGTCGCGGTGATGTGCCGGCGCCGTTTGAAACCGATTGCCCGTTCTACGCGCTGCTGGAGTTTGAAGCGACCACTGAAGAAGTGGCCAACAGCGCGCTGGAAACCTTTGAACATTGCGTCGAGCAGGGCTGGGTACTGGACGGCGTGATGAGCCAGAGCGAAACCCAGTTGCAGAACCTGTGGAAGCTGCGCGAGTACATCTCCGAAACCATCTCGCACTGGACCCCGTACAAGAACGACATCTCGGTCACCGTTTCAAAAGTGCCGGCGTTCTTGCAGGAAATCGACGCGATTGTCGGCGAATACTATCCGGACTTTGAAATTGTCTGGTTCGGCCACATCGGCGACGGCAACCTGCACCTGAACATCCTCAAGCCCGAAAGCCTGAGCAAGGACGAGTTCTTCGCCAAATGCGCCACCGTCAACAAGTGGGTGTTCGAAACCGTCGAGAAGTACAACGGCTCGATCTCCGCCGAACACGGCGTGGGCATGACCAAACGCGATTACTTGACCTACAGCCGCTCGCCGGTCGAAATCGAATACATGAAAGCGGTCAAAGCGGTGTTCGACCCGAACGGCATCATGAACCCGGGCAAGATTTTCGCGGTTTGATTGGCAATCTCTGATGAATCAATGAAGGCAGGAGTCGGTAAATGAGCTATCAGCACCAGTATGTCGACGGCACGCGTATTCACTTCCCGCTGGGAAAAGTGGTGTGCATTGGGCGTAATTACGCCGAACACGCCAAGGAATTGGACAACCCGGTGCCTACCGAGCCGTTGCTGTTCATCAAGCCGGGCAGTTGCGTGGTGTCGCTGGAAGGCGGTTTCAGCATTCCGACCGAGCGCGGTTCGGTGCATTACGAAGCGGAAATTGCCGTGTTGATCGGCAAGCCGCTGTCGACCAAGCCAAGCCGTGAAGAAGTGCTCGATGCGATCTCCGGTTTCGCTCCGGCGCTGGATCTGACCCTGCGCGACAAGCAGGCCGAGCTCAAATCCAAGGGCCTGCCGTGGGAAATCGCCAAGTCGTTCGACGGCGCGGCGGTGCTTGCCCCGTTCGTGGTGGGCAGCACCTTTGCTGATCTGACCGATATCGGCATCCGCCTGACCATCAACGGCGAAGTCCGTCAGGACGGCAACAGCAGCGCGATGCTCAACCCGATCGTGCCGATGATCCAGCACATGGCCGGCTGCTTCTCGCTGCAGGCCGGTGACGTGATCCTGACCGGCACGCCGGTGGGCGTTGGCCCGCTGAACGTCGGCGACGACATCGTGCTGGAACTGGTCGGCGCCAGCCGCTTTACCAGCAGCGTGCGCTAACCGCCACACTGCAAAAACCTGTGGGAGCGGGCTTGCTCGCGAAAGCATTTTGTCAGTCAACGAAGATGTCGACTGATCCGACGCCTTCGCGAGCAAGCCCGCTCTCGCATTGGTTTGTGGTGACCCGAATATCGGGGACAAACCACGACAATCTCGCCATTTGCCGTTTTTTTCACATCCCGTCTGGATAATTTCCGTCATTCTGGCGTCTGAGCCGGCCTCTTTGTGCTATTACCCATAGCCTGAATTTTCGGAACGCATCCCTCGATGGCATCTCAAACTCAGCTCAAAACCCCTCGCCGCTCACGTTTCGCCCTGCGCTGGTATTCCTGGCTATTGCTGGTGATCGTCGCAGCGTATGGGCTGGCGTATCTGATGCATTGGGATGATCGCGGTGCGCTGTGGGTACTGGAGCGTTTCGAAAGCCCGGCCGAGCAAAAGGGAAGTGTCTGGCTGCCGGATTACCGGGTGGTCATCGATGCCAAGCCGCTGCCGGGCATGGAGAAGGATGAGGCGTCGGATCTGGCCTACAACCCGCAGACCAAAACCCTGTTCTCGGTGATGGGCAAGAACCCGTTTCTGGTCGAACTGACCCTGCAAGGCGATGTGCTGCGCAAGATGCCGCTGGTGGGCTGGGCCAACCCGGAAGGCGTCACGATCATGGAAAACGGCCTGATGGCCATTGTCGATGAGCGTCTGCACATGCTGTCGATCGTCAAGGTCGACGCCGATACGCGTGAGCTGAACATCGCCAATTTCCCCAAGTACGACCTTGGCCCCTCGAAAGACCAGAACAAAGCTTTCGAAGCGATTACCTGGGATGCGCGCAACCAGCAGTTCCTGCTGGGCGAGGAGCGTCCACCGGTGCTGTTCACCTGGAAAAGCGATGGCAGCCAGACGCTCAAAGGCGACAAGCAGAAGCTGGACAGTGATGAGCTCGACATTCGCAATCTCTCGGCGTTGGCGATTGACCCGCGCACCGGTCACACATTGGCGTTGTCGGCTGACTCGCACCTGTTGCTGGAGCTGGACGAGAAGGGCGAGCAAGTCAGTTTCATGACCCTGCTTGGCGGCTTCAACGGTTTGAAGAACACCATTCCCCGCGCCGAAGGCGTGGCCCTGGACGAGGCAGGCACGCTGTATATGGTCAGCGAGCCGAACCTGTTCTATCGCTTCGAAAAGCAGAAGTAATGCCCTTGCTGGGGAGGCTCTTGTCGTCCAAGGCAAGTGGCCATTAAGCTTCATTTCAGACAGGCGTGATATTTCATCCGCCTGTTTTGATTCCGAGCCCTCCTGCATGCGTCGATTTGCCCGTCCCAAGCCTCTCCTTGTCATCCTTTCGGTGATTGCTCTGATCGCGTTGATCGCGATTGGCCAATACCTGCGCCTGTTCGAGCGCGCCTGGTTCAATCTGCACACCCTGTGGCAACCGCTAAGCAGCGAGGCCATTGGTCTGGATCAATATCGGGTGGAGATCGAGGCGCGGGTAATCGAGGGGCTGGACGATGACGTGTCGGCGCTGACCTACGATCCGGTGCGCAACAGTCTGTTCACAGTCACCAACAAACATGCCGAGCTGGTCGAACTGTCGCTGGAGGGCAAAATCCTGCGCCGCATCGCACTGATCGGCTTTGGTGATCCGGAGGCGGTTGAGTTCATCAGTGCCGATACTTATGTGATCACCGACGAGCGCCAGCAGCGGTTGATCAAGATTCACCTGGAAGATGTCACCACGTTCCTCGATGCGGCGGACGCCGAGCAAATGACCCTGGGTGTGCACGCGAGCAGCAACAAGGGTTTTGAGGGGCTGGCTTATGACTCGGTGGGCAAGCGCTTGTTTGTCGCGAAAGAGCGCGACCCGATGCTGATCTACGAAGTGCACGGTTTCCCGCACTTCAACCCGGAAAAGTCCTACGCGGTGCATGTGATCAACAATCCCAAACGGGATGCCGGCATGTTCGTGCGTGATCTGTCGAGCCTGCAATACGACGAGCGCAGCGGGCATTTACTGGCACTGTCGGATGAGTCGGGGCTGATTCTGGAGCTGGATGTGGGTGGGCGCCCGTTGAGCACCCTGTCGCTGAGCAAGGGCCGACAAGGCTTGCAGAAAACCGTGCCGCAGGCAGAAGGCATTGCGATGGATGACGACGGGACGCTGTACCTGGTGAGTGAGCCGAACCTGTTTTACGTCTTCAAAAAGCCCGCCCAGAACTGACTGACACCGCAAAAAACCAATATGGGGCTTGCTCGCGAAAGCGGTGGACCAGACAACGCAGATGTCGACTGATCCACCGCTGTCGCGAGCAAGCCTGCTCCCACAGGTGGGGGCATGCATCTGCCTACAAAAATGTGGGCAGTCTGGCTTACTCAGCCTTCAGCGTTTTCACACCTTCACTCGTACCCAGCAGCAGCAGATCCGCCGGACGCGCGGCGAACAAACCGTTGGTGACCACGCCGACGATGGCGTTGATCTGCGTTTCCAGCTCCACCGGATTGGTGATCTGCATATTGAACACGTCGAGGATGATGTTGCCGTTGTCGGTCAGTACACCTTCGCGGTACACCGGGTCGCCGCCCAGTTTCACCAGTTCGCGAGCGACGTGGCTGCGAGCCATCGGGATGACTTCCACCGGCAGCGGGAATTCGCCCAGCACCGGCACCAGTTTGCTGGCGTCGGCGATGCAGATGAAGGTCTTGGCCACGGCGGCAACGATCTTCTCGCGGGTCAGGGCCGCGCCGCCGCCCTTGATCAGGTTCAGGTGCTCATCGCTTTCATCAGCGCCGTCGACGTAGAACTCCAGGTCGCTGACGGTGTTCAGTTCATAGACGGGAATCCCGTGGCCCTTGAGGCGCGCGGCGGTGGCTTCGGAGCTGGCGACCGCGCCATCGAATGCGCCCTTGTGCTGGGCCAGTGCGTCGATGAAGCAGTTGGCGGTGGAGCCGGTGCCGACACCGACGATGCTTTTGTCGTCGAGTTTCGGGAGGATGAAGTCGACAGCGGCCTGAGCCACTGCCTGTTTGAGTTGATCCTGGGTCATGCGGGCTCCGGAAGCGGGCGAGGTGAGTACGGAAAGGCCGGCATTATAGCCCCAAGCGGGTCTAAAACCTCTGCAATCGTGTGGTCGCCCGGGCAAAAGCCGGGTTAGACTCCTTGGCCCTGCCCAACCGCTCAGTGATGCTTTCCGATGCTCGAACAGTACGTCAAAAAGATCCTCACCTCGCGCGTTTATGACGTTGCCGTAGAAACCCCGCTGCAGAACGCTCGCCAGCTCTCCGAGCGGCTGGGCAATGACATCTGGCTCAAGCGCGAAGACTTGCAGCCGGTGTTCTCGTTCAAGATTCGGGGCGCCTACAACAAGTTGACCCAACTGAGCGACGAAGAACGCGCCCGTGGTGTGGTCACCGCTTCAGCGGGCAACCACGCGCAGGGTCTGGCCCTGGCGGCGAAAGTGCTGGGCGTCAAAGCCACCATCGTCATGCCCAAGACCACCCCGGAGATCAAGGTCGAAGGCGTGCGTTCGCGTGGCGGCAAAGTGGTGCTGCACGGCGATTCGTTCCCGGAAGCGCTGGCCTATTCGCTGAAACTGGTCGATGAAAAAGGCTACGTCTACATCCACCCGTACGACGATCCGCACACCATTGCCGGGCAGGGCACCGTGGCGATGGAGATTCTGCGTCAGCACCCGCAGCCACTGGATGCGATTTTCGTCCCGGTCGGCGGCGGCGGCCTGATCGCCGGTATTGCGGCGTACGTGAAATACCTGCGTCCGGACATCAAAGTCATCGGCGTCGAGCCCGACGACTCCAACTGCCTGCAAGCCGCCATGGCTGCCGGCGAACGCGTGGTGTTGCCGACCGTGGGCATCTTTGCTGACGGCGTCGCGGTGGCGCAGATCGGCCAGCACACCTTCGACATCTGCAAAGATCATGTCGATGAAGTGATTACCGTCAGCACCGACGAGATCTGTGCGGCAATCAAGGATATCTACGACGATACCCGCTCGATCACCGAGCCTGCCGGCGCCTTGGGCGTGGCCGGGATCAAGAAGTACGTCGAGTTGCGCGGCGTCAGCGGCCAGACCTTTGTCGCCATCGACTCCGGTGCCAACGTCAACTTCGACCGCTTGCGTCACGTTGCCGAGCGCGCCGAACTGGGCGAAGGCCGCGAAGCGATCATCGCCGTGACCATTCCCGAAAAGGCCGGCAGCTTCAAGGCGTTCTGCGAGGCCATCGGCAAGCGTCAGATCACCGAATTCAACTACCGCTACAACACCGGCAGCGAAGCGCACATCTTCGTCGGCGTGCAGACCCACCCGGAAAACGACCCGCGCAGCGCACTGCTGGCGAGCCTGGCCGAGCAGGGCTTCCCGGTCATTGACCTGACCGACAACGAATTGGCCAAGTTGCACATCCGCCACATGGTCGGCGGGCGTGCGGCGCAGGTGGTTGATGAAGTGGTGCTGCGCTTCGAATTCCCGGAGCGTCCGGGCGCGCTGTTCAACTTCCTCAACAAACTTGGCGGGCGCTGGAACATCTCGATGTTCCACTACCGCAACCACGGCGCGGCGGATGGCCGGGTGGTCGCCGGGCTGCAAGTGCCCCACGATGAGCGGCATCTGGTGCCGCAGGCGCTGGCGCAAATCGGTTATCCGTACTGGGACGAAAGCGACAACCCGGCCTATAAGCTGTTTCTTGGCTGAACGGCTACGCTGATGGGCATGGCCCAAGGAAAAGAAACCCATGGAAACCCTGACCACCCTGAAAGTCCTTCACGTCGCTGCAACCGTGGTGATACTCACCAGCGGCCTGGGGCTCGCCGCGCTGACCTGGCGTAATCGCAGTCAAGGGCCGGCCAGCACGATGCAGCGTCCGTGGTTGTTTGTCTGGTGTCTGATGCTGATCGGCATGTTGAGCATGCCCTTCACCGGCTGGTGGCTGGTGCATCTGATTGGCTGGCCATTGGGGCAGTTCTGGATTCTGGGCTCCAGCGTGATCTATGCCGTGGCCACATTCAGTGCCGTTTGGTTGCTTGTTCGGCTGAATCGACGGTGGACGAGCGGGGGCGGTAACTGGAAATTCAGTCTGGCGCTGGCGATTGTCAGTGGTGTCGGATTTCTCGCCATTGCGGCGTTGATGGGGGCCAAGCCTGTTTAAGGCTTGAGACCGGGTTGCCCCTTCGCGTGCAAGCCCGCTGCCACAGGGGAACGCATTCCAGTGTGGAGTGGGCTTGCTCGCGAAAGCGATTTCAGTCGCGCAGTGTGATGACCGGCCAGCCACGCTTTTCGGCTTCAGCGCGCAGGTTCGGATCCGGATCCACGGCCACCGGGTTCGCCACTTGCTCCAGTAGCGGCAAGTCATTCATCGAGTCGCTGTAGAAGTAGCTGTCTTGCAGCGAATGCCCGGTTTCTTCCAGCCAGCGATTCAGGCGCGTCACCTTGCCTTCACGGAAGCACGGGATATCGGTGCTGCGCCCGGTGTAACGGCCATCGACCATTTCGCACTCGGTGGCGATCAGGGTTTCAACGCCCAAACGAACGGCAATCGGCGCGGTCACGAAACGGTTGGTCGCGGTGATGATCACCAGTTTGTCGCCGGCATCGCGGTGTTTTTTCAACAGGTCGAGCGCCTTGGGCAACACGATGGGCTCGATGCAGTCACGCATGTAGTCGTTGTGCCATTGATCGAGCACGGCCATTTCGGTGCGGCCGAGAATCTCCAGGCAGAAATTCAGATACGCGGCGTTATCCAGCTTGCCGGCCAGGTAATCCTGATAGAACTCGTCGTTGCGCGCTTTGTACGCGACCGGGTCGAGGAAGCCGCGTTCACACAGATAGTCGCCCCAAGCGTGGTCGCTGTCGCCGCCCAGAAGGGTGTTGTCCAAATCGAATAGAGCCAGGCGCATTGCAGTTACCCGCTGAAAAGTCAGTAAAAAGGCGACAAGAATACGGTCTTTTCACAAGAGTGCACATAAGGTAGGAACCTTCGTTGCCGCCTTATCAAGCTTTGTGGAACAATGCGGCGACATGCGTTTGCGAGGTTGTTGCCGTGATCGACCCCGATGGTTTCCGCCCCAATGTCGGGATCATTCTGACGAATGACGCCGGCCAGGTGCTATGGGCTCGCCGTATCAATCAAGATGCCTGGCAGTTTCCACAAGGGGGAATCAACCCTGAAGAGACGCCGGAAGACGCCTTGTACCGCGAGCTGAACGAAGAAGTTGGCCTGGAACGTGAAGATGTTGAAATACTCGCCTGCACACGGGGCTGGTTGCGCTATCGTTTGCCGCAACGTCTGGTGCGTACCCACAGCCAACCGCTGTGCATCGGCCAGAAACAGAAGTGGTTTCTCCTGCGCCTGATCTCCAACGAGCAGCGGGTGCGGATGGATTTGACCGGTAAACCGGAGTTCGATGGCTGGCGCTGGGTCAGCTATTGGTATCCGTTGGGCCAGGTGGTGACATTCAAGCGCGAGGTGTATCGCCGCGCCCTCAAAGAGCTTGCCCCGCGCCTTTTAGCGCGCGACTGACGACGGAGTTCGACCCCGAGCCATGCTCAATACGCTGCGCAAGATCGTCCAGGAAGTTAACTCCGCCAAGGATCTCAAGGCGGCGTTGGGGATTATTGTGTTGCGCGTCAAAGAGGCCATGGGCAGCCAGGTCTGCTCGGTCTACCTGCTTGATCCCGAGGCCAACCGCTTCGTCCTGATGGCCACCGAGGGCTTGAACAAGCGCTCGATCGGCAAAGTCAGCATGGCACCCAACGAAGGTCTGGTGGGTCTGGTCGGCACGCGTGAAGAACCCCTGAACCTCGAAAACGCCGCGGATCACCCGCGCTACCGCTACTTCGCCGAGACTGGTGAGGAGCGCTATGCCTCCTTCCTTGGCGCACCGATCATTCACCACCGCCGCGTTGTCGGCGTGTTGGTCATCCAGCAAAAAGAACGCCGCCAGTTCGACGAAGGTGAAGAAGCCTTCCTCGTGACCATGAGCGCGCAGCTCGCCGGCGTTATCGCCCACGCCGAGGCCACCGGTTCGATCCGGGGTCTGGGCCGTCAGGGCAAAGGCATTCAGGAAGCCAAGTTCGTTGGCGTGCCGGGCTCGCCGGGTGCGGCGGTCGGTACGGCGGTGGTCATGTTGCCGCCGGCGGATCTGGACGTGGTGCCGGACAAGACCATCACCGATATCAACGCCGAACTGGCACTGTTCAAGACCGCCATTGAAGGCGTGCGCGCCGACATGCGTGCCTTGTCGGCGAAACTGGCGACACAACTGCGTCCCGAAGAGCGCGCGCTGTTCGACGTTTATCTGATGATGCTCGACGATGCCTCGCTCGGCAGCGAAATCACCACTGTGATCAAGACCGGCCAGTGGGCGCAGGGTGCGTTGCGTCAGGTGGTCACCGAACACGTCAACCGTTTCGAACTGATGGACGATGCCTACCTGCGTGAGCGTGCGTCGGACGTCAAAGACCTCGGCCGCCGCTTGCTGGCCTACTTGCAGGAAGAGCGGCAACAGAACCTCGTCTACCCGGAAAAAACCATTCTGGTCAGCGAAGAACTGACGCCGGCCATGCTCGGCGAGGTGCCGGAAGGCACGCTGGTTGGTCTGGTTTCGGTACTCGGTTCGGGGAACTCCCACGTTGCGATCCTGGCCCGGGCCATGGGTATTCCAACGGTGATGGGCCTGGTCGATCTGCCGTACGCCAAGGTCGACGGCATTGAAATGATCGTCGATGGCGTTCGTGGCGAGGTTTACACCAACCCCAGCGAAGTGCTGCGCAAGCAGTTCGCCGAAGTCGTCGAAGAAGAGAAACAACTGGCGCTGGGCCTCGATGCCCTGCGTGATCTGCCCTGCGTGACCCTCGATGGGCACCGCATGCCGCTGTGGGTCAACACCGGCCTGCTGGCGGATGTGGCGCGGGCGCAGAAGCGTGGCGCCGAAGGTGTCGGTCTGTATCGCACCGAAGTGCCGTTCATGATCAACCAGCGCTTCCCGAGCGAGAAGGAACAACTGGCGATCTACCGCGAACAGCTCGCCGCGTTCCATCCGCAACCGGTGACCATGCGCAGCCTGGACATCGGCGGTGACAAGTCGCTGTCGTACTTCCCGATCAAGGAAGACAACCCGTTCCTCGGCTGGCGCGGCATTCGCGTCACCCTCGACCACCCGGAAATCTTCCTGGTGCAGACCCGCGCCATGCTCAAGGCCAGCGAGGGCCTGAACAACCTGCGGATTCTGCTGCCGATGATTTCCGGCACCCATGAACTCGAAGAAGCCCTGCACCTGATCCACCGGGCGTGGGGCGAGGTGCGCGACGAAGGCACCGACGTGCCAATGCCGCCAATCGGGGTGATGATCGAGATTCCGGCAGCGGTCTACCAGACCAGGGAACTGGCGCGGATGGTCGACTTCCTCTCGGTCGGCTCCAACGACTTGACCCAATACCTGCTGGCGGTGGACCGTAACAACCCACGGGTGGCGGATCTCTACGACTACCTGCACCCGGCCGTGCTGCAAGCGTTGCAAACCGTGGTGCGCGACGCCCATGCCGAGGGCAAACCGGTGAGCATTTGCGGCGAGATGGCCGGTGATCCGGCGGCGGCGGTGCTGTTGATGGCGATGGGCTTCGACAGTCTGTCGATGAACGCCACCAACTTGCCGAAGGTGAAGTGGATGCTGCGTCAGGTCAATCTGGACAAGGCCAGGCAATTGCTGGGCGAATTGATGACCATCGATAACCCGCAAGTTATCCACAGTTCGCTGCAACTGGCGCTGAAGAACCTTGGGTTGTCGAAGATCAATCCGCCGGCGGTCAACAAAGCCCTTTAAAAGGCTGATCGCCCCCTCGCGAACAAGCCCGCTCCCACAGGGGATTTGTGTCGATCACAGATCCAATGTGGGTGCGGGCTTGCTCGCGAAGGTGTCAGTCCAGATACCGCTAAACCACAATCTCGACTTCCCCCAGATGCCCGCCATACGGCCCGAAGCTGCGCTCCACCATCCTGCGCGTCCCATCCGCCTGCACCACCAGCGCCGTACTTGCCCGCGTCCCGTAACTCTGGCTGGCAATAAACACACTCGACAGCAGTGATTCCGTCGCCAGCCCCACGCCGGTGTCCGGCAACTCGGCAAACGGCGCCGTTTGCGCATCGCCAAGTAACGCCAGCAACCGTGCAGGCTGCGGATCCTCCAGCACTGCACTCAACGCCGCCCTGGCCTTGAGCAGCTTCGGCCACGGCGTGTCCAGTCCGGCATTGGATAATCCGTAGACCCCGGACTGCAGCATCACCGGCTCCGACATCCGTGCGTTGTAGTGCCATAGCTCATGGCTGTTGCCCAGCAGCAGGTTGAACCCGGCGTACTCTGGTGAGCGACCGACAACGCCGGCCAGATAGTCATCAATCGCCTCATCGCCCGCGAGAAACCCCGCCACCAGCTCCCCCCGCGATTTACGCGCCGGCGGCTGATGCGGGTCGCGGATATTGGTCAGCGCCGCAAAGCGCCCGTTGGCGCCGATCCCCAGCCAGGTGCCACCGGCTTCGAGATCGCGTCCGGCGTGCACATGCGGTGCCTCAGGCCATTGCCCCAGCGGCAGACTGGGGCGGGCGTAAAACTCGTCACGGTTGGCCGCAACGATCAGCGGCTGGGCATGGCCCGGGCGCCAGGCAAAAACGATCAGGCACATAAGGTGGTCCTTGTGTGTTTTTTGTCCACTCTACGCATCCGGCGTCCGTGCATCCATCGCCAGTTCCGCCTAAGGGTATGCATCCGTTACCATGCCGCTCCGGTTTGGGGAAAGCGTCTGGGAGACGGTCATGGAATTTCTGCTCTATCTGGCGCTGGGCGCCTGTGCAGGCGTGCTGGCCGGGCTGTTCGGGGTGGGCGGCGGGATCATTATTGTCCCGGTGCTGGTTTACAGTTTCACGTTGCAGGGCTTCGACCCATCGATTCTGACCCACCTGGCGGTCGGCACGTCGTTGGCGACGATCATCTTCACCTCGGTCAATGCCGTGCGTGAGCACCATCGACGTGGTGCGGTACGCTGGCCGGTTTTTGCGTGGATGACCGTGGGTATTCTGGTCGGCGCCGGTTTCGGTGCGCTGACGGCCGAAGCGATTTCCGGGCCGCATTTGCAAAAAATCATCGGCGTATTTGCCTTGGTGATTTCCGTGCAGTTGGCGCTGGACGTCAAACCCAAGGCCAGCCGAACGGTGCCGGGCAAACTCGGTCTGTCCGTGGCTGGCAGCGTGATTGGCTGGGCCTCGGCGATTTTTGGCGTCGGCGGCGGATCGCTGACCGTGCCGTTCCTGACCTGGCGCAGCGTGCCGATGCAGCAAGCGGTAGCGACCTCGTCGGCCTGCGGTCTGCCGATCGCCCTGGTCAGTGCATTAAGTTTCATGATTCTGGGCTGGCACGATCCGCTGCTGCCGGCCCATAGTCTCGGCTTTGTCTATTTGCCGGCGCTGTTGGGCATCGCCCTGACCAGCATGGTGTTCGCCCGTCTCGGCGCACGATTGGCACATAGATTATCGCCACGCTTGCTCAAACGGCTGTTCGCCGCTTTGCTGTTTTGCGTTGGCTTGAGTTTTCTGCTTTGAGCAGGTCGCAATCCTGGCTTAATCCTGAGGTGACAGCGTCGCCCGGGAATTCTGGTTTCAACTTCTAACGAGGAGTCGCAATGCTGCCTTACCCGCAGATCGACCCGGTGGCCCTGGCCATCGGTCCGCTGAAAATCCACTGGTACGGTCTGATGTACCTGATCGGCATCGGCGGCGCCTGGCTGCTGGCGTCCCGGCGGTTGAACCGCTTCGACCCGACCTGGAGCAAGGAGAAACTCTCCGACTTGATTTTCTGGTTATCGATGGGGGTCATTGTCGGCGGGCGGTTGGGTTACGTGCTGTTCTACGATCTGAGCGCCTACCTGGCCAACCCGTTGCTGATTTTCGAAGTGTGGAAGGGCGGCATGTCGTTCCACGGCGGCTTTATCGGCGTGATGCTGGCCGCGTTGTGGTTCGGCAAAAAGAACAACAAGTCGTTCTTCCAGTTGATGGACTTCGTCGCACCGATGGTGCCGATCGGCCTGGGCGCCGGGCGTATCGGCAACTTTATCAACGCCGAGTTGTGGGGCAAGCCGACCGACGTGCCGTGGGCGATGATCTTCCCGCCGTTCAGCGACCCGGCGCAGTTGCCGCGTCACCCGTCGCAGCTGTATCAGTTCGCCCTTGAAGGCGTCGCGCTGTTCCTGATCCTGTGGTTGTTCTCGCGTAAACCGCGGCCGACCATGGCGGTATCGGGGATGTTCACGCTGTTCTACGGCATCTTCCGTTTCATCGTCGAATTCGTCCGTGTACCGGACGCGCAACTGGGCTATCTGGCCTGGGGCTGGCTGACCATGGGTCAGGTGCTTTGCGTGCCGATGGTGCTTGCCGGTCTGTACCTGATCTGGCTGGCTTATCATCGCGCCCCGGCAGCGCCCGCGGCGGCCGTATAAATTCGAAGGCCGGGGGCGACGGCCCCCGGGTTCAAGGACACAGGTAACTCATGAAGCAATATCTCGAACTGGTCTCGCACGTCATCCAGAACGGCACCAAACAGGCCAACCGCACCGGCATCAACACCATCAGTTTCCCGGGGGCGATGCTGCGTTTCGATCTGCAGGAAGGTTTTCCGGCGATCACCACCCGCAAGATGGCCTTCAAATCGGCCATCGGCGAGATGTGCGGTTTTCTGCGTGGTGTGAACAACGCCGCTGAATTCCGCGCGCTGGGCTGCAAGGTCTGGGACCAGAACGCCAACGAAAACGCCCAGTGGCTGGCCAACCCATTCCGTCAGGGCGACGACGACCTCGGCGAAATCTATGGCGTGCAATGGCGCAAATGGCCGGCGTACAAGCAGATTCCGTTGAGCAACACCGCGGCCATCGAACAAACCTTGAGCAATGGCTACAAGCAGATCGCTCAAGGCGAAGAAGACGGCCAGGCCTACGTGGTGCTGTACAAAGCCATCGACCAGGTGCGCCAGTGCGTCGACACGATCATCAATGATCCGGGCAGCCGCCGCATCCTGTTCCACGGCTGGAACTGCGCCCAACTCGATGAAATGGCCCTGCCGCCGTGCCATCTGCTGTACCAGTTCCACCCGAATGTCGAGACCAGGGAAATTTCCCTGACCCTATACATCCGCTCCAACGACTTGGGCCTGGGCACGCCGTTCAACCTCACCGAAGGCGCCGCGCTGCTGAGCCTGATCGGTCGCCTGACCGGTTACACGCCGCGCTGGTTCACCTATTTCATCGGTGACGCCCATGTCTACGAAAACCACCTGGACATGCTCAACGAACAGCTCAAGCGCGAACCGTTCGCCATGCCGAAACTGAAAATCTCCGACCGCGTGCCGGAATTTGCCAAGACCGGTGTGTATCAGCCGGAGTGGCTGGAACTGGTGGAGCCGAGCGACTTCTCGCTGGAAGGCTACGAGCACCACGCGCCGATGACCGCGCCGATGGCGGTCTGAGGTTTCACGCAATACCCTGTGGGAGCGGGCTTGCTCGCGAAGAGGGTGTGTCAGTCAATTATGTGTTGGCTGACACACCGCTTTCGCGAGCAAGCCCGCTCCCACTTTGGTTATCGGGTGTTCTTAATGGCCGTGACTACGGCCCACATGCGAATGCTCCACCTCCGTCGCCACCACCCCGCCACTCACTTCCAGCCGCTGCAAAATCCCGCATTGATCGGCCCCCGGCCTTTCGCCACAGCGTTGGCGCAGGTCGAGCAGTTGTGTCTGCAACGCCAATAACCCGTCAATTCGTGCCTTCACATGCTGGATGTGTTCATCGATCAGCGTGTTGACGCTTTCACACTGATCCTGCGGGCTGTCACGCATGGCCAACAGGCTGCGGATTTCTTCGAGGGTCATGTCGAGGGTGCGGCAGTTGCGGATGAAGGTCAGGCGTTCGGCGTGGGCCTGGGTGTAGACGCGGTAGTTGCCGTCGCTGCGGGCGGGCTCTGGCAGCAGGTTTTCGCGCTCGTAGTAACGAATGGTTTCGACGGCGCAATCGGTCAGCTTGGCCAGTTCTCCGATCTTCATGACGGCAATCTCCAAAAGGGTGCTTGACCCTATAGTGGCTACAGGGTCTTTACTTGGCAACAGGCACCTTCATGGACGCGACCAATGAGCGATTCCCTGCACTCCCACAAACCCCACGCGGGGCACGACCACAGCCATAAATTGCAGCCTGTGCATAAACATGACCACGGCGGCGACGCTTGCTGCGCATCGAAAGCCGCCGCACCTGCACGGGTGCTACTGAGCGAAAAGACCAGCGCCGACGCCCGGCTGAGCAGCTTTTGCATCGAGGCGATGGACTGCCCGACCGAACAGACGCTGATCCAGAACAAACTCGGCAAACTGGCCGGCGTCGAGCAACTGGAATTCAACCTGATCAACCGCGTGCTCGGTGTGACCCACACGCTGCCAGGCACCGAGCCCATCACTGAGGCAATCAAATCCCTCGGCATGCACGCCGAACCGCTGGAGGCGGGCGTCGAGTCGCCAGCCCCGGCCCCCGTGAAAAAACACTGGTGGCCATTGGCGCTGTCCGGCGTCGGTGCGCTCGCCGCCGAAGTGATCCACTTCACCAACGCCGCGCCGACCTGGGTGGTGGCGATCATCGCGCTGGTGTCGATCCTCAGCGGTGGCCTCGGCACCTACAAAAAGGGCTGGATTGCCCTGAAGAACCGCAACCTCAACATCAATGCGCTGATGAGCATCGCCGTGACCGGTGCCGTGTTGATCGGCCAATGGCCGGAAGCGGCGATGGTGATGTTCCTGTTCACCGTGGCCGAGTTGATCGAAGCACGTTCGCTGGATCGTGCGCGCAACGCGATCAGCGGTCTGATGCAAATGACCCCGGAGCAGGCGACCGTATTGCAGGCTGACGGTCGCTGGCTCGAACAGGAAGTGAAAAGCGTCGAACTCGGCGCCCGCGTGCGGGTAAAACCCGGCGAGCGTATTGCGCTGGACGGTGAAGTCGTCAGCGGCCGTTCGACCATCGATCAGGCGCCGATCACCGGGGAAAGCCTGCCGGTGGAGAAAACCGTGGGCGATAAAGTCTTCGCCGGCACCATCAATCAGGCCGGTTCGCTGGAATACGCGGTCACCGCAGCGGCGAACAACTCGACGCTGGCGCGGATCATTCACGCCGTCGAGCAAGCCCAGGGCGCACGCGCACCGACCCAGCGCTTCGTCGATCAATTCTCGACAATCTACACCCCTGCGGTGTTCGTCCTGGCCCTGGCCGTGGCGATCATTCCGCCGCTGTTCATGGGCGCGGTGTGGTTCGACTGGATCTACCGCGCGCTGGTGTTGCTGGTGGTCGCGTGCCCATGTGCCTTGGTGATTTCCACCCCGGTGACCATCGTCAGCGGCCTCGCGGCGGCGGCGCGCAAAGGCATTCTGGTCAAGGGCGGCGTGTACCTGGAGGGCGGTTTCAAGCTCGATTATCTGGCGCTGGATAAAACCGGAACCATCACCCACGGCAAACCGGTGCAGACCGATTACCTGTCCCTCGATCCGACGGCCGACGCCACCGCCCCGGCGATTGCTGCCGCGTTGGCCGGCCGTTCCGATCACCCGGTGTCGCTGGCCATCGCCAACGCCGCTGTGGATAAAAACCTCGCGGCGCAGATTGTGGATAACTTCGAAGCGCTGGCCGGCCGTGGCGTCAAAGGCGAGATCAACGGCCAGGTCTACTACTTGGGCAACCATCGTCTGGTTGAAGAGCTGAACCTGTGCTCCCCGGCGCTGGAAGAAAAACTCTTCGCGCTGGAGAAACAGGGCAAATCCGTGGTGCTGTTGCTCGACAAGTCCGGCCCGCTGGCGCTGTTTGCGGTGGCCGACACCGTCAAGGAGACCAGTCGCGAAGCGATCCGCCAGTTGCATGCGCTGGGCGTGAAAACCCTGATGCTCACGGGCGATAACGTCCACACCGCGCAGGCGATTGCCGCGCAGGTCGGCATCGATCAGGCTCAGGGCGATTTGTTGCCGACCGACAAGCTGCAAGCCATCGAAGCGCTTTACGCACAGGGCCACCGGGTCGGCATGGTCGGCGACGGTATCAACGATGCCCCGGCATTGGCCCGCGCCGAGATCGGTTTTGCCATGGCCGCAGCGGGCACCGACACGGCTATCGAAACTGCCGATGTCGCCCTGATGGACGACGATCTGCGCAAGATTCCGGCATTCATCAGCCTGTCTCGCGATACCGCCAGCATCCTGAAACAGAACATTGCATTGGCGTTGGTGATCAAGGCTATCTTTCTTGGGGTAACCTTCGCCGGGCTCGCCACCATGTGGATGGCGGTGTTTGCCGACATGGGCGTGAGCCTGCTGGTGGTGTTCAACGGTTTGCGCCTGTTGCGCAAATAGACGATGAGGGGTGGTTGTGCTGAGTGCCGAGCTGAAGGCGTTTTACATGGTGGCCCGTCTGGGCAGCATCACTTTGGCGGCGAAAAAACTCGGCCTCAGCCAACCGACCGTGACCACGCAGATTCGTAACCTCGAAAGCCACTATTCGGTAGAGCTGTTCTACCGTGGCGGTCGCCGATTGAGTGTCAGCGACGAAGGCGCGCGGCTGCTGCCGATGGTCAAGGCGTTGTTGCAGCAGGAAGCCGATATCGAGTTTTTCCTGCGCAACAGCGGCCAGGTGCAAGGCACGCTACGCATCGCCGCGACCGCGCCGTATTACATCCTCGATCTGGTGAAGACTTTTCGCGAACGCCTGCCGCAGGTGGACGTGTCGGTGGAAATCGGCAACTCGCAGCAGGTGCTCGAAGCGCTGGAGGATTACCGGGTCGATGTCGCCGCGTCGTCGCAGTTGCTGGATGATGCGCGGCTGATTCGTCGGGTGCTCGGCACGGATCCGCTGGTATTGGCGGTGCATCGCAATCACCCGCTGGCGGTGCATGAGCATGTGTCGCTGAGTGCGTTGGTCGGGCATACGTTGCTGATGCGCGAGTCGGGTTCGACCACGCGGCGGTTGACCGAAGAGTTGCTGGCCAGCGCCGGGGTGAGTTTCGGGCCGCTGCTGGAGATCGGCAGCCGTGAATCGATTCGCGAGGCGGTGTTGCGCAACATTGGCATCAGCATCATTGCCCGCCAGGAAGTGCCGCATGATCCGCAGCTAAAGGTGCTGACCCTTGAGCATGCGCCGCAGATTCCCGAGTACCTGTACTGCCTCAAGGAGCGCAAGAATGCGCGGTTGCCGGCGGCGTTTTTGGGGTTGGCGCAGGAAATGTCCCCGGCCTGAGATCTTTCAGTGCCTGTGCCGGCCTCTTCGCGAGCAAGCCCCACATTGGAATGCGTTCCCCCTGTGGGAGCGGGCTGCTCGCGAAGGGGTCAGTCGCCGCAGCAAAATCCGACAGGTAAATCCCCAATCTCTGTAGGGCACTAAACCCTTTCCAGCGCAGGTGTTTAAAGACACTCGGTGTTACGCCCGGCAGCCTACAAATCCTTGCGCCGCTGCCTACGCATGCACCAGAATCCGCCGGCTTGTGCGCCTTGGGCTGGCTGCGTAACTTGGTTCGCATCACTGATTTCCAGTGATCGGGTTTAGTAGCCCGGATCAGTTGACTTACGGCTGCACAAGAATCATCCAGTCGGGCGCTTGCTTGCACTTGATGGTGGCTGTGCGCATGGCATCTTCGGGTGCGCCGGGTCTTGAGTCTTCTGCCGGTCTACTAACTTGCGCACAGCTGCCACCCCTTTCGTTTAGTAGCGAGATGGCTGCGGCTCTACTGGAGAAAGACTCAATGTTCAAACCAACGCCAAACCCGCCGATCTCCGATCCGGCATCCCCCTACGAATCGCCCGATTCAAAGAAATTCCACGAAGCCGCCGAGCGCGCCCTCGACCACTATCTCTGCCCGCCGGCCGCCGCCATCATGGCCACGTCCTACACCCCCAACACGCTCTACATGGCACACCCTGAGGCTGACACCGAATCCCTGCTGGCCGACGCCAGTGAAACCCTCGGCTCCGCCACCGTCATGCTCCACAACCACGCAGCAATGGTTGAAGGCTCGAACCGCAAAACCCTGCAAGGCATCGCCCAGGTGGTGATGCTGGCCGAGCTGGCGGTCAATCGTGTGCTGGACAGGTTAGTGCCGACCGAGTGATCAACGCGCTCAGCGGCGCATGCCCATGTGCCACTGAGTGGAGGCTAGAGGTGTCGATCGCCTGAATCTTTTGGTGAATGTCTGGGCCTCTTCGCGAGCAAGCCCCACATTGGAATGCGTTCCCCCTGTGGGAGCGGGCTTGCTCGCGAAGGGGGCAGACCAGGCAATGCAGAACCTCAGCCCAAACCAAAATCCCCGAATACCACTATCAGCCGTTTTTGCCTCACTGCCACATGACGGACGCATTACAACGCTAGGATTTGCCTCATCTGCTTGATGAGGTCTGTCCCATGAATCCTGCCATCGCAACCACCCTGACTCACCCAGGCGCACCGATGAACGTGCGCGGCGTGCAGAAGCGCTTTGGCGCGTTCACCGCACTGGATAACGTCTCCCTCGACGTCGCGGCCGGTGAACTGGTGTGCCTGCTCGGCCCGTCCGGGTGCGGCAAGACCACGTTGCTGCGTTGCATCGCCGGTCTGGAAAAGCAGGACAGCGGCGAGTTGTACCTCGGTGACCGCGATGTCTCGAATCTCGCACCGCAGGCCCGGGACTACGGGATTCTGTTTCAGTCCTACGCACTGTTCCCCAATCTGACGGTGGAGGCGAACATTGCCTACGGCCTCGCCGGCAGCGGTCGCGATGAAGTGCGCCGCCGCGTCGGTGAGATGCTGGAACTGGTCGGCCTCACCGGCAGTGAGAAAAAGTACCCCGGCCAATTGTCCGGCGGCCAACAGCAACGGGTGGCACTGGCCCGCGCTCTGGCCCCGGCACCGTCGCTGCTGCTGCTCGACGAACCGATGTCGGCCCTTGACGCCCGGGTGCGTGAGCATTTGTGTACCGAACTGCGCCAACTGCAACGCAACCTCGGCATCACCACCCTGATGGTCACGCACAATCAGGACGAAGCCATGCTGATGGCCGACCGCATCGCCGTGATGAATAACGGTCGGGTCGAGCAGTACGCCACCCCGCAGGACATCTACAACCGCCCGGCCACACCGTTTGTGGCCGAGTTTGTCGGGCAGGGTAACTGGCTGCCGTTCCAGCGCAGCAGCGCCAGCCACGCCCGGGTGGGCGGGATGGATGTGCGTCTGGCGGATGGCAGCGTGAGCGGCGCCTCGGGCCGATTGTTCTGCCGCCCCGAAGCGATCAACGTCAATCCGCTGGTGCACGAAGAAAACCTGTTCCCGGCCAAAGTCCGCGAGATCACCTTCCTCGGCAACCGCTGCCGCATGAGCTTCGAACTCGATCAACTGCCCGGCCACGCGCTGCTCGCCGAACTGGCGCCGGAGGCCATGCCGCGCCTCGGCGCCCAGCAGATCATGGTTGCGTTGCCGCCGCGCAGCCTGCAGGTGTTTGCCTGATGAGCAGCCACCTCGCGCTGCCGCTCCCGCATAAGCAGGTGCGTCAGACGTCCCGTGCCGAGATCGGCGACCGCATCTTCGTCGTCGGCGGCAAACTCCTGCTGCTGGTACTGCTTGGCGTTGCGGTGCTGTTGCCGTTGCTGGCGATCTTCTGGCGCGGCTTCAGTAGCGAAGCCGGGCAGGGCGGTGGCTGGCTCGCTGCGAAAGAACTGGCGACCAGCGAGAATTTCCACTGGCTGCTCGGCAACAGCCTGAAAGTTTCCCTCAGCGTCGCAGCCATCGTCGTACCGCTGGCCTACCTGTTTGCCTACGCCCTGCAACGCACGTTGATTCCGGCCAAAGGCATCTGGCGCGGGATTTCCCTGCTACCGCTGATGGCGCCGTCGATGCTGCCGGGGATTGCGCTGGTCTATCTGTTCGGCAATCAAGGCCTGTTGCGCGGGCTGCTCTCGGACAACATCTACGGGTTCTGGGGGATTGTGCTGGGTGAGGTGATCTACACCTTTCCCCATGCGCTGATGATTCTGCTGTCGGCGCTGTCCCTGGCCGATGCGCGGCTGTTCGATGCGGCGTCGAGCATGGGCGCCAGTCCGGCCAAGGCGTTTCGCAGCATCACCTGGCCGGCGACCCGACAGGCTGTGTTCGCCGCGTTCTGTCTGGTGTTCACCCTGACCATCACCGATTTCGGTGTGCCGGTGGTGGTCGGTGGCGACTATCAAGTGTTGGCGCTGGAGGCTTATAAAGCCGTGGTCGGCCAGCAGCAATTCGGCCGTGGTGCGTTGATCGGCATGGTGCTGTTGCTGCCGGCGCTGCTGAGCTTTGGCGTCGATGCGTGGTTGCGTCGACGTCACGGCGACTCCATGAGTGGCCGCGCCCAGGTGTTCAAACCGGCGCCGTCGAAAGTGCGTGATGGCTGCTATCTGGTCATCGTCCTGCTGATCTGCGCGGCGTTGCTGCTGGTGTTCGGCATGGCGGTGTTCTCCTCGCTGGTGAAGTTCTGGCCGTACAACCTGTCGCTGTCGCTCAACCACTATCAGTTCAACGAAACCGCCGGCGGTGGCTGGCTGGCCTACAGCAACAGTTTGAAGATGGCGCTGGGTACGGCGCTGATTGGCAGTGTGCTGATCTTCACCGGCGCGTATCTGATGGAAAAAACACGCACGCAACGCGGCCTCAATCTGGCGTTGCGCATGCTCAGTTTCGTGCCGATGGCGGTGCCGGGGTTGGTGCTTGGTCTGGGTTACGTGTTCTTTTTCAACCTGACCGGCAACCCGCTGCATGTGCTCTACGGGACGATGACCCTGCTGATCGTCTGCACCATTGCGCACTATCTGACCACCGCACAAATGACCGCAACCACCGCGCTGCGCCAGCTCGATGCCGAGTTCGAAGCCGCCGCGCTGTCGCTCAAGGCGCCGCTGTATCGGCATTACCTGCGCGTGACCGTGCCGATCTGCCTGCCGGCGTTGCTGGACATCGTGCGTTACCTGTTCGTCTCGGCGATGACCACGGTGTCGGCGGCGATCTTCCTCTACAGCCCGGACACCATTCTTGCGGCGGTGGCGGTGCTGAACATGGATGACGCCGGCAACGTCGGCGGCGCGGCAGCGATGTCGACCCTGATTCTGTTCACCTCGGCGGGCGTGTCCTTGCTGCTGGCGTGGGCTTCGCGCGGTTTGCTGCGCCGTTCCCAGGCCTGGCGGCAAACCGCGCCCGGTCACTGATGTTTCCCGTAACCCTCAACTCAAAAAGACAGGAAAACGATCATGTTCAAGCCTATGGCCCTGGCCGCTGCTGTGCTCGCCACTTTCAGCCTGAATGCCTTCGCGGCGAAAACCGAGTTGACGGTGTACACCGCCCTCGAAGCCGAGCAACTGAAGTCCTACAAGGACGCCTTCGAAAAGGCCAACCCGGACGTCGAGATCAAATGGGTGCGCGATTCCACCGGGATCATCACCGCCAAACTGCTGGCCGAAAAGGCCCGTCCGCAGGCTGACGCCGTGTGGGGCCTGGCCGCCTCGAGCCTAGCGATCCTCGACCAGCAAGGCATGCTGCAAAGTTACGCACCGAAGGATCTGGGCAAGATCGGCGCGAACTACCGCGACGCCGCCAACCCGCCGGCCTGGGTCGGCATGGACGTGTGGGCCGCGACCATTTGCTTCAACACCGTCGAAGCCGAGAAGCAGGGCTTGAGCAAACCGGTGAGCTGGCAGGACCTGACCAAGCCTGAGTACAAAGGCAAGATTGTCATGCCCAACCCGGCGTCGTCCGGCACCGGTTTCCTCGACGTCAGCGCCTGGCTGCAAACCTTCGGCGAGAAGCAGGGCTGGGCGTACATGGACGGCCTGCACCAGAACATCGGCCAGTACGTTCACTCCGGCTCCAAGCCTTGCAAACTGGCGGCGGCGGGCGAGTTCCCGATTGGTATTTCCTTCGAATACCCGGCCGTTCAGTTGAAGCGCCAGGGCGCGCCGCTGGACATCATCCTGCCGAAGGAAGGCCTGGGCTGGGAGATCGAGGCGACTGCCGTGATCAAAGGCACGCCGCATGAAGAAGCCGCGAAGAAACTCGCCGACTTCTCCGCCAGCGCCGAGGCGATGGATCTGTACAAGGAGAACTTCGCTGTTCTTGCCCAGCCGGGGATCGCCAAGCCGCAGACGGAATTGCCGGCTGATTACGAGCAGCGTTTGATCAAAAACGACTTTGCCTGGGCCTCGAAGAACCGCGACGAGATCCTGGCCGAGTGGCGCAAGCGCTATGACGGCAAGTCCGAGAAAGTCGTCGCCAAGTAAGCTCTTTATCGACTGACAGGGCCGCTTCGCGAGCAAGCCCGCTCCCACATTGGATCTTCAGTGAACACACATTCTGTGGGCACCCAAAATCCCCTGTGGCAGCGGGCTTGCTCGCGAAGGCGGTCTCCCATTCAGGGAAAATTTCCATGACACAACACAACGACCTGCTGATCGTCGGCGCCGGCATCCTCGGCCTGTCCCACGCCTATGCCGCCGCCAAACGCGGTCTCAAAGTCACGGTTTTCGAACGCACGGCCACGCCCCTCGGCGCCTCGGTGCGCAACTTCGGCCAGGCACTGGTCACCGGCCAGCCACCCGGGCCAATGCTCGAACTGGCCAAGGCCAGCCGCGAGATCTGGGGCGACTGGGCGCAGCTCGCCGGCCTGCAAATCAAGCGTAACGGCTCGTACCTGTTTGCCCGCACTGAAGCTGAAGAACACCTGCTCGAAGCCTTTTGCGCCGGCCGCGCCGTGGAACACGGTTACAACGTCGACTTGTTGCGCGGCGCCGCGTTGCGCGACCTCTACAGCGGTCAGTTCAGCCATCACCGTGCAGCCTTGCACGGGAGGGACGATCAACAGTTGTATTCGCGTGAAGCGATTCCAGCATTGATCGATTACCTGCGCCGCGACCTCGGCGTCGAATTTCATTTCTCGACGCTGGTGCGCGATGTGGAGCCGGGGCGTCTGCACAGCACGGCCGGTTCGTTCACCGCCAAACAGATCATCGTCTGCTCCGGCCATGATTATCAGACGCTGCTGGCCGAACCGATTGCCACGCTCGACCCGCAAATCTGCCGCCTGCAAATGCTCCGCGCCAAACCGCACGTCGACCTGAACCTGCAACACGCCTTGCTCACGGGGTTGAGCGGCGTGCACTACGGCGCCTTCGCCGACTTGCCGGAAGCGGCGGCGGTGCAGGCGCAGATCCTGCGCGAACAACCGCACCTGCATGAAAACGGCATTCACCTGTTGATCAGTCCGACACCGTATGGCGAGTTGATCATCGGCGATTCGCACCACTACGGCAGCGATCCGTCGCCGTTCAACGCCGAGCAAGTCGACACCTGGATGCTCGAACTGGCCGAACATACCCTCGGCTGCAAGGTGAAAGTGATCGAGCGCTGGCAGGGTGTCTATGGCGCCCGTGGGCCGGGGCCGTTTTCGTTCCTGCGCCCGGCACCGGGGCTGAGTGTGGCGCTGATGCACACCGGCGTCGGCATGAGCGTCGGTCCGGCCATGGCCGAGCGCAATGTCGCGCAGTTGCTGGGGGACATTTGATGGCAGGTCACAAGACCTTCATTCGCGAGCAAGCCCGGGGGAATGCGTTTTTCTGTGGGAGCGGGCTTGCTCGTGAAGAGGCCGGCTCAGGCGCTACAAATCCTCAGCCAAAGACTCAATTTGCTCCTGCCGCTGCGCCTGATTCAACTTCGCATGCGGGTTGAGCGACGACCATTGCGGATGCGCCCGCGCCTTGCTCAGCGCCTCCGGCAACTTGCCCTGTCGCCAGGTTTTGTCCTGCGGTGCGGCAACCTGAACCGCGTCCAGCGCCGCATGCCCGCGCTGATCCAGGGCCAGCAGCAACTGGCGCTGGCGCAACGCCAACAGCCGCAACACGGCATCATCCACCGTCAACTCGCGCTGGCCTTTGATCTTGCCGAGCAAGCGACTGCCATAACTGCGCGCCGTTTGCAGCGCACCGCCAGCAATTGCCCCGGCCAATGCCGCCGCGCCGAGGGTGATGCCGCCCACCAGCAAATCCACGCCAGCCCCGGCGGCTGCCCCGGCAGCGATCCCGCCCCCCACACGCACACCGAGTTGCTTCAAGGTTTCCGGGTTGAACAGGTCATCGCCCCAGCGGCCATCGAGCAACGGTAGATCACTCGCCGCCGCATCCTGCGGGCGAAACGCATACAGCTTGAGCAGCGCTTCGACGCACTTCTGTTCGCGCTGGCGCACAGCCTTGCGCAGTTCGCTGATGGCTTGCTGTTCCTGCTCGGCTTCGCTGACCACGCTGCGGCGGCACGCGGCGCAGTCGATCAGCAATTCGGCAATCAACCGCGCTGCACTGTGCTGCCGGGCGAGTCGCTGTGCCTGCTGATCTGCAATCAAGCGTTCCAGTTGCGGCCGGGCGTTTTCCAGCAACAAGGCGAGGCTTTCATACAGCCGTCGCGCACCATCCTCGGGCGGCGCCACGCTGTCGAAACGCACCAGCGCATGCAGACCAAGACGCGCCAACGCGTCACGCCAATCCGGTTCGCGGTGGTTGGCGCTGCTGACGAAATTGAGCACCGGCAGCAGCGGTTTGCCGCAACTGGCCAACACTTCCAGTTCATCGCGGTACTTGGCCAGCACCGGCTCGCGGGCGTCGATCACATACAAACCGGCGTCGGAGGCGAGCAGTTGCCGCAACACTTTGGCTTCCTGTTCGAAACGCTGGCGCGCCTCGCTGCCGTCGAGAAACCGCGCCAGCCGCGCCGGGCCGTCGAGGCGTTCGCCGGGGCGTTCCAGACGTTCGAGAAAATCCAGCAGGGCGATGGCGTCTTCCAGCCCCGGCGTGTCGTAGAGGTCGAGCAACGGCTCGCCGTCCACCGACAGTCGCGCGCCCTCGACATGCCGGGTGGTGCTTGGCCGATGCGAGACTTCGCCGAAACCGACATCGCGGGTCAGCGTGCGCAACAGCGAAGTCTTGCCAACGTTGGTGTGGCCGACCACGGCGAGTTTCAGCGGCGCTTTGAAGGCATCAGTCATGACCGTTCTCCAGCCAGTTCAACGGCGCGCAATCAGCAAAGGGTAGTTCCAACTGTTGCAGTGCGATGTGCCAGTCGCCGAGGCGTTCGGCGTCCAGCGCTTCACCGGGCGGCGCTTGCAGCAGCCAGACGCGGGTGGCGCTGGCGTTGCGCGCCAGTTCGGCGATCAGCGCGAGGCTGCCGCGATCCGGCGAGCGCCGTGGATCGCAAGCGATAACCAGACGTGCCGGGGGAAAGCGGCTGAGTTGTTCGAGCAGTTTGTTGCGTGACTCGCGGCTGTCGAGGATGCCAGCGTTGCTCACGGTTTTCGGCAGGGCCGGCGGCCATGGGCGTTGCTCGTCGAGTTCGATCGCCACCAGCAATGCGCCTTCGCTGGCGTGTTCGCTGACGCTGCTTTCGACGCGGTGCAATTGCTCAGGCGCGGCGTCGGTGACGCCGAGGCGTTCGCTGGTCGGCATCAGGCGTTCGCGCAGTTGGGCGTAGCCGGGCAGGTTCAGGTCCAGATGCAAGCGGTCACGTCCCCGTTTCCAGCGCCAGCGGCAGAACAACATCAGTATCAGACGCGGCAAGACGCCATAGATCAGCACCGCGCCCACCAGCCAGATGGCCCACCACTGGCGAACCAACGCACGGTTGTAGTCGGTGTCCAGCGTCACGCGAATCATGTCGACGCGCGGCGCACTCCAACCCAAGGCATGGGGAATGACCGTCAACGCATCCGTCAGGGCGGCGAAGAAGTCGGCGCCTAACAGCGTGCTTTCCCAAATGAAGTCATAGCGCCGGGCAGCCATCATCAACACCAGCATGCTCAAAGCGCTGAGCATGATCAGCAGCCACAGGCCATTGACCAGCGTGCCGATCGCCCAACGATTGAGTTTTTGGCGTTGCAACAAGACGAGCAACGCTGGGGGCAACTGCGCGGCTTTGGCGTCACGGGCGAATTTTTCGCTGAGCCAAAGCCAGAGCCGGCCGAGTGCGGCGCCATGTTCCCCGGCGAACAACAGTCCCAGCGCCCAACTCAACAGCAAAATCAGATTCACCCCGAGCAACGTACCCAACGCCCAGAAAATATTCACCGGGCGCGTGCCGTCACCCAGCGTGGAAAACGCCATGCCGGCACCGGTCACGCAGGCCAGCACCACCATTAACAGCAGCGCCAGACGCGCGCCTTGCAGCCAGTGCTTGAGTGCGTTGGTCAGCCCGTCACGCTCGGCCAGCCACAAGGCACGGCGTTGAATACGGCTCGGCAGATCGCCGCCAGCCGCGCGGGCCAGACGATTGGCTTCCAGATCATCCAGAGGCCCCGCGTGTTCTTCGCGCAGGCGCACGGTTTCGGTCAACCAGAGGTTTTGCAGTGGAGTCAGTTGTGTCACGCGGCATCCCGTCGCTCAATTGAGCCGTGAGCATAACCGCTGTGGCGCTTATCGGGTCAAGCGAGGCTCTGGTATCCTCGCCGGCATGACTAAAACACTCCCCTTAAGCCTGATCGCAGCCCTCGGTGAAAACCGCGTGATCGGCGTCGATAACAGCATGCCCTGGCACCTGCCGGGGGACTTCAAATACTTCAAAGCCACGACCCTCGGCAAGCCGATCATCATGGGGCGCAAGACCTGGGATTCCCTCGGTCGTCCGCTGCCCGGGCGCTTGAACATCGTGGTCAGTCGTCAGGCCGATCTGGTGTTGGAAGGCGCTGAGGTTTATCCATCACTCGAAGCCGCGGTGGTTCGCGCCGAGCAATGGGCGAAGGAACAGGGCGTCGATGAACTGATGCTGATTGGCGGCGCGCAGTTGTATGCGCAAGGGCTGGCGCAGGCGGATCGTCTGTACCTGACCCGTGTGGCGCTGAGCCCGGAAGGTGATGCGTGGTTTCCGGCGTTCGATCTTAACCAGTGGAAGCTGGTGTCGAATGTGCCGAATGCGGCCGAGGGCGACAAACCGGCGTACACCTTCGAGGTCTGGGAAAAAGCTTAAGAGCTTCGTCGGAACGCCGCCCGGAGCAAGCCCACACACATTGGATCTGTGATCGACACAAATCCAATGTGGAAGAGGGCAGGTCAGGCAAAGAACAACTCAAGCCTGTGCCAACTGCCCATGTTCATCGGCATCGAGCAGTGCTTTATCGGTCTGCTGCATCACCTGACTGGTGATCGCACCGGCGGTGATTGCGCCACTCACGTTCAACGCTGTACGCCCCATGTCGATCAGCGGCTCAACCGAAATCAGCAAGGCCACCAGTGACACCGGCAAGCCCATCGCCGGCAGCACGATCAGCGCGGCAAACGTCGCACCGCCACCTACGCCCGCCACACCGGCCGAACTCAGGGTCACAATCGCCACCAGCGTCGCGATCCACAGCGGGTCCAGCGGGTTGATGCCCACGGTCGGCGCTACCATCACCGCCAACATCGCCGGGTACAGGCCTGCGCAGCCGTTCTGGCCGATGGTCGCGCCGAACGATGCGGCAAAACTGGCTACCGATTGTGGAATGCCCAGACGGCGGGTCTGCGCTTCGATGCTCAGCGGAATGCTCGCTGCACTGGAACGGCTGGTGAATGCAAACGTCAGCACCGGCCAGATCTTGCGGAAGAAACGCAGCGGGTTGATCCCGGCCGCCGACACCAGCAGGCCATGAACGACGAACATCAGGCCCAGACCGAGGTACGACACCGCCACGAAACTGCCGAGTTTGATGATGTCTTGCAGGTTGGAGCCAGCCACCACTTTGGTCATCAGCGCCAGTACACCGTACGGGGTCAGCTTCATCACCAGGCGCACCAGGCGCATCACCCAGGCTTGCAGGGTGTCGATGGCGTTGATCACTTTCTGACCTTTCTCGACGTCATCCTTGAGCAGTTGCAGCGCGGCGACACCAAGGAACGCGGCGAAAATCACCACGCTGATGATTGAAGTCGGTTTGGCCCGCGCCAGATCGGCGAACGGGTTCTGCGGGATGAACGACAGCAGCAGTTGCGGCACATTCAGTTCGGCGACCTTGCCGGCGTAGTCGGTCTGAATGGTTTGCAGACGGGCCATTTCCTGGGTGCCGGCCACCAGACCTTCAGCGCTGAGGCCGAACAGGTTGGTCAGGCCGATACCGACCAGCGCCGCAATCGCGGTGGTGAACAGCAGCGTGCCGATGGTCAGGAAACTGATCTTGCCCAGCGACGAGGCGTTGTGCAGGCGGGCCACCGCGCTGAGGATCGAAGCGAACACCAGCGGGATGACGATCATTTGCAGCAACTGCACATAACCGTTGCCGACCAGATCGAACCAGCCAATCGAGGCTTTCAGCACTGGATTGCCCGCCCCGTAAACGGCGTGCAGAGCTATACCGAACGTGACACCGAGCACCAGCGCGAGCAGGACTTTTTTCGCCAGGCTCCAATGGGTGCGGCGGGTTTGTGCCAGACCCAAGAGCAGGGCGAGGAACACCAGCAGGTTGAGAATCAACGGTAGATTCATGAGAACTCCAGGAAAGACTTTGCCAGCAGCCTTGCGGGGCTGCTGCGAACCGGCAAGCCTAACAGTTTGATTTCAAATGAATTAATACCGAAAACGCAGGGTAATAGTCGCTTTTGGAATAAGTAGGCGTCGCTCTGGGGAATGCATCTGGCGTGATGGAGACGTGGACGGTCGCTGACAGATGAAAACGGTCACACTTATTTGTTACCGTCGGTCTCTTTGATCAGGGAGAAGGGCTTATGAAGTTTGCACCGAAATTTCTGGCTGTCGCACTGACTGTGGGGTTGGGCCTGGCCGGTCAGGCATTCGCCACCGATTTGAAACACTGGCCAGCCGATCAGGCCAAGGCGCTGGACGCGATGATTGCCGCCAATGCCAACAAAGGTAACTACGCGGTGTTCGACATGGACAACACCAGTTACCGCTATGACCTGGAAGAGTCCTTGTTGCCGTTCATGGAAAACAAGGGCCTGATCACCCGCGACAAACTCGACCCCTCCCTGAAACTGATTCCGTTCAAGGACACCGCCGACCACAAGGAAAGCCTGTTCAGTTACTACTATCGCCTCTGCGAAGTCGACGACATGGTCTGCTACCCGTGGGTGGCGCAGGTGTTCTCCGGCTTCACCCTCAAGGAACTCAAAGGCTACGTCGATGAGCTGATGGCTTCGGGCAAACCCGTGCCGGCGACTTATTACGACGGCGATGTGGTCAAGACGCTCGACGTCAATCCGCCGAAAATCTTCACCGGGCAGCAAGAGCTCTACAACAAGCTGATGGAGAACGGCATCGAGGTCTATGTGATGACCGCCGCGTCTGAAGAACTGGTGCGCATGGTCGCCGCCGATCCGAAGTACGGCTACAACGTCAAACCACAGAACGTGATTGGCGTGACGACGATGCTGAAGAACCGCGAGACCAACGAACTGACCACCGCGCGCAAGCAGATCACCGCCGGCAAATATGACGAGAAGGCCAACCTCGGCCTCGAACTGACGCCATACCTGTGGACCCCGGCGACGTGGATGGCCGGCAAGCACGCCGCCATTCTGACTTACATCGACGAGTGGAAAAAACCAGTATTGGTGGGCGGCGACACCCCTACCAGTGACGGATACATGCTGTTCCACGATGTCGACGTGGCCAAGGGCGGCATTCACTTGTGGATCAACCGCAAAGACAAATACATGACGCAGTTGAACGGCATGATGGCCAAGCACGCTGCGGCGCAGGCCAAGGAAGGGTTGCCGGTGACGGCAGACAAGAACTGGGTGATCGTCAAACCCGAAGACATCCAGTAAGCCCCGATCTTCTGTGGGCGCCCGGATTCCGGGTGCACTGACAGTCCCACAGTTTTGATCTTCAGTGTCTGGGGAATCTGGCCAGACAAAAAAATGCCTCGCACTTGGCGAGGCATTTTTGTTCCTGCGATTGACGCTTACAGCCCGTCAAGCATCGCCTTGTTACGCACAGCACCTTTGTCGGCACTGGTCGCCAGCAGGGCGTAAGCCTTGAGCGCGGTGGTCACTTTGCGTGGACGCACTTCCACAGGTTTCCAGCCTTTCTTGTCCTGCTCGACCCGGCGAGCCGCCAGTTCTTCGTCGCTGACCAACAGATTGATCGAGCGGTTCGGAATGTCGATCAGCACTTTGTCGCCATCGCGCACCAGACCGATCGCACCGCCAGCAGCGGCTTCTGGCGAAGCGTGGCCGATGGACAGGCCCGAAGTGCCGCCGGAGAATCGGCCGTCGGTGAGCAAGGCGCAGGCTTTGCCCAGGCCTTTGGATTTCAGGTACGAGGTCGGGTAGAGCATTTCCTGCATGCCCGGGCCGCCTTTCGGACCTTCGTAGCGAATGATGACGATGTCGCCTTCTTTCACTTCGTCGGCGAGGATGCCGCGCACGGCGCTGTCCTGGCTTTCGAAGATCTTCGCGTTGCCTTCAAACACATGGATCGACTCGTCGACACCGGCGGTTTTCACCACGCAGCCGTCCATCGCGATGTTGCCGTACAGCACGGCCAGGCCACCCTCTTTCGAGTAGGCGTGTTCGAAACTGCGGATGCAGCCATTTTCACGGTCGTCATCCAGGGTTTCCCAACGGGTCGACTGGCTGAACGCAGTCTGGGTTGGAATGCCCGCCGGGCCTGCCTTGAAGAAGTGGTGCACGGCCTCATCGGTGGTCTGGGTGATGTCCCACTTGGCGATGGCTTCTTCCATGCTGCGGCTGTGTACGGTCGGCAGATCGGTGTGCAACAGGCCGCCACGGGCCAGAGAACCGAGGATGCTGAAGATACCGCCGGCGCGGTGCACGTCTTCCATGTGGTACTTCTGGATGTTCGGCGCAACTTTGCACAGTTGTGGAACGCTGCGCGAAAGACGATCGATGTCGCGCAGGTCGAAATCGATCTCGGCTTCCTGAGCGGCTGCCAGCAAGTGCAGGATGGTGTTGGTCGAACCGCCCATGGCGATGTCGAGCATCATCGCGTTCTCGAACGCCTTGAAGTTGGCGATGTTGCGCGGCAATACCGCCTCATCGTTGTCGCCGTAGTAACGCTTGCACAACTCGACGATGGTCCGGCCGGCCTGCAGGAACAGTTGTTCGCGATCGCTGTGGGTGGCCAGGGTCGAACCGTTGCCCGGCAATGCCAGGCCCAGGGCTTCCACCAGGCAGTTCATCGAGTTGGCGGTAAACATGCCGGAGCAGGAACCGCAGGTCGGACAGGCGCTGCGCTCGTACTCGGCAACCTTCTCGTCAGAAGCGCTGGAGTCGGCGGCAATCACCATGGCGTCGACGAGGTCGAGGCCGTGGGACGCGAGTTTGGTTTTGCCGGCTTCCATCGGGCCGCCGGAAACGAAGATCACCGGAATGTTCAGGCGCAGGGCGGCCATCAGCATGCCCGGGGTGATCTTGTCGCAGTTGGAAATGCACACGATGGCGTCGGCACAGTGGGCGTTGACCATGTATTCGACGGAGTCGGCGATGATTTCACGGCTCGGCAGCGAATAGAGCATGCCGTCGTGACCCATGGCGATACCGTCATCCACCGCGATGGTGTTGAATTCTTTCGCTACGCCACCGGCGCGTTCGATCTCGCGAGCGACCAGTTGGCCCAGGTCTTTGAGGTGCACGTGGCCCGGCACGAACTGGGTGAACGAGTTGGCAATGGCGATGATCGGCTTTTTGAAGTCGTCATCTTTCATCCCGGTGGCGCGCCACAGTGCGCGGGCGCCGGCCATGTTGCGGCCGTGGGTGGATGTTTTCGAACGGTAATCAGGCATTGAAGCACTCCGGGCGGCTAATCAGGTATCAAAGGGGAAGTGAGCTTCTATTGACGTCTGGAACACCCGGTAATGGCCGTGTGTCTGGAAGTGGCCGATGACGTTGCGGGATCGCCGCTGGTCTCAGCCTGAGCTCATAAACCCGCCGGGGGATGAATGGCGATGAATCTGGCGATTCTACACCGCTGGCGTCTGGAGGGAATGGCGCAAAGTGTTGTTGCAGTGCCAGCGGCGGTTGCGGGATGACGACTGGCAGGATTATTCGCCATCCGGTTGCGCGGTCGTGTTGATCTTGAGCATGTTGGCGCGGCGGCTCACCCCCCTGTTCAACGCCAGAGCCACGCCACTGAGCAAAACAAAGCAGTAACCCAGCGTGGATTGCAGGTTGGCCGGGCTCAGGCTGATCAATGCACTGATTATTCCGCCGCAAATGAAAATGATCGTGCTGCCAGCCGAAGCCGACGTGCCGGCGTTTTCGGGAAACAGGCCCATGGCCCGCGAGGTGGCTGCCGGTCGTGCGATGGTGGTGCCGGCCGTGCAGATCAGCATCGGAATCAGAACGGTGGCTGGGGCCAGTGCATGGTTGGCCGCCAGATAAAGCATCACCAAACCTGACAGCAGGATCAGACTCAGCCCGGTGATGATCTGCCGGCCCGGCGTGATGCGTCGGTTCAGTACGGTGGCGATGATGCCACCGACGACATACGCAGCGCCGTACACCAGCAGGATCAGCGAAAAATCATAGGCCGACAGTTGCAGTTGATCCATGAAGATCAGTGGGGAAATCACGATAAAGGAGAAATGACAGGCGAATGCGAAGGCTGAAATCAGCCAGTAGCCGACAAAGTCGAAATCTCCCAGCACCCGTCGATAGGCCTTGAGGAAACCCGGGTGCGTGCCGCTGACGACAGGGCGAGTGTTCTCCAGAAACAGCCATGCCTTGATCAGCACCGTGGCGGACAGCGCGATGAACACCCCGAAACTGCCGCGCCAGCCAAGGGTGGCTTGCAGAAAGGTGCCGGCCAGCGGCGACACGGAGATAAAAATCCCGGTGGCGGTGACCATCAGAATACGCAAGCGATCACGCTCCTCGCCTTCGAACAGGTCCTGCACCAGTGCCTGGGACAGCACAAAACAGCCGCAACCCAGTGCCTGCACCACCCGGAATATCAGGAACAGCGTGTAGTCGCCGGTCAACACGCAACCGAGGGCGCCGAGCATCGATACGCTCATACCGGCGAGCAACAAGCCCTTGCGTCCGATCACATCGGATAGCGGGCCGATCAACAACTGGGCAAATGCGATGCCCACGGCGAACAGACTGATTGAAAGCGCGATGTCCGCCGGTGTGCTGCGGAAATGCGCCGCCAGTGCCGGAAATGATGGAAGCAGGACATCCAGTGGAAACACGCCCAGCAGCACCATGGCCAGTAAAAGGCCGACAGCCCCGCGACGCTGGCGTGTGATTACCGCGTACTTTCCGTTATCCATCGATCAGTCCTGCCTTGGCAAAAAGTGTCTGGTTATGGGGCGTTGCGAAAAATCCGGCCTTGCGCAGTGCATCCAGCGTAGCGATGGAGCCTGAACGTGCGCGCGCGCGGTTGGCCTGCACCGTTGCCATGCTGGCGACAATGTCCATCACGTCGCTGTCGGCAATGCCCGCACCGCGCAGGCTCTGTTGCAGCCAGCGTTCGTCGACCTCGAAGAAAAGCCCGATGATCTCCAGCAGCGTTCTGCTTGCAAACGTGCGCTGGCGACTGTTCATCGAAAGCCAGAAGTAATGGAACACTTCGGCAAAGTAGCGGCTGTGGCGGGCTTCGTCGGCCAGGTGATCGCGCAGCATGTCGTTCACGCTGGACACCAGACTGTCGCGACAGACGTCCAGCAGCTCCCGGGCAATGATGGTCTCCGAGACGAAGCCAAGCAGAAGCCATGCCAGTGCACGGTGCTTCTGCGGGGTGCGGGCGATCAGTGCGTTCATGCGAGTGATCCGCTTCGGAATCGCCGGACGTGCGCTCATCCCGTAGAACCCGGCGATCTGCTCCGCGAGACGATTGGAGAACAACGCGTGGTAGCCCTCGTCGGTATAAAGTTGCAGCGCCGCGTGTTTCATTGGCAGAGGCACGTAGATAGGCAGTTCCCGATGAACGATGACCTCAACCGCGCGATTGACGATGCGATGTTCGAGCAGGGTGGTGTAATCGAGAAAGTGCACCAGATGGTTGGCCGTCAGTCGGTGTTGCACTTCGCGTCCGGCGGCCTCGATGGCCGGGTGGGCCAGATAAGGCAAAAAGGCCGGTGGAAACCAGTAGCGGGTTTGCAGTTGCTGCAGCACGTCGTCCGGCAATTGATAGTCGTGGGTACTGCTGCGTACCGAGGCGCGGCTGTCCCAATCCCCCAGGGTGAATTTAAGCGCCCATGACACCGGTACTTCGTTCGAATCCGGGATAGGGAGGGTCATGCTTGTACCTCGCGCAAGAGATCGCGCATTTCCTGGCACATCACCTGTCCGTCGCTTTCTCCGCAGCCAACAAAGAACAAAGGTTGTTCAGCGCTTCCCTCGATTTTGAGGAGCGTTTCGACCTGCTTGTCGGCAAATGCACCGGTCAACCAGGTGTTGAGACCCAGTGCTGTGGCGATCAGTTGAAAGGTCTGCGACAGATGACCCGCCTCAATGAATGCCATGCGATAGGCGCGTGAGTGCTCGTACTTCCACCAGAGCCGATCGAATCGAGCGGTGATGAACAATCCCAGCGGCAGGTTGTTGATGAAGTGCTGGCCGCCCAGCAAGTCGCCCAGCGCCGGTTGAGGCAAGGGATTGACCCGGCTAATGGTGTGTTCGGCAGGGTGGTAGGCGTAAATGCCGGGCTCCAGGTCGTCGACGTTGCGCACCAGCAGAAACCCTTCGCATGCATTCAGGCCACCACCGGACGGACTGCTGCGGCGTGCGCCAAGGTCTTGGGCAATGCTGTCGTCGCGATTGAGGTCGCGCTCATGGAGGTAACCGAGAGAAAGGTAAAGCAGGGTGCCGACGTCATCGAGCGTCATCGCTGCGCCGGTGTAGGAGCGACAGGTTTTGCGCTGGAGCAGTGCGTTACTCAGGCTGTCGTCGTTCAAACTGCGCGGGAGGGGCAAAGCGATGCGCTGTCCGGCCACATGCATGGGCCGGTCTGTTGCGGGAGCCGGGGTGGCCAATACTTCGTTGCAGTGCGCCAGATATAGCCTGGACCACTCATGAATATTCTGCGGGCTGTGTTCGCAGGGAATGTTTTGAGTGCCGATGTGATAGATCTTCGACAGTTCATCCCAACCCCATGGCGGGTTGTCTATTTTTGAAACGGTTAGAATGCCGGCGCTTAATAGTTGCGTGTCTATTATGTTGTGTGGGTCGAAGAGGTCTGGGTTGTTTATTAGTTGTGCAAGGCGGGTCGAATAGTTCAGGTCAAGTTCATGTTGGGTGTGCTCTTTGTAGTTCCAGACTATTTGTCCAGGTGAGCGCGGCAATATAAATAGATAAGGGTTTATGTGCATGGTATTCATTCACTCTGGATAAAGTCGAAAGGACGCCGCGTTGCCGGCACTCCACGGCGTCCTGACTCACTTAGCGGGCTTTAGGTGCAACCAGAAAAGCCAGGTTTGCGATTTTGTTGGTTTCCAGAGAAATGCTTTTCATGATGTGAACTCCTTGTTCGTTGATAGTTGAAGTCACCTCGTAGTGACAACTTCATAATAGTTTGTAATGGAATATTGGCAAGTGGATATTAAGTAGGAATGTTCCAGTAATTTTGTCGGAACTATCTTTAGCTGGAGTTGGACTTTGTAGGGTGTTTTTCAATAATTTAAGGGCGTAAGGAAATATCCTTCACGTTAGTAGGAAAGTCCGTGTAGGAAGTCGTGATTGTTGACGTAGAGGTGACGCAGAGTTCGCCAGGGGCAGGCGTAAAGCAAACGGGGAGCCTGCTGGCTCCCCGTCATCCGCATTGATCAGCTGTTAGGCAGCAGGCGGCAGGTGATGCTCTTGATGTAGCGGGTTTCGTTGATCGCCGGGTGTACCGGGTGATCCGGGCCTTGGCCGCCGCGCTCCAGCAACTGGATGTTGCGATCCAGGTGACGTGCACTGGTCAGCAGGATGTTTTGCAGGTCATCTTCCGGCAGGTGCATCGAGCACGAAGCGCTGACCAGGATGCCGTCCTTGTTGAGCAGGCGCATGGCTTGTTCGTTCAGGCGACGGTAGGCGCCTTCACCGTTTTTCATGTCTTTCTTGCGTTTGATGAACGCCGGCGGGTCGGCCACGATCACGTCGAAGCGTTCTTCACTGGCCTTGAGCTCTTTCAAGGCTTCGAAAACGTCACCTTCGATGCAGGTCATTTTGTCGGCGAAGCCGTTCAACGCGGCGTTGCGCTCGACACCGTCAAGGGCAAAGGCCGAGGCATCGACGCAGAACACTTCGCTGGCGCCGAACGCTGCAGCCTGCACGCCCCAGCCACCGATGTAGCTATAGAGGTCGAGGACGCGTTTGCCTTTGGCGTAAGGCGCCAGGCGTGCGCGGTTCATGCGGTGATCGTAGAACCAGCCGGTTTTCTGGCCTTGAATGACCGGGGCTTCGAACTTCACGCCGTTCTCTTCCAGTGCCACCCACTCCGGCACCAGGCCGAATACCGTTTCGACGTAGCGGTTGAGGCCTTCGGCGTCACGGGCGGCGGAGTCGTTCTTGAACAGAATGCCGCTTGGCTTGAGCACTTGAGTCAGTGCGGCGATCACGTCCTCTTTATGCGCTTCCATGGTCGCCGAGGCGATCTGCACGACCAGGATGTCGCCGAAACGGTCGACCACCAGGCCTGGGAGCAGGTCGGAATCGCCGTAGACCAACCGATAGAACGGCTTGTCGAACAGACGCTCGCGCAGGGACAGAGCCACGTTCAGGCGGTGCACCAGCAGCGATTTGTCCAGTGCTACCTTGATGTCGCGCGACAGCAGTCGGGCGCAGATCAGGTTGTTCGGGCTCATTGCCACGATGCCCAGCGGCTTGCCGCCCGCCGCTTCGAGGATGGCCTGATCGCCGGCATTGAAGCCATGCAGTGGCGTGGCGGTCACGTCGATTTCGTTGCTGTAGACCCACAAGTGACCGGCGCGCAGGCGACGGTCGGCGTTGGCTTTGAGGCGCAAGCTAGGCAGGGACATGACGTCGCTCCGGAAAAAAGAGCGGGAGTATACCGTGTTGCGAGTTATGTCGGGTTTGATGAGCGATGAAACGCCGATGCGCCTTCGAGAGCCGCGAATTTGCCACCGAGCGGGTTTCGATTATCCGGTCGGTATCAAAAAGTCCGAAGCCAGGGCTTGAATGAAAGTTCCTGACAAATGCCCACCGAGGTGTCGTCTTGCGGTTTTTAAGCGTTAGAATCGCCGCCTGTCCCAGAGTGTGTACTTATGTCCCAAGAGCTGACCACCGAACAGATTCAACAATCCCTGCAAGGCATCAGCGTGCCCGCGCAGCCGCAGATCATGGTGGATCTGCAAATGGAGCAGTACATGCCCGATCCGGACCTGGAGGTGATCGCCAGACTGATCTCCCAGGATCCCGGCCTGTCCGGCTCGCTGCTGAAAATTGTCAACTCGCCGTATTACGGCTTGAGCAACAAGATCACTTCGATCCAGCGCGCGGTGAATCTGCTGGGCAGCCGTTCGATCGTCAATCTGATCAACGCGCAGTCGATCAAGGGCGAGCTGAACGACGACACCATCGTCACGCTCAATCGTTTCTGGGATACCGCCCAGGATGTGGCGATGACTTGCCTGACGCTGGCCAAGCGCATCGGCATTCAGGCCAGTGACGAGGCCTATGCCTTGGGCCTGTTTCACGATTGCGGTGTGCCGTTGATGCTGCAGCGCTTCCCCCATTACATGTCGGTACTGGAAAAGGCTTACGCCAATGCCAGTGCCGAATGTCGGGTGGTGGACACTGAAAACAGAGAGTTCAACACCAATCATGCGGTGGTCGGTTATTACACCGCCAAATCCTGGCGTCTGCCGGAGCATGTCAGCGCGTCAATCGCCAATCACCACAATGCCTTGGCGATCTTCAGGGATGAGTCGTCGCACGACAATCAGATGAAAAACCTGCTGGCGATCCTCAAGATGGCCGAGCACATCTGCGCTTCGTACCGGGTGCTGGGCAACCAGACCGAAGACTACGAGTGGGAAAGCATCGGTCCGATGATTCTCGATTACATGGGGCTGTCGGACTACGACTTCGAAACGCTCAAACAAACGATCCGCGACCTCGGCGCGCGTTGATTCGAGGACACCATGCCTGAACTGCCCGAAGTCGAAACCACCCGCCGGGGCATTGCCCCGCACCTGGAGGGCCAGCGCGTCAGCCGGGTGATCGTGCGTGACCGCCGGCTGCGCTGGCCGATTCCCGAAGACCTCGATGTGCGCCTGTCCGGGCAGCGCATCGTGTTGGTCGAGCGGCGGGCCAAGTATCTGCTGATCAATGCCGAAGTCGGCACGTTGATCAGCCATTTGGGCATGTCAGGCAATTTGCGCCTGGTCGAGGTCGGTTTGCCGGCGCTCAAGCACGAGCATGTCGATATCGAGCTGGAGTCGGGCCTGGCCTTGCGCTACACCGATCCACGGCGTTTCGGCGCGATGCTGTGGAGCAACGATCCGCTCAATCACGAGTTGCTGATTCGTCTCGGGCCTGAGCCCTTGACCGATCTGTTCGATGGCGAGCGGCTGTTCCAGTTGTCACGCGGGCGTTCGATGGCGGTCAAGCCGTTCATCATGGACAACGCGGTGGTGGTCGGGGTCGGCAATATTTACGCGACCGAAGCGCTGTTTGCCGCAGGGATCGACCCGCGCCGCGAGGCCGGTGGCATATCCCGTGGGCGTTATCTGAAACTGGCGATCGAGATCAAACGCATCCTCGCCGCCGCCATCGAACGTGGCGGTACCACGTTGCGCGATTTCATCGGCGGTGACGGGCAGCCGGGCTATTTCCAGCAGGAACTGTTTGTCTATGGTCGCGGCGGTGAACACTGCAAGGTCTGCGGCACCGGGCTGCGTGAAGTGAAGCTTGGTCAGCGTGCCAGTGTTTTCTGTCCGCGCTGCCAGACCTGAAGCAGGAAGCTGAAAAAATCCCACGGTCTATAGTGAGTTGTCTCACTGTTCAGCCCGAAGGATCGTGCCATGAAATCCTTGCAAGTGCTCCTTGTCGCATTGCTGCTGTGTTCCAGCCTGGCTGTTCAAGCCACGGAAAACGGCAGCGGTGATCCGCGCTACACCCTCCAGAACCCACCGGCCTACGCCATGATCGGCGACTTGCTGATTGCCCGACCTTTGTTGGTCGTGGCGACGGTCATCGGGGCGGGCGTGTTTGTTGTGTCGTTGCCGTTTACCGCGCTGGGTGGCGGGATAGGCGATGCAGGGCAGGCGTTGGTGGTTGATCCGGCAAAAGCGGCGTTTGTGCGGTGTCTGGGGTGTACGGGGGAGGGGTTTGAGCAGCGCGAGTGAGGTGTTCTGAATTCGGCGCGGTTGTTGATGGTCCTTTCGCGAGCAAGCCCGCTCTCACCTTTGGAATGCATTCCAGTGCGGGAGCGGGCTAGCTCGCGAAGAGGCCCGAAGAAACGCTACAAAGCGGTCAGATCAGGCCTTGCCGGTGATCTTGTTGTACTTCTCCATCAACTGTTCTTGAGTTTCAGGATGGGCTTCGTCCAGTGGAATGCAATCCACCGGGCAAACCTGCTGGCACTGCGGTTCGTCGTAGTGGCCGACGCACTGGGTGCACAGGTTCGGGTCGATCACGTAGATCTCCTCGCCTTGGGAAATCGCGGCGTTTGGGCACTCGGGTTCGCAGACGTCGCAGTTGATGCAATCGTCGGTGATGATCAGGGACATGCTCACTCCAGCCGGGGCGGCAGGCCCGGGCGCTATAAATCAATGCGCGCAATTGTGCCGCATTGGCGCCCGCAGTGCACGCGGGCGCCGTTTGAACGGTCGTTACTTCTTGAAGCGCAGGGTCAGGGCGTCTGCCACGGCTGGGTGGACGAACTTGCTGATATCGCCGCCCAACGCGGCGATTTCGCGCACCAGCGTCGAAGAAATGAATGAATAACGCTCGGACGGGGTGAGAAACAGGCTCTCCACATCCGGGGCCAATTGACGGTTCATGTTGGCCAGCTGGAATTCGTATTCGAAGTCCGACACCGCACGCAAACCACGCAGGAACACATTGGCGTTCTTCTCTTTGGCGAAATGCGCCAGCAACGTCGAGAAGCCGACCACTTCTACGTTCGGCAGGTGTTTGGTGACCTCGCGAGCCAGTTCGACCCGTTGTTCCAGCGGGAACAGCGGGTTCTTCTTCGGGCTGGCAGCGACAGCAATGATCACATGGTCGAACAGGCGCGAGGCGCGTTCGACCAGATCGCCATGGCCCTTGGTAATAGGGTCGAAGGTACCTGGGTACAACACTCGGTTCATCGCGTCGTCCTGGCGGGAGTCCGTTGGGGAGTCGGATGGTATCGCAGCCGTCCCGGTCGGCCAAGTCGCCTGTTGGGTAAGAAAGCACTATAGACGATGGGAATGATCCGGTTTTTCATGGGTTTTTCAGTCGATCGGCGAGGGACGTCGCCAATTGTGCCGTCAGCCCGTATACCGACAACTGCGGGTTGGCGCCGATGCTGGTGGGGAACAGCGAGCCGTCGTGAATCGACAGATTGGTGAGCTGATGATGACGGCCAAGGCTATCGGCGACGGCGGTTTTCGGCTCTTCGCCCATCGCACAGCCGCCCATGACGTGGGCGCTGCCCAACCGTGTGCGATACAACTCAAGGCGCAAGCCATCGATCAACGTACGGGCCTCGGCCAGGGTCTTCACATAACGCGCGTCGGCGTGCATCGGCATCACCGCTTTGGCGCCCCCGGCGAACTGGATCTCGGCCATGCTGTGGAAGGCCCGGCGCAACCCCTCCCAGGCATAGGGCGAAACTTGATAGTCGAGCACTGGCGAGCCGTCGCCCCGCAGCTCTACGTTGCCGCCGCTGCTGTCGGGGTGAAACCCATCGCGAAGCAGCGCCAGCGTGACGTGGGTATGTGGCAGATCGGCCATGCGCTGCGCGTTGTCCTGACCAAAACCGCCGAGCAGGGTGGCCGCGAGCGCCGGTTGCAGCGGCGGCACTTCGAGTTTGTAGCCCATGGGGCCGGTGACGCCGTCCTTCCACTGGAAATGGTCGGAATAAATCGACTGCGGCGCGCCGTAGAACGGGTTGATGACGTCATCGAAGCGCCCGGCGGACATGTTCACCAAATGCAGGAATGTGCGTTTGCCCAAGGTTTTGTGTGGGTCTGGCGCGTCTGAACGCAGCAGCAGCGCCGGACTGTTGATGCCGCCGCCGGCGAGCACGTAATGCCGTGCCTTGACCGTGATGGAGCGCCCGGTCGGTTCGACGCAACGCTCGTCCATGGCGACGCATTGCAGGGCGAAAACCTTGTCGCCGGTGATCAACAGCTTTTGCACGCGGGCCAGATAAAGCAGCTCTCCGCCCTTTTCCAGGGTGGCCGGAATGGTCGTGACCATCATCGATTGCTTGGCGTTGGTCGGGCAGCCCATGCCGCAGTAACCGAGGTTCCAGCAGCCGCGCACGTTGCGTGGAATAACGTGCCAGCTATAACCGAGCTGTTCACAGCCTTTACGGATCACGTCGTTGTTGGCGTTGGGCGGAATCAGCCACGGAGCGACGCCGAGACGCTGTTCCATTTTTTCGAACCATGGCGCCATCTCGGCCGGACTGTGGCCTTTGACGCTGTGTTCTTTGGCCCAATGTTCGAGGGTCGGTTCTGGGGTGCGAAAGCTCGATGTCCAGTTGATCAGCGTGGTACCGCCGACCGCCCGGCCTTGCAGGATAGTGATCGCGCCGTCCTTGCTCATGCGGCCAATGCCTTCCTGATAGAGGCTGCTGTAGGCCTTGTCTTCAAGCATTTTGAAATCGGAACTGGTTTTCAGCGGGCCTTCTTCGATCAGCAACACTTTATAGCCGGCGGCGCTGAGGATTTCTGCCGTGGTACCACCGCCAGCGCCGCTGCCGATGATCGCGACATCGGTTTCGAGGGTCAGGTCGTCCGTGAGTTGTGCGCCGTTGTAGGTTTTCCAGCCTCGGGCGAGGCCTTCGCGGAACGGGTCGGGTACTGGCATGTTCAGGCTCTCTTGTTTTTGTTGTTCCAGCGGGCCCCTTCGCGAGCAACCTCGCTTGCCCGCGAAGGGCGCGTCTTGGGTTCAGACAGTCGGCGGGCCGGGATAACCGCAATGCGCCCAGGACTCGGCGCGGGTGTACCAGGCCATCATCACCATTTGCTGAAGCGAGCTGTGGCCCATGCGCAACAGGCTCAACGCGCTGTTTTTCCACCGGTCGAGGAAGTGGCGCATTGCTTCAGGGCTGGCGTTTTCCCAACTGCCCCAGATGCCGGTGAGGGGCCCGCGCGTCACGGCCATGCCCAGCACGTCGAACAACTGCCGGGTGAGCTTGAGCATTTCCGGCGACAGGTGATCGAGGCTGTAGTCCAGCGACTGGAGCGTGCCGTCGACCGCGCCGGGCATCTTCTCGACGGCCACGGCGCCGTCGAGCATTACCGGAATCAATGCGCGCAGAAACAAGAGATCGCCATCGCGCAAAACAGTGAAACCCTGGGCCGGGACGCTCGACGAACAACCACTGAGGCTGGCGCCGAGCCCGGCAGTGGCGAGAAACGCGGTGGCGCCGAGGCTGAATTTCAGCAGGCCACGGCGCGACAGGGCAGGTGTTTCAGTCAGGCTTGGGTGCATTGTTTTTATTACCCGGCGGCGATGACGAATGATTAGCGGATGAACAGCTTCTGAATCAGTTTCTGAATGGATTTTCCGTACGGTGGGTAAATCAGTCTGGCGGCGTTGAAACGCTGTTTGATCAGTACGCCTTTGGCTTTGCTGAACGTCAGAAAGCCTTCGCGACCGTGGTAGTGACCCATGCCCGAAGCGCCGATGCCGCCGAATGGCATGTCATCCTGAGCCACATGCAGCAAGGTATCGTTCAGGCACACACCACCCGAATGGGTTTCGTGCAGCACGCGGTTCTGTTCGCGTTTGTCGTAGCCAAAGTAGTAAAGAGCCAGAGGTCGTGGCCGCTGATTGATGTAAGCCAATGCCTGCTCCAGATCCTGATACGGCACGATCGGCAGCAACGGCCCGAAAATTTCGTCCTGCATCACGGTCATCTCGTCGCTGACATTGAGCAGCACGCTGTGTGGCATGCGGCGACCCTGGCCTTGGTCGAACAACGGAATCAACAGGGCGCCCTTGCTGGTGGCATCGCTGATGTATCCGTTGAGCCGCGCCAATTGGCGATCGTTGATGATTGCGGTGTAGTCCGGGTTGTCGGCGAGGGTTGGATAAAAGCCCTGCACGGCCTGGCGATAGGCTTCGACGAACGCGCCGACGCGGTCTTGCGGCACCAGCACGTAATCCGGGGCCACGCAGGTCTGGCCGGCGTTGAGGGTTTTGCCGAAGGCAATGCGTTCGGCCGCATCCTTCAACGGTACGTCACGGGAGACAATGGCCGGGGACTTGCCGCCCAGTTCCAGGGTGACCGGGGTGAGGTTTTGCGCTGCCGCGCGCATCACCTGCTTGCCGATGCTGGTGGCGCCGGTAAACAGCAGATGATCAAAGCGCAAACGGGAAAACGCCACGCCGATATCTGCTTCGCCGAGCACCACGCACACCAGATCCTCGGGGAAGATTCGCGCCAGCAATGCCTTGAGCAACAGCCCGGTGGCCGGCGTCGATTCGCTGAGTTTGAGCATCACCCGGTTGCCCGCCGCCAGTGCGCCGACCAACGGGCCGATGGCCAGATACAGCGGGTAATTCCACGGCACGATGACGCCAATCACGCCCAGCGGCTGATACACGACTTTCGCCGAGGCGGGCTGGAAGGCCAGGCCGACCTTGCGCCGCGAGGCTTTCATCCAGCCCTTGAGGTGGCGGCTGGCGTAGTGAATGCCGTGCAGGCTGGGCATCAATTCGGCCAGCAGGGTCTCGTCGGCGCTGCGGTGGCTGAAGTCGGCACTGATCGCCTCGATCAAGGCCTGACGTTCATCGCTCAGCACATCGCGCAGGGCCTTGAGCCATTGCTGGCGCTGGGCAGCAGGCGGCATCGGGTTGGCGGCATACGCGGCCCGTTGCGCGTTGAACTGCCGATCAAGCGCTTCCAGTGGCTGTTGCAGCGTTTGCAGGTAGGCTATATCGGCAGTCATAGTGGGCTCCGGAATTATTGTAATGGGGCAATTTTTAGAGCCTATACTCTAGAAAGTCAAATGGCTTCCTTGTGCAGCTTTGTTTTATCCATTTCCGGATAGGTCGTAAGATGCCCGTCACCGCACTCTGAATTAAAGCTCAAGCCATGGCCCCACGAATAAAAACCAGCGAGCGTATCGTGCTGAACAGCCTCGAACTGTTCAATCAACAGGGCGAGCGCAGCATCAGCACCAATCATATTGCTGCTCACATGGAGATTTCTCCGGGCAACCTGTACTACCACTTCCCCAACAAGCAGGCGATCATCGCCGTGTTGTTCAGTGAGTACGAAAGCCTTGTGGACAGCTTCCTGCGCCCACCTCAGGGACGCGCCGCGACGGTCGAAGACAAGCGCTTCTATCTCAAGGAGCTGCTGTCGGCGATGTGGCGTTACCGTTTTCTGCACCGCGATCTTGAGCATTTGCTCGACAGCGATCCGGAACTGGCGGCCCGTTATCGACGCTTTTCCCAGCGCTGCGTGATTCAAGGCGCGGCGATCTACGAGGGTTTCGTTGCCGCCGGGATCCTCGACATGGACCGTGTGCAGATTGAATCGCTGACCCTCAATGCCTGGATCATCCTGACGTCCTGGGTACGCTTTCTGTGCACCACCCGTGAGAACTCCAACCACCTCAGCGAGCAAGCCATCAAACGTGGCGTGTATCAGGTGTTGGTGCTGGAAGCCGGGTTTGTCACCGAGCAGGCGCGCGATCAGGTCAATGCGCTGTTCGAAGAATTCTACGTACCGCTGGCCCAGGCCCTTGAGGACGTGAAGTAAACCGTTCTGTCGAATTCCACAGGAGCCCGTTATGTCGATTGCGCAACTGATCAGCCCTACCGCACTGGATGTCCGCAAGGAGCAGCCGGGGCTGGTGATTCTCGATTGTCGTTTTGCCCTCGATGACCCGGACTACGGTCAGCGCAGCTACGCCGAGGGGCACATTGCCGGAGCGAGTTTCGCCGATCTTGAGCGTGACCTCAGCGGCAAAGTGGTCAAGGGTGTGACGGGCCGGCATCCGTTGCCTGCGCCTGCGGCGCTGGTCGAGCGTCTGCAAGCCTGGGGCATCAACGCTGACAGCGACGTGGTTTTGTACGACGACGGCCCGGGTGCCTATGCGGCCCGAGCGTGGTGGTTGCTGGCGTGGCTGGGCAAGCGTGATGGCGTGTTCATTCTCGATGGCGGGCTCAAGGCCTGGCACGCGGCGGGTCTGCCGCTGAGCCTGAATGCACCGACCACTGTCCGTGGCAGTTTCAGCGGCCAGCCGGACACGACCTTGCTGCTCAGCGCCGAGCAATTGCAGCAGCGGCTCGGTCAACCGACGCTGACCCTTCTTGACGCCCGGGCCTTGCCGCGTTTCAAGGGTGAAGTCGAGCCTATCGACCCGATTGCCGGGCACATTCCCGGCGCGCAATGTGCGGCGTTTACCGACAACCTGGGTGGTGACGGTCGATTCCTGCCGGCCGATCAACTCAAGCAGCGCTTTGCCGCCAGACTTGGCGAGCGTTCGCCGTCGGCACTGGTCGCGTATTGCGGCTCGGGCGTGACGGCGTGTCACAACCTGTTCGCGCTGTGCCTGGCGGGTTATCCGTTGGGGGCGTTGTATGCCGGTTCGTGGAGCGAGTGGATCAACGAGCCTTCGCGTGGAATCGCTACCGGCGAGTAATTACCACGCCCTTCCTTGTGGGGGCGAGCCTGATCAATCATGACGTCAGGCCCGCCAGCCACTGCGGGATGCGCCTTTCCAGATAATAGCCGGGCTGGCGCAACGAGCCCTCGACGAATCCGACGTGACCGCCGCGAGCCAGCAATTGGAATTCAGTCGTCGCCGACAGTTCACTGGCTTGCGGCAGGCTGTGCGGGAACACGAACGGATCGTCCGCCGCTTGAATGATCAGGGTCGGTGTGCGGATCTCGCCGAGAAAGTAACGGCTCGACGCGCGGCGATAGTAATCCTCGGCATCGGTGAACCCGTGCAGTGGCGCGGTCACCCGGCCATCGAAATCCCAGAACGTGCGCATGTTTTCCAGCGAGCCGAGCGCCGCCAGTGCGGCCATACCGTCCTCGCGTCCGTCGTGCTGGAATTGCCTTTGCTTGTTCTTGATGTAGGCGACCATCTCGCGCATGAAGTGCGCCTGATAGACCCTGGAAAAACCCTGGCCGATACGATCGGCGCATTGGTCGAGGCGAAACGGCACCGACACGGCCACCGCACCACACACACCGCTGGTGTTGCCGGTTTCCCCGAGGTGCTTGAGCAACACATTGCCGCCCAGGGAATAACCGACCGCATACAGCGGCGCCAGTGGTCGTTTGGCGCGCAGGTGCCGAATGGTTTCGGCGAGGTCCTCGCTGGCACCGGAGTGGTAACTGCGCGGCAGCAGATTCGGTTCGCCTGAGCAGCCGCGCCAGTTCAGGGCGACACTGGCCCAGCCTTGCGCGGCGAGCGCGGCTTGAAGGCCGGCAACGTATGGCGAGTTCGAGGAACCGGTCAGCCCGTGCAGCACCAATACCAACGGAGCTTTGGCACTGTGAGGGCCGTGCCAGTCGAGGTCGAGGAAATCGCCATCTTCAAGCCACAGGCGTTCACGCTGGCGATCAAGATGAACGGTTTTACGCCACAACGGACCCCACAGGGTTTGCAGGTGTGGATTGCCCAGGCCAAAGGCCGGACTGAAACGAAGGGCGGGGGAAGGGGAACGTGGTTGCACGGCAAATCTCGACTAGGTCTTGCGCAAAGCAGCAGACGCCGGTCGTCTGCTGCTTTTCAATTTAAAACCTAACTTGCCACAAAGCCTGCTACGGCGCGACACATGCACTGGAAGATGTGCCGGGCGGTGTGGCCGGTGGTGCAGGCAACGGCTGCTGATCGACGGTTGCACCGATCGTCACCACGCGCCACTGATCGGCAGCCAGGTGTCGGTTCAGCGCCTCTTTGATTTGCTTGAGCGTCAGGCGTTGCACCTGCTGGGCGATGTAATCGATGTCGAGTGGCAGATCATGGCGATTGATGTCCACCAATTGCTTGAGTATTTGTTTGTTGCTGGCGCTGTCCAGGGCGACCATGTTGGTCACTCTAAGCTTGATCTGGTCGAGCTCTTGTTGCGTCGGCCCGTCGCGCAGATAGTCGCGGAACATTGATCGGGTCAACGCCAGAATGCCTGCGCTCAATGACGGGCTGACTTGCAGGGAAATTGTCATCAAGCCCGCGCTGGCCCAGTGACTGTTTTGTGAATGCACGTCGTACACCAACCCGCGCCTTTCCCGTAGTTCGTTCATCAGTCGGCTGTTTGCCGTGCCACCAAAAATCAGGTTGGCCGCGTACAGCGCGGCATAGTCCGGATGCTGGCGCGACACACCGAGCTGGCCCAGTATCAACGAGGTCTGGGTCAGTGGCTGCTCCTCATGGAAGGTCCGTTTGGTGCCCAGCGGTCTTAGCGCAGGCATCGGCGTAGCCCCCGTGCCCGCAGGCATGACCGGTAATGCGTGGCTGACTTGCAGGCTGATGGCTTTTGCCTGGTCCAGCGTCAGGTCACCGACCAGGGTGATCTGTGCATGACTGGCGCCGTAGAAGCGTTGGTGGAAGTCTTTGACTGCCTGGCGGCTCAGCGACTGCAAGCCTTGATCCGTGCCATAGAACGGCAGCGAATAGGGGCTGCCCGGGGCAAGCAATGCCTTGACCGACTGCTCGGATGAATTGCCTGCCTGCTCCGACCTGAACAGGAGGTGGTCACGCAGTTCGTTTTTTACCCTCTGCAAGGCCTCGTCGGTCAGCAACGGTTCGCCGAGTATCTGAGTAAACAGGTGCAGTGCCGGGGTGCTTTTTTGAGCATCGCTCAAGCTGCGCAACACCAGGTTGGCACGTTCGTGATCGATCGTCATTTCGAGCTGCGCACCGAGGCCGTCGAAGGTTTCGACGATGGCAGGCAAGTCTTTGCCTGGCACGCCTTCGTTAAGCATGCCAAACGTGGCGGCGGCGAGCCCCGGCGTGCCGCCGTCCCGCGCACTGCCCGCCGCGAAGCTGACATGCAGATCGAACATCGGTAATGCCGTGGTGCGGATGAACAACACCTTGGTGCCGGTCAGGGTCTTCCAGCCCTTGATGGACAGCCCCCGTGGCGTGGCCGGATCAGAAACCGGCACCCGGAGAGACTCCAGGCGTGGCGCGGGGAAGTTTGCCGGCGCAACAATCGAAGTGTCTGCAAACGTTCGGGCGCCGCACAGACAGGCGATCAGGCCGAGACCTGACAATGCGACCCAGGTAGGCCAACGGTAGTCGTTCATGGGCGGGTCTCCTTGAACACATGCGCAACACTCAGGCGTTCGCGGGTCAAAAAGGTCATGGCGGCCTGCTGTATATCAGTGGGTGTCACCTGTGCCAGCTCGTCCGCATCCTGATCCAGCAACTGCCAGGGTTGGCCGATACTCTGCAATGCGGCTAACCCCTGGGCCTGCTCTACGATGGAGTCTTGCGCGTAGATCTGCCGGGCAATCAACTGAGTGCGGGCACGTTCCAGCTCATCGGCGGCTGGCGGGCTGGTTCGCAATTCTTCGATCATTTGCCAGACTCGCTGTTCGGCAGCCTCAAGATCGTCAGGGTGGGCGCTGGCAAGATTGGCGGTCAGCAATAGCAGGCTGTCACCGCGTGTGAGGGTGTCGTAAGAGGTTGCCACCTCGCTGAACAACTGCTCGGTAAATTGCAGGCGCTTTTGCAGGCGTGCACTGTTGGCACCGCCCAGCAATGTGTCGATCAGGCGCAGAGCGTGCACGGTTCGCCGATTTTCGGCGGTGACCAACCCCGGCACATTAAAGGTCATGATCAGTTGGGGGGCGGGGACGGGCAGATGCAGGATCAGTCTGCGCTCGCCGGGCTGTTTCAGCTCCGTGGGCCTTAACGCGCCCGGAACGGCTCTTGCTTGCAGATGGCCAAAGTAACGCTGCGCCAACTGCTTGACCTGATCGAGCGTCACGTCACCGACAACGACCAGCGTGGCGTTGCCGGGCGCATAGCGGGTTTCATACCAATGGCGCAGATCGCTGGCATTGAGTTGGTTCAGGTCATGCATCCAGCCAATAGTCGGCGTGCGATAGCTGCTGGCCAAATGCGTCACGGCGGTGAGACGCTCAAGTGCCAGGCCGCTGGGGTCGTCTTCGGTTCGCGAACGCCGTTCTTCGCGAATCACCGCCAGTTCCGGGGTCAGGTCTTCATCGCGCAGGTGTGCAGTTGACATCAGATCGGCCATCAGCTCGAACGCAACCCCCAGGTACCTGGGGGTCAGGGTTTGGTGATAGGCGGTGACATCTTTGCTGGTGAAAGCGTTTTCCCGGGCGCCGAGCGATTGCAGAATCGCCGTGGCCTCGCCGGCGCAAGTCTTGCTGCTGCCTTTGTAGAGCATGTGTTCGAGCGTGTGGGAGAGCCCGCTCTGGCCCGGTGCTTCGTCGGCGGAACCGACCTTGAACCAGAGTTGTGAGGTCACCAGCGGCGCGCGATGATCTTCGCGCACGAGCACCTTAAGGCCATTGTCCAGAGTGAAGTGGTGAGTCGGTGGGGGCGGGGCGGCCAGGGACATCAGGGGCGCCAGGCAAAGAAAGAGCAGCATCCGGCTGCAAAATGTGTCCATACGTGAATCGTCCTCAGTGGTTAACGCAGATTGCGGCAACCACTGTGGCGAGATTCGGAGGGGGCTGTGCGGTATCTATTTATCGCAGATCAGCTAACGCATGTTGCTTGTGATCAGGCGCTGCGTTGCCACAGCGCGTAATAGACACGGCCGGATTTCTGCTCGCGGTGCAGACGCCAGTTGGCCGGCAGGCCGAGGGTCGACGGCGCCGTTTCGCTTTCGGTGTACACCCAGGCGTCGTCGGCCAGCCACTGACGCTCTTCCAGCAGCGTGCAGACGGCGGGCAGCAGGTTCTGATTGAACGGCGGGTCGAGGAATACCAGGTCGAAAGCGCTGGCGGTCTGGGTTTCCAGATAACGCAGGGCGTCGGCCGTCTGCACCTGTCCGTTGGTGCAGCGCAGGGTGCCGAGGTGTTCCTTGAGGCTGGATACCGCGATATTGCTCGCATCCAGCGCCTGCCCCATGGCGGCGCCACGGGACAGGGCTTCGAGAAACAGCGCACCACTGCCGGCGAACGGGTCGAGGACCTTGGCCCCCTCCACATAGGGCGCCAGCCAGTTGAACAGCGTTTCACGCACGCGATCCGGCGTCGGGCGCAGGCCTGGCGCGTCGGGAAAGCTCAGCTTGCGGCTGCGCCACTGGCCGCCAATGATGCGTAGCTGGTTCACGCCGTTGTGGACGTTGTGGGCGGGTTTTTTAGGTGCTCGAGTCGCCATTAATGCTCCGGAACCCCGAGCGGTTGCTCGGCAGGTTTATCAGAAGGGGCCGGTAACGGCTTTTGCGGCACGGTCGGGCCAGCGGTGACGATGACCATTTTATCCGTGCTCAGGTGTTTGTTCAGGGCGTCGCGCACTTGCTCCACCGTCAGGCTCTGCGACTGACGCATGAAGTCGTCCAGATAGCTCAGCGGCAGATTATAGAAGCCCATCGCGCCAAGTTGGCCGACGATATCGGCATTGCTCGCGGTAGACAGCGGGAAGCTGCCGGCCAGTTCGCGTTTGGCGTCGTCGAGCTCTTTCTGGGTCGGGCCGGTTTTCAGATAGTCGGCGAGGACGTCCTGCACCAGTTTCAGGGTGCCCTCGCTCATTTCTGCGCGGGTCTGCAGGTTGATCATGAACGGGCCACGGGCCTGCATCGGGCTGAAACCCGAGTAGACGCCATAAGTCAGGCCACGTTTCTCGCGGACTTCACTCATCAATCGAGTACCGAAACCACCCCCACCGAGGATCTGATTGCCCATCGACAGCGCCGCGTAGTCCGGATCGTCACGGTCGATGCCCAGTTGCGCGAGCATCAGGTTGGTTTGTTTGGACGGGAACTCGATGTGGCTGATGCTGGCCTTCGGTTCCTGCGGCTGAGCGATTTTCGCCAGCGCCGGGCCTTTGGGCAGGGCGGCGCTAACCTGATTGGCAATGGCCTCGGCGTCAGCGCGGGACAAGTCCCCGACCAGCGCGATCACCACGTTGCCAGCGGCGTAGGCCTTGGCATGGAATTCACGCAATTGCGCGAGGGTGATCTGCGGGACGCTCTGCGCATTGCCGTCGCTCGAATGAGCGTACGGGTGATCGCCGTATAGACGCTTCATCAGTTCCAGGCTGGCGAGTTTGCCGGGGTTCTGTTTCTGGTACTCGAAACCGGCCAGCATCTGGTTTTTGATGCGCGCGAACGAGTCGGCAGGGAAGGTCGGCTTGCCCACCACTTGCGAGAACAGCTTCAGGGCCGGCTCGCGCTTGTCGGCAGCACTCAGGCTGCGCAGCGAGGCCAGCGCCATGTCCTTGAAGGCGCCGTTGCCGAAATCAGCCCCCAGCCCTTCAAAGCCTTGCGCAATGGCGCCGACGTCCTTGCCGGCGACACCTTCGTTGAGCATGGCGTTGGTCAGCACCGCCAAACCCGGTGTGTTGCCGTCCTGGCTGCTGCCAGCGGCGAAGATCAGGCGCATGTCGAACATCGGCAGTTCATGCGCCTCGACGAACAGAACCTTGGCACCTTCGGCAGTGTTCCAGGTTTGCACGTCGAGTTTGCGGCTGGCCGGGGCTTTGCCGTCGAGTTCGGTCAGCGATTGCAGCTTTTGGCTGGTCCTGGCCTTGTCCAGCGCTTCGCTGGCGTCGGTTTTAGCGCCGGGCGTCAGGACAAACGCCGCAGAGCCGATTACCGCGATGGCGATCAGACCGAGCAACAGGCGTGGGGGTTTACGCTCACTCATGAGTCGTCTCCAGAGGCAGGACGTGGGCGACGCTGAGACGTTCGCGGGTGAAATACAGCTTGGCGGCGTTCTGGATGTCTTGCGGGGTCACGCTTTCCAGGTCGGCGAGTTCAGTGTCCATCAGTTTCCACGACAGACCGACCGTCTCAAGCTGGCCGATGGCGGTGGCCTGGCTGGTGATCGAATCCCGCTCGTAGACCAGACCGGCAATCACTTGCGCACGTACGCGTTCCAGTTCTTCGACGGTCGGCGCGGTGGTTTTCAGTTGTTCCAGCAGTTTCCAGAGACCGGCCTCGGCTTGGGCGATGGTTTTTTTCTTCTGGGTGTTCGGCGTGGCCGACAGGGTGAACAGGCTGTCGCCACGGGTGTAGGCGTCGTAGCTCGACGACCCGCCGGACACCAATTCTTCGCCACGCTCCAGTTGCGTTGGAATGCGCCCACTGTAACCGCCGTCAAGCAGCGCCGAGATCAGGCGCAGGGCATTGACCGAGCGTTTGTCTTCAGTCGTGGCGATGCTTGGCACGTTGAAGCCGAGCATCAGGCTAGGCAGTTGGGTCTGCACATGCAGGGTGATCTGGCGTTCGCCGGGTTCTGCCAGTTCCAGCGGTTTTTTCGCCGGTGGCACGTCGCGCCTGGCGATTGGCCCGAAGTAGCGCTGGGCGAGGGTTTTCACTTCGTCAGGGGTGACGTCACCGACCACCACCAGCGTGGCGTTGTTCGGCACGTACCAGGATTGATACCAGTGACGCAGCTCTTCGACCTTCATCCGGTCCAGATCAGCCATCCAGCCGATGGTCGGCGTGTGATAACCGCTGGCCGGGTAAGCCATCGCCTTGTAGCGCTCGTAAGCCTTGGACATCGGCTTGTCATCGGTGCGCAGGCGGCGCTCCTCCTTGATGACTTCGATTTCCTTGGCGAACTCGTCGGCCGGCAGGCGCAAGTTGGCCATGCGGTCAGCTTCCAGCTCAAAGGCGACGCCCAGACGATCGCGGGCCAGCACTTGGTAATAAGCGGTGAAGTCGTCGCTGGTGAACGCGTTCTCTTCGGCGCCGAGGTCGCGCAGGATCAGCGAGGCTTCGCCGGGGCCGACTTTCTCACTGCCCTTGAACATCATGTGCTCAAGGGCGTGGGACAGACCGGTCTGGCCCGGGGTTTCGTAGCTGGAACCGACCTTGTACCAGACCTGCGAGACCACTACTGGCGCGCGATGGTCTTCGCGAACGACGACCTTGAGGCCGTTGTCGAGGGTGAATTCGTGGGTCGGTTGCGGGTCGGCCGCCAGGGCCGAAAGAGGCAGGCAGACTGTGCTGAGCAGCAGGCCAGCAGCGCGGCGGGCTAGAGCATTCATTCGTTTTTTAACCTGTTGGGCTGCCCGCTTGGTCTTAGCCTAGGCGGGCGAGGAGGTGCTAGGATACTGATCCGTTTTACCGGCGACCACGCCTATCAGGTTTTCAGGCCTGATCCGGCTGCATGGGTTTGCGGCAGAAAGCTGCGGTGTATCGACTAAACTACGCTTTTTCGCCGATTTTGCCGGTTTAGTCCTTCGTTAATACGATTCTTTGGGGTGCCGCTGGTGCCTCGACAAAATGTTGCGCGTGAACAAGCTGGGTGAAACACAGTCTGTTCTGCATCGAATATTTATTTGCCGGGGCGCCCTTATGGCGCGTCGCTACTGTGAGATAGCCGTCCTCCATGTTTGGTTCCAACGACGACAAGAAGACCCCAGCTGCGGCTGGCGAGAAGAAAAGCCTGTTCGGATGGCTGCGTAAAAAACCGCAGGAACCCGTCGTCGAACAGCCGCCCGCGATTCCTGAACCGGTCAACGCACCCGCTCCTGTAATAGAAGAAGAGCCGGCGCCGACCATTCTGCCGATTGCCGAGCCAGTGTTACAACCGGCGGCCGAGCCAGAGCCGGCGCCGGAGGTGGTTGCCGAGTTGCCGCTGACCCCGGTTGCAGAGCCGTGGCTCACCTTGCCAGTGGCCGAAGAGCCGGTGGCGCTGGTGGAAGAAGCCGCCCCTCACGTCACGCCGCCCATTCCAGCGCCAGCCGCGTTCGTTGCCGAGGTGGCTCCGGCGCCTGTGGTTGAGCCGGTTGTCGAGCCTGCGCCGGTTGTTCCTGAGCCTGTTGCGCCCGTGGTTGTTGAGCCAGTTGCTCCAGTCGTCCAGCAACCAGAGCCAAAACCCGCGCCAGGTGTTGCCGCGCCAATCGTTGCGGCGGACGCTGCGCCCGCGCCAGTGTCGGCCGAAGCCCCGCGCACCGAAGAAACCAAAGCCGGCTTCTTCGCCCGTCTCAAACAAGGCTTGTCGAAGACCAGCGCCAGCATCGGCGAGGGCATGGCCAGCCTGTTTCTCGGCAGGAAGACCATCGATGACGAGCTGCTCGACGACCTCGAAACCCGTCTGCTGACGGCCGACGTTGGTGTCGAAGCCACCACGCAGATCATTCAACGCCTGACCCAGAAGGTCGCCCGTAAAGAGCTGGCTGACGCTGACGCACTGTACAAATCCTTGCAGGCTGAACTGGCCGCTATGCTCAAGCCAGTTGAGCAACCCTTGAAAATCGTTTCGCAGAACAAGCCGTTCGTGATTCTGGTGGTGGGCGTCAACGGCGCCGGCAAAACCACCACCATTGGCAAACTGGCGAAAAAACTGCAACTGGAAGGCAAGAAAGTCATGCTCGCCGCCGGTGACACCTTCCGCGCCGCGGCCGTGGAGCAATTGCAGGTCTGGGGCGAGCGCAACAAGATCCCGGTGATCGCTCAGCACACCGGCGCCGACTCGGCCTCGGTGATCTTCGACGCCGTGCAGGCCGCCAAGGCCCGTGGTATCGACGTGTTGATCGCTGATACCGCCGGTCGTCTGCACACCAAAGACAACCTGATGGAAGAGCTGAAAAAGGTTCGCCGCGTCATTGGCAAACTCGACGCCGACGCCCCGCACGAAGTGCTGCTGGTGCTCGACGCCGGTACCGGCCAGAACGCCATCAACCAGGCCAAGCAATTCAACCAGACCGTCGCACTGACCGGCCTGGCGCTGACCAAGCTCGACGGCACCGCCAAGGGTGGGGTGATTTTTGCCCTGGCCAAGCAGTTTGGTCTGCCGATCCGCTACATTGGCGTCGGTGAAGGCATCGACGATTTGCGTACCTTTGAAGCCGAACCCTTTGTCCAGGCGCTGTTTGCCGAGCGGGAGCGTTCATGATTCGTTTCGAACAGGTCGGTAAACGCTACCCGAACGGTCACGTCGGCTTGCATGAGCTGAGCTTTCGAGTCCGTCGTGGCGAGTTCTTGTTTGTCACCGGCCATTCCGGTGCGGGTAAATCCACCTTGTTGCGCCTGTTGCTGGCGATGGAGCGTCCGACCAGCGGCAAACTGCTGCTGGCCGGGCAAGATCTGAGCACCATCAGCAACGCGCAGATTCCGTTTCTGCGCCGGCAGATTGGTGTGGTGTTCCAGAACCACCAGTTGCTGTTCGACCGCACCGTTTTCAACAATGTCGCGTTGCCACTGCAGATTCTCGGCCTGTCCAAGGCCGAAATCGCCAAGCGGGTCGACTCGGCGCTGGAGCGTGTGGCGCTGTCGGATAAAACCGATCTGTACCCGGGCGACCTGTCCACCGGTCAGCAACAGCGCGTCGGCATCGCCCGCGCCATCGTTCACCGCCCAGCGTTACTGCTGGCGGACGAACCGACCGGTAACCTCGACCCGCGTCTGGCGGCCGAGATCATGGGGGTGTTTGAAGACATCAACCGACTGGGCACCAGCGTGCTGATCGCCAGTCACGACCTGGCGCTGATTGCGCGCATGCGTCATCGCATGCTGACCTTGCAACGCGGCCGATTGATCGGCGACGGGGAGGCCGGCGTATGAGTGCGACACGCAGTCCGAAGGTTTCCGAGCGCGTGGCCCCGAAAGCCGCCGATCCACAACCGCCAAAAAAGAAAAAGCACGACGATGACGACGGCCCGGACTTCGCCACGCTGTTTCGCGCCTGGGTCGAAAGCCACCGTGCCAGTCTGCTCGACAGTTTGCGTCGTCTGGGCAAGCAGCCGATCGGCAGTTTCTTCACCTGCATGGTGATGGCCGTGGCGCTGAGCTTGCCGATGGGCTTGTCGTTGTTGCTCAACAACGTCGAGCGTCTTGGCGGTTCGTGGCAGCGTGCGGCGCAGATCTCGCTGTACCTGCAACTCGATGCCAGCCCAGAGCAGGGCGAGTCGCTGCGCGAGCAGATCAAAGCCATGCCCGGTGTAGCTGATGCTGAATATGTTGGCCGTGACCAGGCGCTGGAAGAGTTCCAGCAGCAGTCGGGATTGGGCGAAGCCCTGCGTGAGCTGCCCGAAAACCCGCTCCCGGGCGTAGTGCTGGTGACGCCGGACGAGGTCGATAAAGCGACGCTGGAAGCATTAAGACAAAAACTTTCCGAACTGCCCAAGGTACAACAGGCGCAACTTGATCTAGTCTGGGTCGAGCGTCTGGCCGCCATCCTCAAGCTCGGTGATCGTTTTGTCTTCGGCCTGACGGTGCTTTTGGTGTCTGCATTACTTTTGGTGATAGGCAATACCATTCGTCTTCATATTGAAAACCGCCGCACCGAGATAGAAGTGATTAAACTCGTCGGCGGCACTGACAGCTATGTGCGCCGTCCTTTCCTTTATATGGGCGCGCTGTATGGCTTCGGTGCGGGGCTGTTGTCCTGGGGAGTATTGGCGTTCGGCCTGAACTGGCTGAACGATGCGGTGGTTGGACTGGCCGGCTTGTACGGCAGTGATTTCGCACTGGCCGGAGTGCCAGTTGCCGACGGTCTGTCGCTCTTGCTTGGCGCGGTGCTGTTGGGTTATATCGGTGCATGGATTGCAGTAGCACGCCATCTCAGGGAGCTGGCGCCGAAGTAGAATCTTTTTGCGCGTGATTGGCCTTACGGTTTTTTTGGGAACTTGTACCTGAGTTCCCGGTCAATTTTTCGCAGTGCTGAAAGGCACAAGTATGTAAGCCGGAGGTTTTTTCGTATGACCAATTCTTTGCAACCTGCGTACGCGTTGGTTCCGGGTGCGAACCTGGAAGCCTATGTGCACACCGTCAACAGCATTCCATTGCTGACGCCGGAGCAGGAGCGTGAACTGGCCGAGAGTCTCTACTATGAGCAGGATTTGGGGGCGGCTCGGCAGATGGTGCTCGCCCACCTGCGTTTTGTCGTACACATTGCCCGTAGCTATTCCGGCTACGGTCTGGCTCAGGCTGACCTGATCCAGGAAGGTAACGTCGGCCTGATGAAGGCCGTAAAACGTTTCAACCCGGAAATGGGTGTGCGCCTGGTGTCGTTCGCTGTGCACTGGATCAAGGCGGAAATTCACGAGTTCATCCTGCGCAACTGGCGCATTGTGAAAGTCGCGACCACCAAGGCCCAGCGCAAACTGTTCTTCAACCTGCGCAGCCAGAAGAAACGTCTGGCGTGGCTGAACAACGAGGAAGTCCACCGTGTGGCGGAAAGCCTCGGCGTCGAGCCGCGGGAAGTGCGAGAGATGGAAAGTCGCCTGACCGGCCATGACATGGCCTTCGACCCGGCTGCCGAAGCCGACGATGACAGCGCCTTCCAGTCGCCAGCCAACTATCTGGAAGACCACCGGTACGACCCGGCGCGTCAACTGGAAGATGCCGACTGGAGTGACAACTCCAACCACAACCTGCACGAAGCACTGGAAGTGCTGGACGAGCGTAGCCGTGACATCCTCTACCAGCGCTGGCTGGCAGAAGAGAAGGCCACGCTGCACGACCTGGCGCAGAAGTACAATGTGTCGGCCGAGCGTATCCGTCAGCTCGAAAAGAGCGCGATGAACAAGCTCAAGTTGTCGATTGCCGCGTAACCGCCCTACAGGCAATAAAAAACGCCCCGATCAGTAATGATCGGGGCGTTTTTTATGGTTCAGTGCAAACCAAATGTGGGAGCGAAAGCGGTAGATCATTGAACATAGATGTTGTCTGACTCCACGCCTTCGCGGGCAAGCCTGGCTCCCACAGGGGCCTTCAGGGCGCTAAGACGACGTTTTGTCATTCGGACCAAGGCGCCCGACGCGAATCATTGAGCCCGAGCAGATAGCTCGTCCCGCCCAGTTGCCTCATCTGCTGGCGAATCCATCCCGCTCGCCGCGAGACATACGCGGTCGGATGGCTTGCGCTCCAAACCCGTGGGTTCGGCAATACGGCTGCCAGATAACTCGCCTGCTGGCGGGACAGCGACCTGGCGCTCACACCAAAGTGATGCCGGGCCGCCGCTTCGGCGCCAAACACCCCGTCATCCCACTCGGCGCTGTTCAGATACACCTCAAGAATTCGCTGCTTGGGCCAGAACACCTCGATCAGCGCGGTAAACCACGCTTCCAGGCCTTTACGCAGATAGCTGCGGCCGGACCACAGAAACAGGTTTTTCGAGACTTGCTGGCTCAAGGTACTTGCGCCACGGATCGAGCCGCCGAGTTCGTTATGGGCCAGCGCTGCCTGAATGGCGCCAAAGTCAAAACCCCAATGCTCGGGAAATTTCTGATCCTCACCGGCCATGACTGCCACTTTGAGATCGTCGGAGATTTCGTTCCACGGCTTCCACGTGCGCTGCAGGTCAATCGGCTCACCATCGACCCACGATTCAATCTTGCGTTCGACCATCAATGCCGTACCCGGCGGCGGTACGAAACGAAACACCAGCACCAGCAAGACGCTGCCGCTGGCGAACCAGAGCAGGGCCTTCGTGAGACGACGGAAAATAGAACGCAGCATAGAGATGGCTTGGCCGAACCGGTGGAGCGGGCCATTATACAGACCCTGCCGATCGAGTCTGAATGGAGTTCCCAATGTTGCGTGGCTTTCTGATGCTGGCCGCTTTCTTTGGTTTTACTGGCGTAGCCTTGGGCGCGTTCGCCGCTCATGGCCTGAAAAGCCGCCTGACGCCCGAGTACCTTGCGATTTTCCACACGGGCGTGACCTACCAACTGCTGCACACCTTGGCGCTGTTTGGTGTGGCGCTGCTGGCCACGCAGATTCAGGGGCGGCTGGTGACCTGGGCTGGCGTTTCGTTCGCTGTCGGTATCGTGTTGTTCTCCGGCAGTCTGTACGTGCTGACCACCACCGGCATCAGCAAGCTCGGCATCATCACCCCATTTGGTGGCCTGGCGTTTCTGGTCGGTTGGGTATGCCTGGGCCTCGCCGCCTGGCGCTTGCAACCAACCGCTTGACGCTTGGTGCTGACCTTTAGGTCATGATCGGGCTAGAATGCCAGCCCCTAAAAATGATGGCGGCGTTACGCATGCGCATTCAGTTGAACGGCGAATCCCTTGAACTGCCCGACGGCGAGACCGTTGCGGCCCTGATCACTCGTCTGGAACTGACCGGGCGTCGAGTAGCAGTCGAACTCAATCTGGATATCGTCCCGCGCAGCCAGCATGCCGACACCACGCTCAACGACGGCGATAACGTCGAAGTTGTGCACGCTATCGGCGGCGGCTAATCGTCCGGTTCGCAAGGCCACAGAATTCTGCAAGACCCTCACCCCTAAAGAGGATTCCCAATGAGCATCGTTCGCAGCGACAAGCCTTTTGTTCTGGCCGGTCGTACTTACCAGTCGCGCTTGCTGGTGGGTACCGGCAAGTACCGTGACATGGACGAAACCCGCCAGGCCATCGAAGCCTCGGGTGCCGAGATCGTCACCTTCGCTGTGCGCCGTACCAACCTCGGGCAGATCGAAGGCGAGCCGAACCTGCTCGACGTGCTGTCGCCGGATCGCTACACCTTCCTGCCGAACACCGCCGGTTGCTACGACGCGATAGAAGCCGTGCGTACTTGCCGCCTGGCCCGCGAGCTGCTCGATGGCCACAATCTGGTGAAGCTGGAAGTGCTGGCCGACCAGAAGACGCTGTTCCCCAATGTGATCGAAACCCTCAAGGCCGCCGAAACGCTGGTCAAGGAAGGCTTCGACGTGATGGTGTACACCAGCGATGACCCGATCATCGCCCGCCAACTGGCGGAAATCGGCTGCATCGCGGTCATGCCGCTGGCCGGTCTGATTGGTTCCGGTCTGGGGATCTGCAACCCTTACAACCTGCAGATCATCCTCGAAGAAGCGAAAATCCCTGTGTTGGTCGATGCCGGTGTCGGTACCGCTTCCGACGCCACTATCGCCATGGAGCTGGGCTGCGACGCCGTACTGATGAACTCGGCCATCGCCCACGCCCAGCAGCCGGTGATGATGGCCCAAGCCATGAAACACGCCATCGTTGCAGGCCGTCTGGCCTACCTCGCTGGCCGTATGCCGAAAAAACTCTATGCCAGCGCCTCTTCGCCGCTGGATGGTCTGATCAAGTAAGAGCCATTGATGACTGAATCGAACGACACGCCTATCCAGACGGAAGAAGGCGACGAGCGCCAACACCGCCGCATCAAGAGCTTCGTGATGCGCGCCGGGCGCATGACCGAAGGCCAGCAACGCGGTCTGGATCAGGGCGCGCCGCTTTACGTGCTGCCGCTGGCCGACGCGCCGGTGGATTACGATCAAGTGTTCGGCCGTTCGGCACCGCGCTCGCTGGAGATCGGTTTCGGCATGGGCCACTCGCTGCTCGAAATGGCGGCGGCTGCACCGGAGCAAGATTTCATCGGCGTTGAAGTTCACCGTCCGGGTGTCGGCGCGCTGCTCAATGGCGTGCTGACCCAGGGCCTGACCAACCTGCGCGTCTACGATTGCGACGCGATCGAAGTGCTCAACCGCTGCATCGCCGACAACAGCCTCGATCGCCTGATGCTGTTCTTCCCGGACCCGTGGCACAAGAGCCGTCACCACAAGCGTCGTATCGTTCAGGCGTCGTTCGCTGAACTGGTACGCAGCAAGTTGAAGGTCGGCGGCATTCTGCACATGGCCACCGACTGGGAACCGTACGCCGAATACATGCTGGAAGTGATGAACGTCGCCCCGGGCTATCGCAACCTCGCTGAAGACGGCAAGTGCGTGCCACGCCCGGCCGAACGCCCGATCACCAAGTTCGAACGCCGCGGCGAACGTCTTGGCCATGGCGTGTGGGACCTGAAGTTCGAAAAACTCGCTTAACCATCACGCAATACCCAATGTGGGAGCGGGCTTGCTCGCGAAGGTGCCGTAACAGTCGATATCAATGTCGATTGATCTAACGTCTTCGCGAGCAAGCCCGCTCCCACAGTTGTTTTGTGTGTGTTGAAAATCAGCGGCGGTCGGCGACTACGCCGATCAGCACCAGCACCACCAACAGTACCGGCGCCAGGCTGTAGTTGTTGAACTGGCTCAACCCCTTGATCACCCAGGGCGTGGCGTAGATCAGTGCGGCACCGCTGCCGATCATGCACAGCAGGGCCATCAGCGGCACGCGCAGGGCGCCGGCGATGCTGCCCAGGCGTTGTTCGACCCAGCCTTTGAAGTCGGCGCCGAACAGCACCAGCAGGCAACCCACCAGGGCCAGGGCGATTTCCGAGAGGTTGCTGCGGCTCCAGCGGGAGACGGTGGCGAGCAGGTCGAGTATCAAATCCATGCGTTTTCCCTTTGGGCTGAAGTCAGTTCAGAAATTGTTGCAGCAAATCGTTTAGAAACAGTTGTCCGCGCTCGGTGGCCGCCAGGCGTGACGGTTCGACCTGCAACAGACCGCTTTGTTCTGCCGCCGCCCGGCCTTCGGCGAGGCTTTCCAGCGACAGCCCCGTGCGCTGCGGGTACAGGCGCGATTCCACACCCGCAGTGAGGCGCAGAGCGTTCATCAGAAATTCGAACGGCATTTCATCATTGGTCAGTGCCTTTTCGCCAGCCTGAAAATTTTTCGCCGGGTTGAGGTAGTCCTTCGGCAGGCGCGTCTTCCAGGTGCGCACGATGCGCCCGTCCGGGTGGCTGAGTTTGCCGTGGGCGCCGGCGCCGATGCCGATGAAGTCACCGAAACTCCAGTAATTGAGGTTGTGCCGCGCCGGGCGACCGGGCAGGGCATAGGCCGAGACTTCGTATTGCGCGTAACCGTGTTCGGCCAGCAGCGCTTGCCCGGCTTCTTGAATGTCCCACAGCGTGTCGTCTTCCGGCAGCACAGGCGGCTGGTTCCAGAACACCGTGTTCGGTTCCAGCGTCAGTTGATACCAGGAAATGTGCGTGGGCTTGAGTTCAATGGCCTGGCGCAGATCGCTCAAGGCATCGTCCAGCGACTGATCCGGCAAGCCGTGCATCAAGTCGAGGTTGAAGTTATCGAAACCCGCCTGCCGCGCCATGCCTGCCGCGCGCACGGCTTCATCGCCGTTGTGGATGCGGCCCAAGGCCTTGAGTTTTTCCTGCTGGAAGCTCTGAATGCCGATCGACAGGCGATTGATCCCCAGCTTGCGATACGCAACGAACTTCTCTTGCTCGAACGTCCCGGGATTGGCTTCCAGAGTGATTTCGATGTCGGCGGCGAACGCAATGCGCTGCTCGACGCCTTCCAGCAAACGGCCGAGGGCGTCGGCACTGAACAGGCTGGGAGTGCCACCACCGAAGAAAATCGAACTCAACTCACGACCGTAAACGGCGTGCAGATCCTCATCGAGATCGGCCAGCAACGCGTCGACGTATTCCTGCTCCGGCAGCACTGGGCTGGCGGTGTGCGAGTTGAAATCGCAATACGGGCATTTGCGCACACACCACGGAATGTGGATGTACAGCGCCAAGGGCGGCAGCGTGGGTAGCGGTGCCCGAGGCGAAGAGGCGCCGCCGCCGATGATCAGCGACGACGCAGAGGGGGTGTCGGTCATTTCAGGCCCAGACGCTGGCGCAGCAGATCCATTGCACGGGCGCGGTGGCTGATCTGGTTCTTGTCGGCAGGGGTCAGTTCGGCGCTTGAGCAATCGCGCTCCGGCACCCAGAACAGCGGGTCGTAGCCGAAACCGTGCTCGCCGCTGGCGGCGGTCAGCATGCGCCCGTGCCACAGCCCTTCGCAGAGGATCGGCAACGGATCATCGGCGTGACGCACGAGCGCCAGGACGCAGACGAATTGCGCGCCGCGTTCGGCTTCAGGTACGTCTTTGAGGGCGTCGAGCAATTTGGCGTTGTTCGCCGCATCGCCCTTGCCGTCGGCATAGCGCGCCGAGTAGATGCCCGGCGCACCGCCGAGGAAATCCACCGCCAGACCGGAATCGTCGGCCAGCGCCGGCAGGCCGGAAATGCGTGCAGCATTGCGCGCCTTGAGGATCGCGTTCTCGACGAACGACAGGCCGGTTTCCTCCGGCTCAACCGTGCTCCACTCGCCGATCGAGCGCAGTTGCACCGATTCGCCGAGCATGGCCTGGAGTTCCTTGAGTTTGCCGGCGTTATGGCTGGCCAGTACGAGTTGCTTGAGGTTCATCATTCGCCGGGAAAAAGTTCTTGGTTGAAATTGATGGTGTCGATCTTGTCACCGGTCTGCACCTTGATTTCAAAGGTGCGGGTTTCTTGCTGAGGTACCGGGTATTGGGCGATGTAGTAGATCGCGCCCTGTTCGGTGACTTGCTTGAAATTCAGCGGCACGCTCTGGCTGGTCAGGTCTTTGACCGTGCCGGTGACGCTGGCGCTCAGTGGTTTGCCGTCCTTGATCACCGAGACATTGATCACGCCCTGGTTCTTGCTGCGGATCAGTTCGGCAGCCTTGGCGATGTCTGGCGTCAGGAAGGTGGAGTTGAAGGTGTTGTAATGCACGGTGACATCACCGAACACTTCCTTGCGCTCACTCTTGATGGCATCGGCAGCCATCGCGGTGGCGCTCAGGCAGGCAGTGAATAACAACAGCGCTAAACGGCCCATGATCGTTCTCCTCGGATTGTCGTGGCTCAGACCGCGACCTTGTGGTCAGCCAGCACGGGGCTGCTGACGCGGTAGATACCAATTTCACCTAACAGATTAGGCCATAGCTTACTGGCCCACCCGTGGCGGTGCTGTTGATCTACGGCAAGCCGATCAATGACCTTCGCGTCACGTTCGCGACAAAGTTCTTCAAAGTCTTCAAAGGTGCAGAAGTGGATGTTCGGCGTGTTGTACCAGGTATAAGGAAGAAACTCGGAAACCGGCATGCGGCCCTTGCTCGCCAGGTACCAGCGGCAGCGCCAGTGGCCGAAGTTCGGGAACGTAATGATGCACTGACGACCGACACGCAGCATTTCGTCGAGGATCTTGTCCGGGTAATGCACCGCCTGCAGGGCCTGGGTCATCACCACGATGTCGAAGCTGTTGCTGGCGAAGTTGCCCAGCCCCTTGTCCAGATCCTGCTCGATGACGTTGACGCCTTTGGCCACACACTCGGCGATGTTGTTGGCGTCGTTTTCCAGGCCATAACCGGTGACCTGTTTATGGTCGCGCAGCCAACTCAGCAACTCGCCGTTACCGCACCCGAGGTCGAGGACGCGGCTGCCAGCGGGGATCCATTCCTGGATGATTTCCAGATCAGCTCTCATGGCTTTCTCACAGCGTGATTCGGTTCATGTAATTGCCGAACGCCTGCAAGTAGCGGGGGATCGGAATCAGGAAGGCGTCGTGGCCCTGTGGCGCGTCGATTTCCAGGTAGCTGACGTCTTTGCGCGCCGCCATCAGGGCATCCACCAGTTCCCGCGAACGGGCCGGGGAGAAGCGCCAGTCGGTGGTGAACGACATCACGCAGAACTTGGCCGTGGCGTTCTCGAAGGTTTTCGCCAGGTTATCGTCGAAGTTCGCCGCCGGATCGAAGTAGTCCAGCGCCTTGGTCATCAGCAGATAGGTGTTGGCGTCGAAACGTCCGGAGAACTCTTCGCCCTGATAGCGTAAATAGCTTTCGACCTGGAACTCGACACTGTGGAAGTCGTAGTTGAGCTTCTCGCTCTTCAGGCCGCGGCCGAATTTCTCGCCCATGGAGTCGTCGGACAGGTAGGTGATGTGCCCGACCATCCGCGCCAGCATCAGCCCGCGCTTGGGGATCACACCCGCTTCCTGGAACGAACCGCCGTGAAATTCCGGGTCGGTGAGGATCGCCTGGCGCGCCACTTCGTTGAAGGCGATGTTTTGCGCCGACAGCTTGGGGGCCGAAGCGATGGCCAGGCAATGGCGTACGCGATCGGGGTAGGTGATGGTCCATTGCAACGCTTGCATGCCGCCCAGGCTACCGCCGATCACCGCTGCCCATTGGCCGATGCCCAGCAGGTCGGCCAGACGCGCCTGGCTGTGTACCCAGTCTTCGACGGTCAGCACCGGGAAATCGGCGCCAAATGGCTTGCCGGTTTCCGGGTTGAGGCTGCTCGGGCCGGTGGAGCCGTTGCAGCCGCCGAGGTTGTTCAGGCTGACCACGAAGAACTTGTGGGTGTCGATCGGTTTGCCGGGGCCGATGCAGCTGTCCCACCAGCCGGGCTTGCGGTCGTCTGGGCTGTGATAGCCGGCAGCATGATGATGGCCGGACAAGGCATGGCAGATCAGTACAGCGTTGCTCGCCTGCGCGTTCAGCGTGCCGTAGGTTTCGTAGATCAGGTCATAGGCCGCCAGCGAACGGCCACAGGCCAAAGCCAGAGGTTCGCTGAAGTGCGCCGTGTGCGGCGTCACCAGACCAACAGAATCGGGGGGGAAGGCAGTTGGCATCGACCCTGCTCTCGTTGAAATGAGGCGTAAGTCTAAAGACCGCTGGGGTTAGCGGCAAGCAACGATCAGGGGCGGCAGAGCCCCGGCAAATCCGGCAACTTCTTCGGCGAGCAGATCTTCACCCGCTTCTGCCGATTCAGCTCACCACTGAGCAAACTGACCTGGCTCTTGGAAACCCCAAAAGCCTTGGCCAGAAAACCCATCAGGTAGGCATTGGCCTTGCCCTCGACCGGCGGCGCGGTCAGGCGGATCTTCAAACGATCACCATGCAGCCCGGCGAAATCATCGCTACGGGCCGCCGGTTGAAGATGACATTCGAGGATCAGGTCGTCCCCGTCCCAGCGAAACCAGCTCACATCAGCAGGCGCAGGATTTCCGGCATCATCGTCATCGCCGCGAGGTTGTTGATCACCAGCATGTCGATCAGTTTCAACGCGAGGAAGGCGAAGATCGGCGACAGGTCCAGGCCACCCATGCTTGGCAGGAGGCGACGGAACGGCGCCAGGGCCGGTTCGCAGATCTGATTGACCAGTTCGGCACCGGGGTTGTGGCTGCCCGGAGCGACCCACGACAGGATCACGCTGATGATCAGGGCGAAGAAGAAGATCTTCAGAAACAGCGCGGTCACGCCAATGATCGACCAAATGAACAGTTGCAGCGGGTTGCCGGTGGTGCCGTAAGTCAGCAGCAGGGTCAGCGCCATCAGCGCCAGTTGCACCAGAATCGCCAGCACCAGCGACGACATGTCGAGACCGAACACGCTCGGGATGATTCGGCGCAGAGGCTTGAGCAATGGCTGGGTGGCCTTGACCACGAACTGGCACAGCGGGTTGTAGAAATTCGCCCGCACCAGTTGCAGGACGAAGCGCAGCAGTACGATCAGCAGGTACAGGCTGCCGAGGGTTTGCAGCACGTAAACCGCTGCGGTGTTCAATCCAATCATGTAAGGCTCCTTATTTGCCCAGTTGTTCGGCCATTTCGGCCGAGCGGTGCGCGGCGGCGCCGAGTGCTTTTTCAACCAGGGCTTCGAAACCACCGGCCTGGAACGATTTGATTGCAGCTTCTGTGGTGCCGGCCGGCGACGTCACGCGGCGGCGCAGTTCGGCGGCATCAACGTCGCTGGAAGCGGCCATGTGCGCGGCGCCCAGGGCGGTTTGCAGGGTCAGTTGTTCAGCGGTTTCTTTTGGCAGGCCGAGTTTGACGCCAGCAGCGGTCATCGCTTCGATCAGCAGGAAGAAATACGCCGGGCCGGAACCGGACACCGCAGTGACCGCATCCAGTTGTTGTTCTTCGTTCAGCCACAGCGCCATGCCGACGGCGGACAGTAGCTCTTCGGCTTGCTGACGCTGCTCGGCGGTCACTGCGTCGGTGGCGTACAAACCGCTGACGCCCTGACGCAACAGCGCCGGGGTGTTCGGCATGCAGCGCACAATCGGCTGTTCGCCGAGCCAGGCGGTCATGCTGGCGCAGGTGATGCCAGCGGCAATCGAAACCACCAGTTGATTGGGTTTCAGGCTCGGGCGGATGGCTTCGCAGACGGCTTTCATTGCCTGAGGCTTGACCGCGAGAACGACGACGTCGACGCCGTCGATGGCTTGGGCGTTGTCGGCAAATGTTTCGATGCCATGCGCGGCGCTGACCTTGGCGCGGGTTTCTTCACCCGGATCGCTGGCGCGGATGTGCGTGGCTTCCAGACCCTTGGCCCGCAGGCCGCCGATGAGGCTGGCGGCCATGTTGCCGGCACCGATAAAGGCAATGCGTGTGTTGCTCATGTCAGGTCCTTATCTGGAAATGTTCAGGATTGGGAATAATCTCGGGCGCCAAACAGGGCCGTACCGATACGAACCCAGGTGGCGCCTTGGGCGATAGCCGACTCAAGATCGTGGCTCATGCCCATCGAAAGTGTGTCGAGCGGCAGACTCAGGCTTTCCTGCAAACGTTGCACGGCGGCAAAAGCGGCGTCCTGTTCGGCGCGCTCTTCGGTTGGCTCGGGAATGGCCATCAGTCCGCGCAGCTTCAGGCGCGGCAGGGCGCTGATGGCCAAGGCCAGTGCCGGCAGGTCGGCCGGGGTGCAGCCGGACTTGCTGGCTTCACCGCTGACGTTGACCTGAATGCAGATGTTCAGCGGCGGCAGGTCGGCCGGGCGCTGCTCGGACAGGCGTTGGGCGATTTTCAGGCGATCCACGGAGTGCACCCAGTCGAAATGCTCGGCGATGGCGCGAGTCTTGTTCGATTGAATGGGGCCGATGAAGTGCCAGATCAAGGGCAGGTCGGCCAGTTCGAGCTGTTTGCCCAAGGCTTCCTGCAGGTAGTTCTCGCCAAAGTCACGCAAGCCGGCGGCATGCCCTTCGCGCAGGGCCTGGGCGGGTTTGGTTTTGCTTACCGCCAGCAGTTGGACGCTGTTTTCATCGCGCTTTGCAGCTTTTACCGCTGCCTGGATGCGCGAACCAACCAGTTGGATGTTGTCTGCTATCGTGGACATCAAGAGGTGCCAGCGGTCTGAAGGTTCGCGGCATTCTACTGGAATTGAGGAGCGCTATGGATATCACTGAACTGCTGGCCTTCAGCGCCAAACAGGGCGCGTCCGACCTGCACCTGTCGGCCGGTCTGCCGCCGATGATCCGCGTCGATGGCGATGTGCGACGGATCAATCTGCCCGCGCTGGATCACAAGCAAGTGCACGAATTGATCTACGACATCATGAACGACACCCAGCGGGTCGACTTCGAGAAACACCTGGAAACGGATTTCTCCTTCGAGGTCCCTGGCGTGGCGCGCTTTCGGGTCAATGCGTTCAACCAGAACCGTGGCGCCGGGGCGGTGTTTCGCACCATTCCCTCGAAAGTGTTGAGCATGGAAGACCTCGCCATGGGCGACGTCTTTCGCAAGATCACCGATGCGCCACGCGGGCTGGTGCTGGTCACCGGGCCGACCGGTTCCGGCAAGTCGACCACGCTGGCGGCGATGATCGATTACCTCAACACCCATCGCCATCACCACATCCTGACCATCGAAGATCCCATCGAATTCGTTCACGAATCGCGCAAATGTCTGATCAATCAGCGTGAAGTCCACCGCGATACCCGCAGTTTCGCCACCGCGTTGCGTTCAGCGTTGCGGGAAGACCCGGATGTGATCCTGGTGGGCGAGATGCGCGACCTGGAAACCATTCGCCTGGCGCTGACCGCGGCTGAAACCGGGCATCTGGTGTTCGGCACGCTGCACACCACTTCGGCGGCCAAGACCATCGATCGGGTGGTGGACGTGTTTCCCGGTGACGAGAAATCGATGGTGCGTTCAATGCTGTCAGAGTCGTTGCTGGCAGTCGTCTCGCAGACGCTGATCAAGAAGGTTGGCGGCGGACGGGTGGCGGCGCACGAAATCATGCTGGGCACGTCGGCGATCCGTAACCTGATCCGGGAGGACAAGGTGGCGCAGATGTATTCGGCGATTCAGACCGGCGGGTCGTTGGGGATGCAGACACTGGACATGTGCCTGAAGGATCTGGTGACCAAAGGCTTGATCAGTCGCGAGCATGCGCGGGATAAGGCGCGTACGCCGGATAATTTCTGAGCGGGCGCTTGTGTCGCTTCCATTGCACCCTTCGCGAGCAAGCCCGCTCCCACCTTTGATTTGTGAACGACACAGATCCAATGTGGGAGCGGGCTTGCTCGCGAAGGGGCCAGTACTGCTTGAACAGATTCTGGATCAGTCAGCTCAGCGCTGAACCACGCGCATCTGCTTCGACTCGTTGGGCAATACGCGTTTGGCCACGACGTAATGCTTCTGCCAGTACGGTTTGTTCAGTGTGTCGATGCTCACCGCTTTGCCACGACGTGGTGCGTGGATGAAGCGGTCGTTGCCCAGGTAGATTGCAACGTGATTGACCCGACGGCTCTTGATGTTGAAGAAGATCAGATCGCCCGGCTTCAGATCCTTGCGCTCGACTTTTACGCCGTGGCCGCTGGCCATGGCATTGGAGGTGCGTGGCAGGTCGAACGTAGCGTCGTTGAACGCGTATTTCACCAGGCCGCTGCAATCGAAGCCTTTACTGGGGCTGCTGCCGCCCCAACGGTAAGGCGTACCGAGGACGTTCACCGCACGGCTGAGGACGTTGCTGCTGGTTTTGTTCGCCATCTGCGGAAGCAGCTTGCTGTGGCCATTGCTGCTCAGGACGGTGTGTTTGACCTGTTTGCTTTTGCTCGATGGCGCAGAAGCATGGGATTTAGGGGTAAAGCCGTTAACGTTGGGAAGACGTTGCTCACGATTGGTGGCGTGGGCGGCCAGTGGCATTAATAGGCAAATAGTTAGCCATGTCTTGAAAAATGGTCGCATTAGGCGTGGCTCTTAGGTGATAGCGCGCAACTTTATAACAGCTTTTTTGTCCCTACCGAGGCCGTTGGTCGATTCAATCGGGAGGCAACGGAACCAAATAAGCTGCAAATTGACGCGATTGTCTGACAGAGGTCCGGTGTTATAAGGGTTTGACGGACGTCACCTTAACATTTGCCATACGTCGGCCACCTGTAAAAAAGTCACAAAGAATTCAAGAATATTTATCTATCGTGTGCAACGAGGTCTTCATGAACAGCTATCGGTTACCCCGTGTGAAGGAAAAAGACACCCACAGCAAAGTGATCGGCTACCTGCTGTGGATTTTCGGTTTTACCGGCGCTCACCGCTTTTATTACGGCAAACCGGTGACCGGGACGATCTGGTTTTTCACCTTCGGTTTGTTAGGGATCGGTTGGCTGATCGACGTGTTTCTGATCCCGGCGATGGACCGCGAAGCGGATCTGCGATTTGCCGCAGGACCGATCGAATACAACGTGGCGTGGATTCTGCTGACGTTCCTTGGCGTGCTCGGTGTGCACCGGATGTACCAGGGCAAGTGGATCAGCGGCTTGCTGTACCTGCTGACCGGTGGGTTGTTCTTTGTGGGTGTGCTGTATGACTTCTGGACGCTCAATGATCAGGTGTCGCTGCGTAACGCCGAAAATCGCGGCGCCTTCCAGTAAGCCTTCGCGAGCAAGACCGCTCCCACACTGGATTTGTGATCGACACCAATCCAGTGTGGGAGCCAGCCCGGTATCAAGCCTGGTGGCTGATCCGTCCGTCCACCAAGGTATAGCGAACCACACCCGGCAAGCTGTGACCGAGGAACGGGCAGTTCTCGCCCTTCGACAGCCAGCCTTCGCCGGCCACGGTCGAGGCTTTCGGATCGAACAGCACGATATCCGCCGCACCGCCGACCGCCAGTTTGCCCGCTGGCAGGCGCAGCGCCTGCGCTGGGCCTGCGCTCAAGCGTGCCAGCAGGGTCGGTAGATCGAGCAAGCCATCCTCAACCAGCGTCATCGCCAGAGGCAGCAGCAATTCAACACTGCTGATGCCCGGCTCGGTCGCGCCGAACGGTGCCAGTTTGGCGTCACGCTCGTGGGGCTGGTGATGGCTGGAAATCGCCGACACCACACCCGACTTCACGGCTTCACGCAGGCCATCGCGGTCGGCGCGGGTGCGCAGCGGCGGCTGGACGTGATAGAGGCTGCTGAAGTCGATCAGCGCTTCGTCGGTCAGAATCAGCTGATACAACGCCACGTCTGCCGTCACTTTCAAACCACGGGCCTGCGCCTGAGCGATCAGCGCGACGCCGCGAGCGCTGGTCAACTGGCTGAAGTGCGCGCGCACCCCGGTTTGCTCGACCAGCAGCAGGTCCCGGGCCAAGGCCACGGTTTCAGCGGTTTCCGGAATGCCCGGCAGGCCAAGGAAGCTGGCGGTTGGGCCTTCGTGGGCCAGCCCCCCGTCTGCCAGATCGTGATCCTGCGAGTTGAAGATCACCGTCAGGTCGAAGGTGGCGGCGTACTCCAGCGCCCGGCACAGGGTACGGGTGTTGCGGAAACTCTCCAGACCATTGCCGAATGCGACGCAACCGGCGTCACGCAGGGCGATCAGTTCGGCCAGTTGTTCGCCGTCCAGGCCTTTGCTCAGCGCGCCAATCGGGAAGACCTTGGTGTTGCCGGCCTCGCGGGCGCGGTCGAGAATCAGCTCGGCCACGGCAGAGGTGTCGAGCACCGGTTTGGTTTTCGGCGGGCAGCACAGGCTGGTCACGCCACCGGCCGCCGCCGCGCGGGTTTCGCTGGCGATGCTGCCTTTGCGGCTGTAACCCGGCTCGCGCAGGGCGACGTTCAAGTCGACCAGGCCCGGAGCGGCCACAAGGCCTGTGGCGTCGATGGTTTCGACAGCGTTGAAACCGGCCGGCGCCGCGCCCAGGGCGACGATCTTGCAGGCTTGAACGTGAATATCGGTGATTTGATCCAGGCCACTGCTTGGATCGATGACGCGGGCGCCGAGAATGCTGAGCTTCACTGGGCGTTCTCCTGCTCGAATTGACGTTGCGCAGTCTGTCCGCTCATGGCCATCGACAGCACAGCCATACGCACCGCGATGCCGTAGGTCACCTGGTTGAGGATCACCGAGTGCGGGCCGTCGGCCACCGCCGACTCGATCTCCACCCCACGGTTGATCGGCCCCGGGTGCATGACGATGCAATCGGGTTTGGCCCCGGCCAGACGTGCAGTGGTCAGGCCGAACAGGCGATAGAACTCGCCTTCGCTCGGCAGCAGGCCGCCGGACATGCGTTCACGTTGCAGGCGCAGCATGATCACCACGTCAACGTCCTTAAGGCCTTCAGTCATGTCGGTGTACACCTTCACGCCGTACTGCTCGATGCCGATCGGCAGCAGGGTTTTGGGCGCGATCACGCGGATGTCCGGGCAGCCGAGGGTCTTGAGGGCGAGCATGTTCGAACGCGCCACCCGCGAGTGCAGGATGTCGCCGACGATGGCCACCGAGAGGTTTTCGAAGCCGCCCTTGTGCCGACGGATGGTGAGCATGTCGAGCATGCCTTGCGTCGGGTGCGCGTGACGGCCGTCGCCGCCGTTGATGATCGCCACTTGCGGGCAGACATGCTCGGCGATGAAGTGCGCGGCGCCGGAGTCGCCGTGGCGCACGACGAACATGTCGGCGGCCATGGCTTCGAGGTTGCGCAGGGTGTCGAGCAGGGTTTCACCTTTACTGGCCGACGACGTCGACACGTTCAGGGTGATCACGTCCGCTGACAGCCGCTGGGCTGCCATTTCGAAGGTGGTGCGGGTGCGGGTGGAGTTTTCGAAGAACACGTTGCACACGGTCTTGCCGCGCAGCAACGGAACTTTCTTCACTGCGCGGGCACCGACTTCAAGGAACGAGTCGGCGGTGTCGAGGATTTCCGTCAGCAACTCGCGGCGCAGGCCATCGAGCGAGAGGAAGTGGCGCAGCTGGCCCTGATCATTGAGCTGCAGCGGGCGCTTGGTATCTAGAGGCGTCATCGCGAGGGGACTCTCAATAGGGCGGATTAAGGATTCAGGTCTTGCAGTTCGAGCGTCAACGGCTCGGGGCCGGACAGCTTTACGCGCTCGTGGGCGGCCAGCGACAGCGTTGCGCCGACCACGTTCGGGCGGATCGGCAGCTCGCCAGCGTCCAGATCGAGCATGCACACCAGGGTCACGCTGGCCGGGCGGCCATAGTCGAACAGTTCGTTCAGGGCGGCGCGGATGGTGCGTCCGCTCATCAGCACGTCGTCGATCAATACCAGATGCTGGCCTTCGATTTCGAAGGGCAGGGAGGACGGACGCACTTGCGGGTGCAGGCCGTTCTGGCTGAAGTCGTCGCGGTAGAAGGAGACATCCAGCGTGCCCAGTGGTGCGTCGCTGCCCAGTTCCTTGAGCAGAGCCTGCGCGACCCAGATGCCGCCAGTGCGGATGCCGATGTAACGCGGTTCGCTGATATCACGCTGTGCAAGGTGCGCCTTGAGGCGGGTCGCCATCTGACTGATCAGATCGGCGGGATTGGGCAGGCTCATGGTTGCTCCTTCTTCAGCCCGAGCCGTGTCCTACCGGACGTGGCTGGGGGTTTGGCCAAAAGAAAAGCGCCGTAGCGCTTTGCAGAATTAAATGCAGTCAGGATTCGAACAATGCAGTGTTTTCATCGAGCCAGCCTTGCAACAGCAGGGCGGCGGCGATGGCGTCCACCGGGTTGTCGCGGTAACTGCCCTTTTGTCCGCCACGTACCAGACGCTCGCCCTTGGCCTCGAACGTGGTCAGGCGTTCGTCGTGGGTATAGAAGGGCACATTGAAGCGGCCGTTGAGGCGGCGGGCGAATTTCTCGGCGCGCAGGCACATCTCGCTCGGCGTGCCGTCCATGTTCAGCGGCAAACCGACCACCACGGCGTCGGGTTTCCATTCCTTTATAAGGGCCTCGACCTGGTTCCAGTCGGGCACGCCGTTCTGCGCTTTCAAGGTGCAGAGTTCGCGGGCCTGGCCGGTGATCACCTGGCCGACGGCAACGCCGATCTGTTTGGTGCCGTAGTCAAAGCCGAGAATCAAGCGCAGGGCCATCAGGCGTGACCTGCCTGGCTGGTCAGCAGGTTGAGGTTGATCCCCAAGTGCCTGGCCGCCGCTTCAAGGCGTAATTCGCTGGTGGTGTTGAACAGGATGTCGGCATTGTACGGGCAGTTCAGCCAGGCGTTGTCGGCCATTTCGGCCTCCAGCTGCCCGGCTTCCCAACCGGCGTAGCCGAGGGCGATCAGGCTTTTCGCCGGGCCGACGCCGTCAGCAATGGCGAACAGCACGTCCTGCGAGGTGGACAGGGCCAGGTCGCCGTCGAGCTGGGCGGTGGCCTGGAACGTCTTGCCCGCCGGGTGCAGAACGAAACCACGATCGGTCTGCACCGGGCCGCCGATGAAGATCGGCACATGCTGGCAGAGGCCGGGCGGGTCGATTTCCGGGCGCAATTGCTCAAGGATGTCTGCCAGATTCAGCTCTTGCGGCCTGTTGACCACGATGCCCATGGCGCCATTGGCCGTGTGCTCGACGATGTAGGTCAAGGTGTGGGCAAAGTTCGGGTCGGCCATGTGCGGCATGGCGATCAGGAATTGGTGCTTGAGGTAGCTGGGGCTGACGTTTTTCATGTGCGCTAGTGTGGCGTTCAAGGGGCGAACTGACAAGCTGGGGATGCTGGCAGCAACACAGTTCCCACAGGGGATTTGCGGTGTGTTCAGTTGCTCGAGAGTTTGTCACCCCGGGCGAATTTCCAGGTGCGGATGATTTCCAGTCGGTCGATATCCGACAGATCGCCGGTAAACGGTGCAAACGGCGCCGCCAGCCGGACGATGCGCTGTGCCGCCTGATCCAGCAGCGGATGGCCGGACGATTCCAGCACCAGCACTTCATACAGCGAACCGTCGCGGTTGATCGAGACCAACAGGCGCAAATTACCGTAGATCTGTTTGCGCCGCGCTTCGTCGGGGTAATTGAGGTTGCCGATGCGCTCGACCTTCTTGCGCCAGTCGTCTTTGTACCAGGCGCCCTTGTCGCGCATGGTCGATGCGGCGCTCAAACGGTGGATGCGCGGGCGTTTGGCGTAGAGTTGTTGTTCCTTGGCCAGTTCCGCTTCGAGGCTGGCGATGTCGCTGGACAACTGGGAGCTGTCGAACTCCGGCGCGTCGACGGTCGGTTTGACTTTGGTTTTGGGTTCTTCTTTCTTGGTTGGCGCTTTTTTCGGCTTTGGCGCGACCGTGGTCACGGCAGCCTTCGGCGCGGCTTCCTGTACTTGCGGTTTGGCGGCCGGTGGCGGGGTGACTTTTTTGACCTGATTGTCCTGGAACGGCGCGACTTCGGTGGTCTTGGGGATCGCCTTCTTGTCGAGGGTGCCGCTGCCTTCCTGATGTTCCTGCGCCAGAAAGTCAGCTTTCTCGGGCTTCTTTTCGCTCTTGAAGGTGGCGAGGGTGATTTCCAGGGTTTTGCTGATCTGCTTGGGCTCGACCATCGTGAAGCCGACGCCTAGCAGCAGCGCCAAATGAATCAGCGCCGCGAGAAACAGGGTAAATCCGAGGCGATCGGCCGGGCGCACGCCGCGATGGGCGAGTTCAGTGGGCAGATCGGACGGGAGGGTCATGACAAGGAAACCAACATCGCGTTTTTCAGAGGCGGGGCATGATAACGCAATGTTGGTCGCATCTTGGTTGTTCTATCTCAACGAGCTTGAAGCTTCTGATCGATGGCATCCATCAACAGGCCACCAATGTCGGTGCCAAACGCGTTATCGATTTCACGGATGCAGGTCGGGCTGGTGACGTTGATCTCGGTCAGGTGCTCGCCGATCACGTCCAGGCCGACGAACAGCAGGCCTTTCTCGCGCAAGGTCGGGCCGACCTGAGCGGCGATCCAGCGATCCTTGTCGGTCAGCGGCCGCGCTTCACCACGGCCACCGGCCGCGAGGTTGCCACGGGTTTCGCCCTGCGCCGGAATCCGCGCCAGGCAGTAATCCACCGGCTCGCCGTCGATCATCAGAATGCGTTTGTCGCCGTCCTTGATGGCTGGCAGGTAAGCCTGACCCATGATCTGCTGGCCGCCGAGAGCGGTCAGGGTTTCCAGAATCACCGAGAGGTTCGGATCGCCTGCACGGTGGCGGAAGATCGAGGTGCCACCCATGCCGTCCAGCGGCTTGAGGATCACATCGCCGTGTTTGGCGGCGAATTCACGCAACACATCCGCGCGGCGGCTGACCACGGTCGGTGGCGTGCACTGCGGGAACAGCGTGGCGAACAGCTTTTCATTGCAGTCGCGCAGGCTCTGCGGCTTGTTCACCACCAGCACGCCCGCGGTTTCGGCTTGTTCGAGCAGATAAGTGGAGTAGACGAACTCCATGTCGAAGGGTGGATCCTTGCGCATCAGGATCACGTTCAGATCGCTCAGCAGGTTGTCCTGCTCGGCGTCCAGTTCGAACCATTTTTCCGGGTTGGCGAAGACTTTCAGTGGGCGCATCCGCGCCCGCGCCTGACCTTCGGCCTGATACAGGTCGCGCTGCTCCATATAGAACAGCTCCCAGCCGCGCTTCTGCGCGGCCAGCAGCATGGCCAGCGAGCTATCCTTTTTATAGGAGATGCTGGCGATAGGGTCCATGACAATCCCGACGCGAACGCTCATTGGATTTTCCTCGAAAATTGGCTACCGGATCGGTATTGAAAAAGTGCCGCCAGAGTGGCTCCGAGCGGGTTTTCGGTCAAGGAAAAACCCGTCGATAGATTGCATCTGGAGACTGTGCTAAAAAGGCTGCCATGCCGTGCTGGCCCTTGAACATCAAGGGTTTCCGGCCATCAGTCATCACAAAACGGACAATTTGATTCGCAAAGGCGACGGTAGAGCCCCCTTATGGAACAGCAGTCCAGCGCCTTGAAGGTCATGGTGATCGACGACTCCAAAACGATTCGTCGCACCGCCGAAACATTGTTGAAAAATGTCGGCTGCGAAGTGATCACGGCGATTGACGGTTTCGACGCGTTGGCGAAGATCGCCGACAACCATCCCGGAATCATTTTTGTCGACATCATGATGCCGCGTCTGGATGGTTATCAGACCTGCGCTTTAATCAAGAACAACAGCGCGTTCAAGGCAACGCCGGTGATCATGCTGTCGTCCAGGGACGGGTTGTTCGACAAGGCCAAGGGCCGGATTGTCGGCTCTGATCAATTTTTGACCAAGCCTTTCAGCAAGGAAGAACTGCTCAACGCGATTCAGGCCCATGTTCCGGGCTTCGCCGCTGTTTTGCCGCAGTAAGACACGCACAGTGACGCTCGGCCAGCGGGCCGGATGTCGACAAGAAAAATGGGGAAAACCATGGCACGTATCCTGATCGTCGATGATTCGCCGACTGAAATGTACAAACTGACCGGCATGCTGGAAAAGCACGGCCACGAAGTGCTGAAAGCCGAGAACGGCGCCGACGGTGTCGCGCTGGCCCGTCAGGAAAAACCTGACGCGGTACTGATGGACATCGTCATGCCCGGCCTCAATGGCTTTCAGGCGACCCGTCAGTTGACCAAGGACGCCGATACCAGCCACATCCCGGTGATCATCATCACCACCAAGGATCAGGAAACCGACAAGGTCTGGGGCACTCGTCAGGGCGCCAGGGACTACCTGACCAAACCGGTCGACGAAGAGACCCTGATCAAAACCCTGAACAACGTACTCAAAGGCTGATCGCGCAACCATGAGCGAATCGCTGACCGCGTTCGAACTGCTCTGGCAGATCGACCAGCGCTGCCGCTTGCTGGCGGCGGACCTGCCGTCGCAACCGGCGCGCCAGGATCGCTGGAGCGGCATCGGCTTTCGCCTCGGCGAGCACTGGTATGTGGCGCCGATGGGCGAAGTCAGCGAAGTGCTGCATGAACCGCGTTTCACTCAGTTGCCCGGGGTCAAACCGTGGGTCAAGGGAGTCGCTAACCTGCGTGGGCGGTTGCTGCCGATCATGGATCTGTGCGGTTTTTTCGGTCATGAACTGTCGCCACTGCGTAAACAGCGGCGGGTATTGGTGGTGGAGCATGGCGAGGTGTTTGCCGGGCTGATGGTCGATGAAGTCTTTGGCTTGCAGCACTTCGATCAGGACAGCTTCGAGCCCATTTCGATCAGTAAACGGCAGGGTTCCAAGGCCGAGTTCGTCAAAGGGTATTTCCGCCGTGAGCAGAACTGGCGGGTGTTCAGCCTGTTTGCGCTGGCACAATCCCCGGTGTTCATGAGCGTCGCAATTTAGTCGAAACACCACAAATCCCATGTGGGAGCGGGCTTGCTCGCAAATACGGTCTGACATTCAATTCGATGCTGGCTGACCCACCGCATTCGCGAGCAAGCCCGCTGCCACATTGAATGCGGCAGGTTTCATAGGCGAGGACCGATGACAAAAGCAAACACAGGCAAGTCGGCGGAAGGATCGCGCAGTCGCTCGCAGATCGTCGTGCTGTTCATCGCACTGATCGTGTTCATCATGCTGCTGTTCGCCAACTTCGCCTACCTCAACACCCAGGCGAACCACGACAAACAGTACATCGGCCACGCCGGGGAACTGCGCGTGCTCTCGCAACGCATCGCCAAGAACGCCACCGAAGCCGCTGCCGGCAAAGCGGCTGCGTTCAAGTTGCTCAGTGATGCGCGCAATGATTTCGCCCAGCGTTGGGGGTATCTGAAAAAGGGTGACCCGGCCACCGGCCTGCCAGCCGCGCCGTCTACCGTGCGCCCGGAAATGCGCGCCGTGCAACTGGACTGGGAGCGCCTGCTGAAAAACACCGACGCCATCCTCTCCAGCGAACAGACCGTACTGTCCCTGCATCAGGTCGCCGCGACCCTGGCCGAAACCGTGCCGCAGTTGCAGATCGAATACGAAAAAGTCGTCGAGATTCTCCTTCAGCGCGGCGCTCCGGCCGCCCAAGTGGCGATGGCTCAGCGCCAATCGCTGCTGGCCGAACGCATCCTCGGCGCGGTCAACACGGTGCTGGCCGGTGATGAAAACTCCCAACAAGCCGCCGACGCCTTTGGCCGCGACGCCACCCGTTTCGGCCAGGTACTCAACGGCATGCTTCAGGGCAACCCGACGCTGAAAATCAGCCAGGTCGAAGACCGCGACGCTCGTGCGCGCTTGAGTGATATTTCCGAGCTGTTCCAGTTCGTCTCCGGCTCCGTGGATGAAATCCTCGAAACCTCGCCGGAGCTGTTCAAGGTTCGCGAGTCGGCCAGCAACATCTTCAACCTGTCGCAAACCCTGCTCGACGAAGCTTCGCACCTGGCCAACGGTTTCGAAAACCTGGCGGGCGGGCGCAACACCGACACCATCGGTGGCTACGTGCTGGGCTTGCTGGCGCTGGCCTCGATCATCCTTATAGGCCTGGTGATGGTGCGGGAAACCAATCGCCAACTGCGCGAGACTGCCGAGAAAAACGAGCGCAACCAGAACGCGATCATGCGTCTGCTCGACGAAATCGAAGACCTCGCCGACGGCGACCTGACCGTGACCGCCTCGGTCACCGAAGACTTCACCGGGACCATCGCCGACTCGATCAACTATTCCGTCGACCAACTGCGCGATCTGGTCGCCACCATCAACCTCACCGCCGGCCAGGTCGCCGCTGCAGTGCAGGAAACCCAGGCCACCGCCATGCATTTGGCGCAGGCCTCCGAGCATCAGGCCCAGCAGATTTCCGAAGCCTCGAGCGCGATCAGCGACATGGCCGAGTCCATCGATCAGGTCTCGGCCAACGCCGCTGAATCCTCGGCGGTGGCCGAGCGCTCGGTAGAGATCGCCAACAAGGGCAACGAGGTGGTGCACAACACCATCCACGGCATGGACAACATTCGCGAGCAGATTCAAGACACCGCCAAACGCATCAAACGCTTGGGTGAGTCTTCCCAAGAAATCGGCGATATCGTCAGCCTGATCGACGACATTGCCGACCAGACCAACATTCTGGCCCTCAACGCCGCGATTCAGGCGTCGATGGCCGGTGATGCCGGACGCGGTTTTGCCGTGGTGGCCGACGAAGTGCAGCGGCTGGCCGAGCGCTCGTCCGCCGCCACCCGGCAAATCGAAACCCTGGTGCGGGCGATCCAGACGGACACCAACGAAGCGGTGATCTCGATGGAGCAGACCACCACCGAAGTGGTGCGCGGCGCACGGCTGGCGCAGGATGCCGGTGTGGCCCTGGAAGAAATCGAAGGCGTGTCCAAGACGCTCGCGGCGCTGATTCAGAGCATCTCCAATGCGGCGCAGCAGCAGACGTCGTCGGCTGGGCAGATCTCGCTGACGATGAACGTGATCCAGCAGATCACCTCGCAGACGTCGTCCGGTTCCACGGCCACCGCCGAGAGCATCGGCAACCTGGCAAAAATGGCCAGTCAGTTGCGCCGCTCGGTGTCCGGCTTCACCTTGCCGGCGGCCTCCGCGTCGGCGACGGATAAAGTGTGATTGGAGCTGCCATGGGTGATCGCCACGACTATGTGGCCCTCGAGTGGGTCAAAGGCGAAATTGCCGAAACGCTGAAACAGGCGCATCGGGCCATTGAAACCGTGCTCGATGATCCGCAGGCGACGCCTGGGCTGGACGAGTGCCTGGATTACATCCATCAGGTCCACGGCAGCCTGCAAATGGTCGAGTTCTATGGCGCGGCACTGCTGGCCGAAGAAATGGAGCAACTGGTCGAAGCCCTGCAACACGAGCGCGTCAGTCATCGCGACGAAGCCCTGCACCTGTTGCTGCAAGCCCTTGGGCAATTGCCGATCTACCTTGATCGCGTGCAGAACGCTCGGCGCGATCTGCCGTTGGTGGTGCTGCCGCTGCTCAACGATTTGCGCAGCGCCCGGGGCGAGAGCCTGCTCTCGGAAACCAGCCTGTTCAGCCCACAACTGCCCGAACTGCCGCCCCTGAACGCACAAGCGCTGGCATTGCTGGCGCCGGCAGAACTGCCAAACATGCTGCGCAAATGGCGCCAGATGCTGCAAATGGCCTTGGTCGGTTTGCTGCGCGAGCAGGACGATCAGACGCACCTCGATTATCTGGCGAAGGTCTTCACCCGCCTCGAAGCCTTGAGCGGCGATGCACCGTTGAGCCCCTTGTGGCAGGTGGCATCAGCCTTGGTCGAAGGCATGCGCCAAGGCGAGATCGCCAACAGCCCGGCGCTGCGCAGCCTGCTCAAGGACGCTGACAAGGAACTCAAACGTCTGCTCGAACAGGGCATGGCCGGCCTCAACCAACCGCCACCGCCGGAGCTGCTCAAAAGCCTGTTGTTCTATATTGCCAAAGCCGAACATCCCACCGGGCAGATGCTGACCATGAAAGATCACTACTCCCTGGACGACGCGTTGCCCGACAGCGCGATGGTCGACGAAGAGCGCACGCGCCTGGCCGGCCCCGACCGCGACGCGATGCGCTCGGTGCTGGCGGCGTTGTGTGAAGAGCTGGTGCGGGTCAAGGAGCGCCTGGACCTGTTCGTGCGCAGCGACCGTCAGCACACCTCGGACCTGGAAGCCCTGCTGGCACCACTGCGGCAGATCGCCGACACCCTCGCGGTGCTCGGTTTCGGCCAGCCGCGCAAAGTCATCATCGATCAACTGGCGGTGGTGCTCAGCCTCGCTCAAGGCCAGCGCGAGCCGAACGACGCCATCCTGATGGACGTCGCCGGGGCGCTGCTGTATGTCGAAGCCACGCTGGCCGGCATGGTTGGCACGGTCGAGCCGCAAAGCCCGGAAGATTCGCGCCTGCCGACCACCGACCTGACGCAGATCCACCAGATCGTGATCAAGGAAGCGCGCATCTGCCTGCAACAGGCCAAGGACATGATCGTCGACTACATCGACGCCGACTGGGATCGCCAGCATCTGCTGCCGCTGCCGGCGCTGCTGACCCAGGTGCGCGGTGCGCTGGCGGTGATTGCGCTCGGTCGCGCGGCCAAACTGGTCGAGGCCTGCAATGGTTTCATCCGCGAACACCTGCTACTTGATTCGCACGAACCAGGCTGGCAGCAACTGGACAACCTCGCCGACGTCATCACCAGTCTTGAGTATTACCTTGAGCGTTTGAGCGATGACCCACTGGCGCCGAGCGAGCAACTGCTGGACGTCGCGCAAAAGTCCCTCGCCAGCCTCGGTTTCTTTCCCGACGAGCAGCCCGACGAACAGCATGTGCCGGTGCTCGAGGATGTGCTCAGCCCCAGCGAAGCGCTGGTGATGCAAGACATGCAGGCGCTCGACGACCCGCACATCGTCCAGTCGCTGGCGGATGTGCTGGCCAGCCCGGTGTCGGCGGTCAACCCGCCGGCACTGATCACCCCCGGCAGCCTGATGCCGCCGCCGGCGGATGAAGAACCGGTCGACGATGAACTGCGCGAAGTGTTCCTCGAAGAGACCGACGAAGTCCTTGAAGTCCTCCACGAGTACTTACCGCGCTGGACGGCCCATCCGCAGGATCGCGCCGCGCTGAGCGAACTGCGCCGTGCCTTCCATACCCTCAAGGGCAGCGGGCGGATGGTGCGTGCGTTGATCCTTGGGGAACTGGCGTGGGCGGTGGAAAACCTGCTCAATCGCGTGCTGGAACAAAGCGTCGAACCCGGTTCGGTGGTGCAGCAACTGCTGGGCGACACCGTGCTATTGCTGCCGGAACTGATCAGCGAGTTCGCCACCCACCGTCAACGCCAGCGCAGCGATGTCGATCAACTCGCCGCCCGCGCCCACGCCCTGGCCAAGGGGGACGAACCGCTGGCCGCCGAAGACACCGATGACGTCGCGGCACTCGACCCCTTGTTGCTGGAGATCTTTCGCAACGAGGCCGAAAACCATCTCGTCAGCCTCAATCGTTTCCTCGATCAAGCCGCCGAACACGTGCCGCTGCAAGCCAGCGACGAGTTGCAACGTGCGTTGCACACCCTCAAGGGCAGTGCATCGATGGCCGGGGTCTCGCCGATTGCCGAACTGGCCGCCCCGCTCGATAAACTCGCTCGCGAATTCAAGGCCCATCAACTGGCGCTGGACCTTGATGAGGTGGAATTGCTGCTTGAAGCCGAAGGTCTGTTTCGGGTCGGCCTGCGTCAACTCAAGCACGATCCGCTGGCACCGATTGTCGGTGCTCAGTCGCTGATCAAACGCACGGAAACACTGCTCGCCGAACGTCTGGAATCGATCCTCAATGCGCTGAACACCGGCCTGCGCGTCAAGCGCGACCCGCAACTGATCAACAATTTCCTCGCCCAGGGCATGGACATCCTGCTCGACGCCGAAAGCCTCTTGCAGCGCTGGCAGCAGCACCCCGGCGAACGTCAGGAACTCAGCGCGTTGCTGGACGAACTGACCACCCTCGGCGAAGGTGCGCACCTGGCGGATCTGCTGCCGGTCGACGTCTTGTGCGAAGCCTTGCTCGACCTTTATGGGGCCGTCGAAGAAAGCAGCCTGGCGGTCAGCGACAGGTTTTTTCAGGAAGCGCAGAACGCCCACGAAGCGCTGATCAACATGCTCGACGAACTGGCCGCCGGTCAGGAAGTCACGCCGCAGCCTGAGCGGATTCGTGCCTTGCATGACCTGCTCGATGAGAGTCTCGACCCGTCCTCCATGGGCTTGATCCGCAGCGATGGCAGCCGCAGCCTGAGCATCCGCGAGCTGGGTGCGGCGACGGCCGAACTGTCACAAACCGCTGCGTCTGCTGCGCCGGCTGACGAGATTGTCGAGATCTTCCTCGAAGAGGCGGTGGACATTCTCGACAGTTCCGGCCAGGCCTTGCAGCGCTGGTTGAAAGACCCTGACAACACCGCGCCGCTGTCGTCCCTGCAACGCGATCTGCACACCCTCAAGGGCGGTGCGCGGATGGCTGAGGTCGAGGCCATCGGCGATCTGGCTCAGGAACTGGAAAGCCTTTATGAAGGGCTGCTCGATCGGCGCTACAGCCATAACCAAGCCTTGGAGCGCTTGCTGCACAAGAGCCATGACCGGTTGGCTCAGTTGCTTGATCAGTTGCAAAACCATCAGCCGCTGACCCCGGCTCAGGATCTGATTGAAACCATTCGAAAGCTGCGCCAGGGGCAGACGCTGGGCGAAACACAGCCGCCGACGGTGGATCCCGACAGCGCCGGGCACGATCCGGAACTGCTGGAAATCTTCCTCGAAGAAGGTTTCGACATCATCGAAAACTCCGGCGCTGCGCTGCTGCGCTGGCAAGCCGAGCCGGGCAATCGCCAGGAAGTCGAAACCCTGCTGCGCGATCTGCACACCCTCAAGGGCGGCGCGCGGATGGTCGAGATCGGCCCCATCGGCGACCTCGCTCATGAGCTGGAGTACCTCTACGAAAGCGTCTCGGCGGCCACGCTGCCAACCTCGGCCGAGCTGTTCGCCCTGGTGCAGCGCGGCCATGACCGACTGGCGCAAATGCTCGATGCCGTGCGCGCCGGGCAACCGTGCCCGCCGGCGGATCGGTTGATCAATGCGATCCAGAATTTCAGTCACCCGGCGAGCCTCGACACGCCGCCGCTGTTGCCTGTGCCGGTAAAAACCGAAACCACGGCGACCGCCCCGGACGCCGGTGCGGACATGGTCAAGGTCTCCGCCGAACTGCTCGACGATCTGGTCAACCTGGCCGGGGAAACCTCGATTTTCCGGGGCCGCATCGAACAGCAAGTCAACGACGCGCAAGTGGCGCTCAACGAGATGGAAACCACCATCGAGCGCATGCGCGATCAATTACGCCGCCTCGACACCGAAACCCAGGGACGTATCCTCAGCCGTCAGCAAGTGGACGCCGAACGCCTCGGTTACGAAGAATTCGATCCGCTGGAAATGGACCGTCACTCGCAGTTGCAGCAACTGTCGCGGGCCCTGTTCGAATCCGCCTCCGACCTGCTCGATCTCAAGGAAACGCTGGATCGACGCAATCAGGACGCCGAAAACCTGCTGCAGCAGCAAGGGCGGATCAACACCGAATTGCAGGAAGGCCTGATGCGCACGCGCATGGTGCCGTTCGAACGGATGTTGCCGCGCCTCAAACGCATCGTCCGCCAGGTCGCCGAAGAGCTGAACAAAGATGTCGCGTTCGTCGTTGGCAATGCCGAAGGCGAGATGGATCGCAACGTGCTTGAGCGCATGGCCGCACCGCTGGAACACATGCTGCGCAACGCCGTTGACCACGGGCTGGAAACCGCCGAAGTACGGTTGGCAGCGGGCAAACCTGCGCAAGGACAGATCCGCCTCGACCTGTCCCGCGAGGGCGGCGACATCATTTTCGACATCCGCGACGACGGCGCCGGGGTGCCGCTGGACGCTGTGCGCCGCAAAGCGATCAAGCGCGGCATGCTCGCCGCGCAGGCCGAGATCAGCGACCGCGACGTGCTGCAATTCATCCTCCAGCCGGGGTTTTCCACCGCCGAAAAAATCACCCAGATTTCCGGGCGCGGTGTCGGCATGGATGTGGTTCACGAAGAGGTCCGGCAACTGGGCGGCAGCATGAGCATCGATTCGGTACCGGGGCAGGGCGTGCATTTTCGCATTCGCCTGCCGTTCACCGTGTCGGTCAATCGTGCGCTGATGGTGCAGTGCTTTGAAGACCAGTACGCGATACCGCTGAACACCATTGAAGGCATTGTTCGGGTATTGCCCAATGATCTGGAGGGGCATTTTCGCCAGGATCCGCCGAGCTACCAATACGCCGGGCAACGCTATGAGTTGTGTTATTTGGGCGAGCTGCTGAAAACCGCGCCGCGCCCCAAACTGATTGGCCAGAGCCTGCCGTTGCCGGTGCTGCTGGTGCAGTGCAACGACCGTCACGTCGCCGTGCAGGTCGACGCCATGGCGGGCACCCGCGAGATTGTGGTCAAGAGTCTTGGCCCGCAGTTTGCGGCAGTGCAGGGCGTGTCTGGCGCAACCATTCTCGGTGATGGCCGGGTGGTGCTGATTCTTGATTTGCTGGCGCCGATCCGGGCGATGCAGGCGCGCGTTGCGCAGCATCCGACGCTGCCGGACATCGACAGCGAACCGCACAAGCCGCTGCTGGTGATGGTGGTCGACGACTCGGTCACCGTGCGCAAGGTCACCAGCCGTTTGCTCGAACGTCACGGCATGAACGTGCTGACGGCCAAGGACGGGGTCGATGCCATGTTGCTGCTGGAAGAACACATGCCCGACCTGATGCTGCTCGACATCGAAATGCCGCGCATGGACGGCTTCGAAGTCGCCACCCAAGTGCGCCACGACGAACGCCTGCAACACCTGCCGATCATCATGATCACCTCGCGCACCGGGCAGAAACACCGCGACCGCGCCATGGCCATCGGCGTCAATGACTACCTCGGCAAGCCGTATCAGGAGTCGGTGCTGCTCGAGAGCATTGCCCACTGGAGCAAGAAACATGCATGAGCGCCGGTACAATGCGCGTAACAGCCAACTCACCGGCCTGCTGCTGCCGCTGGCCGATCGCAACCTGATCCTGCCCAACGTCGCCGTGGCCGAGCTGATCGACTACCAGGCCAGCGCGTTCGATCTCGATACGCCACCGTGGTATCTGGGGCGAGTGAGCTGGCGTGAACGGCAGATCCCGCTGCTGAGTTTTGAATCGGCGTGCGGGCAGAAAATCGTCATCGGCGAACGGGCGCGGATCGTCATTCTCAATGCCCTCGGCGGGTTGCCGGAGCTGAAGTTCATTGCGCTTCTGGTGCAGGGGATACCGCGTTCGTACAAACTCGATAGCCAGTTGAGCTATGTCGATGTGCCGTTGTGTGAATTGGAGCAGGCGGCGGTGCAGGTCGGGGAGCAGGTGGCGAAGGTGCCGGATTTGTTGGGGTTGGAGAAGTTGTTGGTGGATGCGGGTCTCGTTGACTGATCCAAGATTTGCGGTGACCAGACTGGACTCTTCGCGAGCAAGCTCGCACAGTAGGTTTATGTCGTACACAAAATCTGCGTTCTCTGAAGATCTCCTGTGGGAGCGAGCTTGCTCGCGAAAGCGCCAGTCGCCACACCTCAATCCGACAGACAAATCCTCAATCTCTGTGCGCAATAAACGCCTTCCAGTCGCGTTGTTTAAAGACACTAGGTGTTACGGCTCCCTAGCCTACAAATCCTTGCGCCGCTGCCTACGCATGCACCAGAATCCGCCGGCTTGTGCGCCTTTGGCATGCTGCGTAACTTGATTCCGTCACTGATTTCCAGTGATCGGGTTTAGCAGCCCGTGGCTAATCTAAGGGTGCACATACATCATCGTCAGGCTCAGCGCCTGCATTCGATGGCGGCTGTGCGCAGGGCGCTTCGGCGCGCCGGCTTCCTTAGGTTCCCCGGTCTGCTAACCTGCGTTCAGCTGCCACCCCTTCTTTTAGCAGAGAAGCGGTTCCAGCTTTATTTCGGAACCTGAAGATGATTAAACCTACGCCTAACCCCCCGCTCACAGACCCGGCATCCCCCTACGAATCCCCCCGATTCAAAGAAATTCCACGAAGCCGCCGAACGCGCCCTCGACCATTACCTCGGCCCGACCAACGCCGACCTGATGGCCACGCCTTACACCCCCAACACGCTGTACATGGCCAACCCCAATGCCGACACCGAATCCCTGCTGGCCGACGCCAGCGAAACCCTCGGCTCGGCTACGGTCATGCTCAACAACCATGCGGCAATGGTGGAAGGTACGCACCGCAAGACTGTGCAAGGTATTGCGCAGGTGGTGATGGTGGCGGAGATGGCTGTGAATCGTATTTTGGACAAGTTAGTGCCCACAGATTGATCCAGTTTTTTTCAATGATGTTGACTCGTCTTAATGATCGTTCCCATACATAGCATGAGGACGATCATCGGCGGACTGATCCAGCCTTCTTGTGATTTTTGTGCCTTAACTTAACGTGTGCAGCAGGCTAAGTCGGGTTTTAGTTGAGCTGCATGTTTGTGGCATTAGCAAGGGTTATACGTAAGTTTGCCATTGCAATTATTTAGCCCGGTTTCAAGAATCGTATATACCGAAACGCTTTCCTTGTTATATACCGTGTCATTGATTTCTCTCGAGTTGATACGATTCTCAATCTCGCGATGTGTGCTCGAGGCCAGGCAAGTAGCTTCTATCGTACAAATAGCAGCACCTCCAGCCTCATATTTTGTAAGGTTTGATAGTTTGCATGTCTGGGCAGCGCTTGTGGCATCCCATAGTTGCTTACATCCTGCATCGATTTCTGCAAATGCAACATGACTAACAAATGCCGATATTGTCGCCACAATTAAAACCTCAATTTTTTTCATTTTAAACGCTCCATTTTAGAGTTGCGTATGTTCCGATGCTGTAAAAACTTTTGCACGGACATCATTTCACATTTAAAACTTGCGTCCACCTGTCATGTATGACAGGTGTTAATAATGTTAAGAAATAAAAAAGCTGTAGCGCTATAAGAATTTGATCGTCTTGTTCTTTGGATGGTCTGAGGTAATCATTTTTATGGGACTTTATTTAAAAGGCGTGAATCGCGTCTCAGACATGATTGTTTTAAAATCGAGCTCAATCTCCATAAGGCCGGACACTCAATATTGAATTTCTTGTCCTGTTTAACGCAACGTTGGGTCCAACCAGACCGTTACTTTGAGCGTAATGATTCATCGCCCAGCTTGATTGATGCCCACACTCCACACACCTACCTTAGCTCCACGACAGCGAACCCCGTGGAGTGAGCATGACAACAACAATAAACCCCGACTCGCGCTGGACGCGGCGGCGCGATGAAAAGCGGCGTCGCCTCGACAAGGTGCGCGGGATGGCCGATGGTGCGGTGTTGCCCACCGACAAAATCGTCGCCGCGCTCGAAGCGTTGATTCATCCCGGCGACCGCGTGGTGCTGGAGGGCAATAACCAGAAGCAGGCGGATTTCCTCTCCCGTTCGCTGGCCAAAGCCGACCCGGGAAAGCTCCACGACCTGCACATGATCATGCCAAGCGTCGGCCGCTCCGAGCATCTTGATCTGTTTGAGCGCGGCATCGCCCGCAAGCTCGATTTCTCCTTCGCCGGCACGCAGAGTCTGCGCATCAGCCAGTTGCTCGAAGACGGCTTACTGGAAATCGGCGCCATTCACACCTACATTGAACTCTATGCACGGCTGGTGGTGGACCTGATCCCCAATGTCGTGCTCTCGGCCGGGTTCATGGCCGACCGCGCCGGCAACATCTACACCGGCCCCAGCACCGAAGACACTCCAGCGTTGATCGAACCCGCCGCGTTCAGCGACGGCATCGTCATCGTCCAGGTCAACCAATTGGTCGACGACGTCAGCGAACTCCCGCGTGTGGACATCCCCGCCTCATGGGTCGACTTCGTCGTAGTGGCCGACAAGCCGTTCTACATCGAACCGCTATTCACCCGCGACCCACGCCATATCAAGCCTGTGCATGTGTTGATGGCGATGATGGCGATCCGTGGCATCTACGAAAAACACAACGTGCAGTCGCTCAATCACGGCATCGGTTTCAACACCGCCGCCATCGAGTTGATCCTGCCGACCTACGGCGAATCCCTCGGCCTCAAAGGCAAGATCTGCCGCAACTGGACGCTCAACCCGCACCCGACGCTGATCCCGGCGATCGAGAGCGGCTGGGTCGAAAGCGTGCATTGCTTCGGCACCGAACTGGGCATGGAAAATTACATCGCCGCGCGACCAGATGTGTTTTTCACCGGCCGCGACGGCTCGCTGCGTTCCAACCGGATGTTCTGCCAACTGGCCGGGCAGTACGCGGTGGATCTGTTTATCGGCGCGACGTTGCAGGTCGATGGCGATGGTCATTCTTCGACAGTGACCCGTGGTCGCCTCGCCGGTTTCGGCGGTGCGCCGAACATGGGCCACGACCCGCGTGGTCGCCGTCACGGCACCCCGGCGTGGCTGGACATGCGCCACGACGATTCGCAGCAGCCGATGCTCGAACGCGGCAAGAAACTCGTGGTGCAAATGGTCGAGACCTTCCAGGAGGGCGGCAAACCGACCTTCGTCGAAACCCTCGACGCGGTGGAGGTGGCGAAAAAAAGCGGCATGCCACTGGCGCCAATCATGATCTACGGCGACGACGTCACCCACTTGCTGACCGAGGAAGGCATCGCCTACCTGTACAAGGCGCGTTCGCTGGAAGAGCGCCAAGCGATGATCGCTGCGGTCGCAGGCGTCACCGCCATCGGCCTGCGCCACAACCCCAAAGACACCGAACGCATGCGCCGCGAAGGCCTGATCGCCTTGCCCGAAGACCTCGGCATCCGCCGCACTGACGCCACCCGCGAATTGCTCGCGGCGAAAAGCGTCGCCGATCTGGTCGAGTGGTCCGGCGGCCTCTACAACCCGCCCGCCAAGTTCAGGAGCTGGTAATGCACGCACTCAACCTGCAAGCGAAACCGCTTTCTCTGGCCGAGCACCTGGCGGATCTGGCGGTGGATGCGCTGATCGACGAAGCCGATCTGTCGCCGAAACCGGCGCTGGTCGACCGTCGTGGCAATGGCGCGCACACCGATCTGCACCTGGGCCTGATGCACGCGTCGGCGCTGTCGTTGTGGCCGGCGTTCAAGGAGATGGCTGAGGCCGCCATTGAGATTGGCGAGATCAATCCGACGTTGCGTGAAAGCATTGGCCGCATCGGCCGTGAAGGCGAGCAAGCCATGCTCGCCACCACCCACGGCGTGAACACCCATCGCGGCGCGATCTGGGCCTTGGGCCTGATCGTCACGGCGGCTGCACTGGAAACGAGATCCAGCAGCGCCAGTGCCATCTCTGTGCGCGCCGCACGTCTGGCGTTGCTCGACGACCGCTACGCACCGCGCCCGCTCAGCCACGGCGCGCAAGTCGCGTTGCGCTACGGCGCCCGCGGTGCCCGCGAAGAAGCGCAACTCGGCTTCCCGGCCGTGCTGCAACGTGGCCTGCCGCAACTGAAAAAAAGCCGCGCCCATGGCCACGGCGAACAGAACGCCCGACTCGACGCCTTGCTCGCGATCATGTCCGACCTGGCCGACACCTGCGTGCTCTATCGCGCCGGCGAACAAGGCCTGCAAACCATGCAACAGGGTGCGCAAGCGGTGCTCGACGCCGGAGGCAGCGCCAGCCTCAACGGTCGCCGTTGCCTGCACGAACTGGATCAACAACTCATCGCATTGAATGCCTCGCCCGGTGGCGCCGCCGACTTGCTCGCCGCCACGCTGTTGCTCGACCGTATCGAGCACGACGGCATCTTTCAGGGAGCGTTTTGATGGAAACCCTATCGTTTGAATTCCCCGCCGGGCAGCCGCCACGTGGGCGTGCGCTGGTCGGTTGTGTCGGCTCGGGTGATCTGGAAGTGCTGATCGAACCGGGGTTGGCCGGCAAGCTGACGATCAATGTGCAGACGTCGGTCAACGGCGCACAGCTGCGCTGGCAACATCTGTTTGCGCGCATGTTCGACGGCACCACGCCGCCAGCCATGGCCATCGATATCCACGACTTCGGCGCAACACCGGGTGTGGTGCGTTTGCGGCTGGAACAAGGTTTCGAGGAGATCGGCCATGACTGACAGCGCAGCGCTTCTCAACAAACACAGCTTCGTCGAACTCGGCGCGCGGCAACGGGCGAAAGCCTTGCTCGACGCCGGCACCTTTCGCGAATTGCTCGACCCGTTTCAACGCGTCATGTCGCCGTGGCTCGAACGCCAAGGCGTGGTGCCGCAGGCCGACGACGGCGTGGTGATCGCCAAGGGCAACCTCGACGGTTTGCCGGTGGTGATTGCCGCCATCGAAGGCGCTTTCCAGGGCGGCAGCCTTGGCGAAGTCGGCGGGGCAAAGATCGCTGGCGCGCTGGAACTGGCCGCCGAAGACAACCGCAAAGGCCTCCCGACCCGCGCCATCCTGCTGCTGGAAACCGGCGGCGTACGCTTGCAGGAAGCCAATCTCGGCTTGGCGGCGATTGCCGACATTCACGCGGCGATTGTCGATTTGCAGCAGTACCAACCGGTGGTGGGCGTGGTGGCGGGCAGCGTCGGCTGCTTCGGCGGCATGTCGATTGCGGCAGCGCTGTGCAGCTATTTGCTGGTGACTCAGGAAGCGCGCCTTGGTTTGAACGGCCCGCAAGTGATCGAACAGGAAGCCGGGATCGAAGAATACGATTCTCGCGACCGGCCGTTTATCTGGAGCCTGACCGGGGGCGAGCAACGCTTTGCCAGTGGTCTGGTGGATCGCTATGTCGGCGATGATGTGGCGCAGATTCGTCAGCAGGTCGGCGAGTTGTTGCAGCAAGGCTTGCCGGCGCAACCGCGCAGTCAAAGGGCCGAGTGGTTCCTGCAACGTCTGGCTAGCCTGGACACTGACACGCAAATCGAGCCTTCGGTGGTTCGCGATCTGTATCAAGGAGAGCGCTCATGAGTGGTTATTCATTGCGCGGTTTGAACTGGTTCAACGCCTTGTGCGCCGGAGCGAAAACCGTCGAAGGTTTGCCGGCGTCACTGCGGGTGGCGGACACGGCGCTCGGTCGCTTGCTGGCCGTGGTCGCTGACCCGGACAACCGTTTCCCTCGCGCTCGCGATGGCGAAGTCGGCTTGCTGGAAGGCTGGGGTCTGGCCAAGGCTGTCGATGACGCGATCAGCGCCGACCGTGAGCAAACGCACAAGCGTGCGTTGATCGCCATCGTCGATGTGCCGAGCCAGGCTTACGGTCGTCGCGAGGAAGCCCTCGGCATTCATCAAGCGCTGGCCGGTGCGGCAGACAGCTATGCCCGCGCACGTTTGGCCGGGCACACGGTGATTGCACTGCTGGTGGGCAAAGCCATGTCCGGTGCGTTTCTGGCCCATGGTTATCAGGCCAACCGTTTGATCGCCCTGCGTGATCCCGGGGTGATGGTGCATGCGATGGGCAAAGCCTCGGCGGCGCGGGTGACCTTGCGCAGCGTCGAAGAACTCGAAGCATTGGCCGCCAGTGTGCCGCCGATGGCCTATGACATCGACAGCTACGCCAGCCTCGGATTGCTCTGGGAAACCCTGTCGGTGCAACAGATCGAACAGCCGACAGCGCAGGATCTGGCGCGGGTCACTGAGTGCCTGACCCACGCCATCAGCGATATCTCCAACACGGGGCTGAGCAATCGTCTGGGCGCGAAGAATCGTGCCGCGTCCAGCCGCGTGCGGGAACTGTTGAGGGCGCAGTGGTGAACACACCTCTGGCCCACGATCTGCTCTGGGGCATGACCCCGGCGCAATTGCCCGCGGATGCGCCGGGTTGGGCTATCGAGTCGCTCAGCGCCGGGCAACCGGTGGTGGTGCGCCGGGCCTTGAGCGCTGAGGGTTTTGTCGCGGTGGGTGTGCGCGGTGTCTCGCGTGAGCAGCGCTTGGCGGCGTTCATGGCGGTCGATTCGATGGTCTGTCGGGTCAGCCCCGAGGCGCTGAGTCATGTCGACAGTGAGCGTGATCTGCCCGTCATGCGCGCCCTCAAGCAGTTGCGCCCGATGCTCGATGACTGCGGTTGGGTCTGGGGTGTCAGCGGCAGTGCCGGGTTTGAACTGGCCAGCGGCTTTGCCGCGATGCACGAGGGCAGCGATCTCGATTTGATCCTGCGCACACCGCACCTGATTACCCGTAATCAGGCACGCAAACTGGTGGCGCTTTTCGATCAATCCTCATGCCGGGTCGATATGCAATTGCAGACGCCGTTCGGCGCGGTGGCGCTGCGTGAGTGGGCGGGCGCTTCGGCTCATGTGCTGCTGAAAAACGCGCATCAGGCCTGCCTGGTTTCTGATCCATGGAATCCGCAGGAGCAGGCGGCGTGAGCAGTTTGCTGGTGTTTCCCGGCCAGGGCGCGCAACAACCGGGCATGCTCCAGCGTTTGCCTGGGGAGACGCTGACCGAGGCCAGCGACGTGCTCGGCGAGGATGTGTTGTTGCTCGATTCTGCCGACGCGTTGCGCCGCACAAGGGCGGTTCAACTGTGCCTGCTGATCGCCGGGGTCGCGGCGTCGCGGCAGTTGCTGCGTGAAGGCCTCACGGCCGATTACGTCGCCGGTCTGTCCATCGGTGCTTACCCGGCAGCCGTGGTGGCGGGGGCTTTGCGCTTCAGCGATGCGTTGCATCTGGTCAGCCTGCGCGGTGAGTTGATGCAGCAGGCTTATCCACAGGGCTTTGGCATGACCGCGATCATCGGTCTGCAATTATCCACAGTCGAAACGTTGCTGGCGCAGGTTCACGGCGAGGAGTCGCCGGTTTATCTGGCCAACATCAATGCCGATAACCAGGTGGTCATTGCCGGCAGTGATGAGGCGATGCACGCGGTCGCTGAATTGGCGCGCAGCCGTGGCGCAGGACTGGCGAAACGGTTGGCGGTGAGCGTGCCGTCGCATTGTCCGTTGCTGGATGAGCCCGCGCAGAGACTGGCAGAGGCCTTCGCCAGCGTTGAGCTGAAAAACCCGAAAATCGCCTACCTGAGCGGCAGTCGCGCTCGGCCGGTGGTCAAGGTCCAAGCCTTGCGTGACGACCTCGCGTTCAACATGTGCCGCGTGGTGGATTGGCGCGGCACCGTACAAAGCGCTTACGAACGCGGCGTGCGGCTACAGATCGAACTGCCGCCCGGTGCGGTGCTGACCGGGCTGGCGCGCCGGGTGTTTGAGCAGGGCACGGTCACTGCGTTTGACAGTGCTCGCCTGGACACCTTGCAGGCGCTGTTGCGTGAGGAGGGAAGCCGCCAACTCTAAGACCGCCGACTCAAGCTTCGAACAACAAAAACAACATTCGACGATGCAATTTGAGGACTACAACAATGATTATTTACGGTGTGGCGTTTCTGGCGTTTTGTACCCTGGCGGGTATCTGGATCGGTGAAATGCTGGGCAAGTTGATCGGCGTGCCGGCCAATGTCGGCGGCGTCGGTATTGCGATGCTGCTGTTGATCGGTCTGGGCAGTTACCTCAACAAATCCGGTTGGTTCAAGGGCAAGACCGAGCAGGGTGTGGAGTTCTGGAGCGCGATCTACATTCCGATCGTGGTGGCGATGGCGGCCCAGCAAAATGTTTATGGCGCGCTGAAGGGCGGGCCGATGGCGATTCTGGCGGGAACGCTGGCGGTGGTCATTGCCTTTGCCATGGTGCCCGTGCTGGTACGCCTTGGTAACAAGGAACCGGCCGCCGTCATTCCACCCAAGACTGTGGGGTAAGCGCCATGTACGAATCATTGATGAAAGTCATCACCGGTTACGGTCTGATCAGCGGGTTCCTGATTGTCGGCCTGACCATGTGGGTGTCCTACTGGATGTCCAACACCTTCACCAAGGGCCGCTTGCACGGTTCGGCCATCGCCATTTTGCTCGGGCTGTTGCTGTCGTATATCGGCGGTGCGGTGACCGGGGGCCAGAAAGGCGTGGTGGATATTCCGATGCTCTCGGGCATCGGCTTGCTCGGCGGGGCGATGCTGCGTGATTTCGCAATCGTCGCCACAGCGTTCGGCGTGAGTGTCGATGAACTCAAACGTGCCGGATTTGTTGGGGTGCTGGCGCTGTTTGTCGGCGTTGGCACGTCCTTCATCGCAGGCGTCGGCGTGGCGATGGCGTTCGGTTACACCGATGCCGTGAGCCTGACCACCATTGGCGCAGGGGCGGTGACTTACATCGTCGGCCCGGTGACCGGTGCCGCCATTGGCGCCACTTCCGAAGTCATGGCGCTGTCGATTGCGGCAGGGCTGATCAAGGCGATTCTGGTGATGGTGATGACGCCGTTCGTGGCGCCGATGATTGGCCTGAACAGCCCTCGCAGTGCGGTGATCTTTGGCGGGTTGATGGGCACGTCCAGCGGCGTGGCCGGCGGCTTGGCGGCGACGGATCCGAAGCTGGTGCCTTATGGTTGCCTCACCGCCGCGTTCTATACCGCGCTGGGGTGTTTGCTCGGGCCTTCGGTGTTGTTTTTGCTGATGCGTGGGTTGATGGGTTAAGACAGCCTGCTGTCGGGTCTGACGCCTTCGCGAGCAAGCCCGCCTCTACATGGGAAATGCGTTTTCCTGTGGGAGGGGGCTTGCTCGCGAAGGACGCGACTCGGTTTCAGACCTGCCGATTGGCATACATTCGACACTCCGCCAACAACGCCAGCAGATTCGGATCGCGCTCCTTGGCCTTCAAAAACACCACGCCAATGTGCTGCTGCAACCGGTACTTCTCCTGCAACGGGATGAGCTTCACCCGGTTCTCGTACACCGCTGCAATCCTCCCCGGCAGCAACGCATACCCCACACCGGAACTGACCATGCTCAGCAGGGTGAAGATGTCATTGACCTGCATCGCCACTTTCGGCTCGAAGCCTGCCTGTTTGAACACCCGATTGCCGTCCTGATGCGTGGCGAAGCCTTGGGTCAGGGTGATGAAGGTTTCGTTGCGCACCTCGGCCAGATCGACTTCACTGCGCTGGGCAAACCTTGAATCGGCCGGCGTCGCGAGGAAGATGTCATCGCAGAACAGCGCAATCTGCTCGCAGTCCGGGTCGTTGATGCTGTCGTCCAGTGACACCAGAATCGCGTCGACTTCCATGTTTTTCAGCTTGTAGAGCAGGTCGATGTTGGAACCCAGAATCAAATCGATGTTGAGTTCACTGCGGCGGATCTTCAGGCCCATGATCAGTTGCGGCACGGTCTTGACCGTCAGCGAATACAGCGAGCCGAGCTTGAAGCGTTCGGCAGAGAACCCGGCAGCCTCGCGGGTCAGGCGCACGCTTTCGACCACGTCCTGGATCAGCTTCTGCGCGCGCTCTTCCAGCACATAAGCGCTTTCCAGCGGTGTCAGGTTGCGTCCTTCGTGTTTGAACAGCGGGCAGCGCAGGGCGCTTTCCAGTGAATGAATGGCGCGATGCACGCTGACGTTACTGGTTTGCAACTCGGCAGCGGCACGGGCCAGATTGCCGGTGCGCATGAAGGCGAGGAACACCTCGAGTTTTTTCAGGGTCAACTCTTCGTCGATCAGCATGGCGCGGACTCTTTTTGGTATCGGCCGATTGTGCCCAATTACCACGACCTGCGCAGGCTCGTGTTTAACAGAAACATTGCGCTTTTACGCTCAAGGCCCGAGCCTTGCGCGCTGCGGTAATGAATTTGAGGTGAGCGACACATGTATCACGGGGAACGATTGAACGCCTGGACCCATCTGGTCGGGGCGGTGGCGGCTTTTATCGGCGGGGTCTGGATGCTGGTGATCGCCAGCCTCGACGGCAGTCCTTGGAAGATTGTCAGTGTGGCGATTTACGCCTTGACCTTGCTGGTGCTGTACAGCGCTTCAACCGTGTACCACAGCGTGCGCGGGCGCAAGAAAGCGATCATGAAGAAGGTCGATCACTTTTCGATCTACCTGTTGATTGCCGGCAGCTACACGCCGTTCTGTCTGGTGACGCTGCGCGGGCCGTGGGGCTGGACGCTGTTCGGGATTGTCTGGGGGCTGGCGCTGATCGGCATTTTGCAAGAGATCAAGCCGCGCTCCGAAGCGCGGATTCTGTCGATCGTGATCTACGCGGTAATGGGCTGGATTGTGCTGGTGGCGGTCAAGCCGTTGCTGGCGGCGCTGGGCACCACCGGTTTTGCCTGGCTGGCCACGGGCGGGGTCTTGTACACCGTGGGGATTATCTTTTTTGCCCTCGACCATCGGTTGCGCCACGCCCACGGGATCTGGCATCTGTTCGTGATCGCCGGGAGTCTGCTGCATTTTGTGGCGATTCTGTTTTACGTCCTGTAGACGCAATCGTCGTGGGAGGGAGCAAGCCCCCTCCCCTAAGGGTTAGAAATCACCCCAAAGTTGCTGGGCCACCGCCAGTGCCACCACCGGTGCGGTCTCGGTGCGCAGCACTCGCGGGCCGAGGCGCGCAGCGTGAAAACCATTGCCCTTGGCCAACTCGACCTCGGCATCGGACAAACCACCCTCAGGGCCAATCAGGAACGCCAGCGTCGCAGGTTTTGCATGGCTCACCAGCGGCTCGGCCACCGGATGCAAAACCAGTTTCAGGTCTGCCTGCGTCTGCTTCAGCCAATCGGCCAGCAACACGGGCGGATGAATCACCGGCACCCGCGAACGACCACACTGTTCACACGCACTGATTGCAACCTGACGCCAGTGCATCAGGCGTTTGTCCGCGCGTTCGTCCTTGAGTCGCACTTCACAGCGCTCGCTGAAGATCGGGGTGATTTCAGTGACACCCAGCTCGGTGGCCTTCTGAATCGCCCAGTCCATCCGCTCACCGCGGGACAGGCCCTGGCCGAGATGAATCTGTAGCGGCGATTCAACCTGACCGGGCAACTGTTCGTCGATCTGCACCACGACGCGCTTCTTGCCGACGTCCACCAAGGAACCGCGAAACTCATGGCCGGAGCCGTCGAACATCTGCACCGCATCGCCTTCGGCCATGCGCAGCACGCGGCTGATGTAATGCGCCTGGGCTTCCGGCAGTTCGTGTTCGCCAGTGCTCAGCGGGGCGTCGATAAAGAAGCGGGACAGTCTCATGTCGGATCTCTGGAAAAATGTGAATCAGGTGGATCGGTGTCGACTTCATTCGCGAGCAAGCCCGCTCCCACAGGGAAATGCATTCCAAAATGTGGGAGCGGGCTTGCTCGCGAAAGCGGCAGACCAAACACCGCAAATCTAAAGCAAACCGAATCAGCCCGGATCACGGAAGCCGGGATGGAAATCCTTCGGCACCGCCACACTGACGCTGTCACGCGTCGCGATGTCGATGCCTTCGCTGGCGACCTCGGCGAGGAAGTCGATCTGCTCCGGGGTAATCACGTACGGCGGCAGGAAATACACCACGCTGCCCAGCGGACGCAGCAATGCGCCACGCTCCAGCGCATGCTGGAACACCTTCAAGCCGCGCCGTTCCTGCCAAGGGTAGGCCTCTTTGGTGGCTTTATCCTTGACCATCTCGATGGCCAGCACCATGCCGGTCTGGCGCACTTCGGACACGTTCGGGTGATCGACCAGATGCGCGGTGGCCGAAGCCATGCGCTGGGCGAGGGCCTTGTTGTTTTCGATCACGTTGTCCTGCTCGAAGATATCCAGCGTCGCCAGCGCTGCCGCACAGGCCAGCGGGTTGCCGGTATAGCTGTGCGAGTGGAGGAAGGCGCGCAGGGTTGGATAGTCGTCGTAGAAGGCGCTGTAGACGTCATCGGTGGTCACGCACGCCGCCAGCGGCAGGTAGCCGCCGGTCAGGGCCTTGGACAGGCAGAGGAAATCCGGACGGATGCCGGCCTGTTCACAGGCGAACATCGTCCCGGTGCGGCCGAAGCCGACAGCGATTTCGTCGTGGATCAGGTGCACGCCATAGCGGTCGCAGGCTTCGCGCAGCAGCTTGAGGTATATCGGGTGATACATGCGCATGCCGCCAGCGCCCTGAATCAACGGTTCAACGATCACTGCCGCGACACTGGCATGGTGCTCGGCCAGCGTCTGTTCCATCGCCGCGAACAGGTTGCGCGAGTGTTCTTCCCAACTCATGCCTTGCGGGCGCAGGTAGCAGTCCGGGCTTGGCACCTTGATGGTGTCCAACAACAGGGCTTTGTAAGTCTCGGTAAACAGCGGTACGTCGCCGACCGACATCGCGGCCATGGTTTCGCCGTGGTAGCTGTTGGTCAGGGTGACAAAGCGCTTCTTGTTCGGTTGGCCGCGGTTGAGCCAGTAGTGAAAGCTCATTTTCAGCGCGACTTCGATGCAGGACGAACCGTTATCGGCGTAGAACACCCGGTTCAGGCCTTCGGGCGTCATCTTCACCAGACGCTCTGACAACTCGATCACCGGTTGATGGCTGAAACCGGCCAGAATCACATGTTCAAGCTGATCGACCTGATCCTTGATGCGTTGGTTGATGCGCGGGTTGGCGTGGCCGAACACGTTGACCCACCAGGAGCTGACGGCATCGAGGTAGCGCTTGCCTTCGAAGTCTTCCAGCCAGACGCCTTCACCGCGCTTGATCGGGATCAGCGGCAGTTGTTCGTGGTCTTTCATCTGGGTGCAGGGATGCCACAGCACTGCGAGGTCGCGTTGCATCCACTGGTTATTCAGGCCCATTTACAGTCTCCTCGAGGCGGCTCGCGTCAGGCGCGGGCAAACAATCGCGCAAGCCTATGCAATGCATCGCGCGGGAACAACCCATTGTGTCGATTGAGCTACTTTGTATGAGCCGATAGACGTCGCTGGCGGCGCTTTGATGGCTAACGTATTCTTCGCGGTTCTTTGGGTCGTCTGACCCGCAAAACTGCTTTTTCCTACGTGTATTTCCGGAGTTCGCTGAATGTCTGTCGGTTGGCTGCGCGCCTGTGCGCTGGTGATGTTGGGGCTGTTCAGCGTTACAGCGCTGGCCAAGGATAAAACTGCAATCGTGATCGGCGGCGGCCTGTCGGGTCTGACTGCCGCCTACGAGCTGCAAAACAAGGGCTGGCAGGTGACGTTGCTGGAAGCCAAGCCAAGCCTGGGCGGCCGTTCGGGCATGGCCACCAGCGAGTGGATCGGCAACGACAAGACTCAGCCGGTGCTGAACAAGTACGTCTCGACGTTCAAGTTGAGCACCACGCCGGCGCCGGAATTCGTGCGCACGCCGGGTTATCTGATCGACGGTGAGTATTTCTCCGCCGCTGATCTGGCGACCAAGCAACCGGCCACTGCCGAGGCGATTAAACGCTATCAGAAAACCCTCGACGATCTGGCGCGCTCGATTGACGATCCGCAGAACCCGGCGGCCACCAACACGCTGCACGCACTGGACCAAATCAACGTGTCGAGCTGGCTCGACAAGCAGAACCTGCCGGCCACTGCGCGTCAGTTGATCAACCAGGACATCCGCACCCACTACGACGAACCCTCGCGTCTGTCGCTGCTGTACTTCGCCCAGCAGAACCGCGTTTATCGCGGTGTCTCGGACCGTGACCTGCGCGCCGCGCGTCTGGTTGGCGGCAGCCAGGTGCTGGCCCAGGCTTTCGTCAAACAGATCAAGGTCATCAAGACCAACTCGCCGGTGTCGGCCATCAGCCAGGACAAGGACGGTGTGACCGTCAAAGTCGGCGCTGTGGGTTATCAGGCTGATTACGTGGTGCTGGCCGTGCCGCTGCGCGCCTTGAACAAGATTCAGATGACGCCGGCACTCGACGCTCAGCACCTGGCGGCGATCAAGGGCACCAACTACGGCTGGCGCGACCAGATCATGCTCAAGTTCAAGACGCCCGTGTGGGAAAGCAAGGCGCGCATGTCCGGCGAGATCTACAGCAACACAGGTCTGGGCATGTTGTGGATCGAGCCGGCGTTGAAGGGCGGCGCCAACGTGGTGATCAACCTGTCCGGCGACAATGCTCGCGTGATGCAAGCGTTCGGCGACAAGCAGGTGGTCGATCAGGTGCTGATTCGTCTGCACGCGTTTTATCCACAGGCCCGTGGTTCGTTCACCGGTTATGAGATCCGCCGCTACAGCATCGACCCGTCGATGGGCGGCGCCTACCTGGCCTTCGGTCCAGGCCAGATCAGCAAGTTCTGGCGCCTGTGGGAACGCCCGCTGCAACGCATAGCGTTTGCTGGCGAACACACCGACACCTTGTACCCGGGCACGCTGGAAGGCGCACTGCGCACCGGTCAGCGTGCGGCCAGTCAGGTTGAAGATCTGGCGGCAGGCAAATCGTTCGAACCGGCCAAAGTGGTTCCGGCCGCTGCAGCGGCAGGCGCAGCAGGTGCTGTGGCGGCGAAGAAGGGCAACTTCTTCAGCAACCTGTTTGGCGGCTCCGATGACGAGAAGAAGCCAGCGCCAGCCAAGGCCCCGGAACCGGCTCCAGCCCCCGTGGCTCCAGCGCCAACGCCGGCACCTGCGCCAGCTCCGGTGCAAGCGCCGAAGCCTGCTGTTGCGGTAAAAGCTGAGCCAGCGAAGAAAGCGGCGACCAAGCCGGCTGCGAAGAAGCCTGCGGCCAAAACCCAAGCCAAAAAACCTGCGGTCAAGCCTGCAGCGAAAAAGACTGAGCCGGCGAAGAAACCAGTGGTAAAACCTGCCGCCAAGCCTGCTGCAACGACCGAAACCAAGGCGCAGTAAGGCCTTGCGGTAAACAAAAAAGCGCGGCTCTGATGCCGCGCTTTTTATTGGATTGAAACCATGTTTCTATATTCGATGCGGCTATTATTTATATATCAATTATTGCAGTCGGCTCAGTTGTAGGTGCGACCGATAACTCTTATGTTTCGAGCGTATCAACGTTTTTCTTTTTGCTGTGATGGTGTTGAAGCTGCATTGTTATGCTGCGGAGATGCCTTAAGTGCTTCTTGCTTCCAGGACGGCCATTGCTCAACAGTGCGACGAGACTCCGCTAAATGGTTGAGAAAGTCTTCTTTAGTTGGTGTCATTTTGGCTTCCCTCTAGGTACTTTGATAAAAGGTTTGCGGCTATCGTTTCGCGTTCAATGTACGAGCAAGGTAGCATTTGGGTTCGTAATTTAGCATCGTGCTCGCTCCAGTCAAGAGATTGTCCATCGTCAGACTTCCTGATGACAGGATAGCCGCTACCTAGGTTGGTAGAGAATAGATTGAAAAAACTCCTAGGCCCAACTCCGATGAAGGGAGCAAATACGACATTGTCGCTTTGCTGATTTAGTGATATGGAGTCGGAATGAAAGTCCAAGGCTTTGCTCTTCGGGTAAGGTTCAACATATATTACTCTTTTTATTCCGGAGGCGACTATGTGCTTGGCGCAATTGTGGCACGGGAAAGTTGTGCAGTATAAGTCACTGCCAGAGGTGCTGATCCCTAGTCGTGCACTCGAAAGCAACGCTTCCATTTCGGCATGAACGACCCTGCCATATTCCGTAATGTCTTTGATTTTGCTTTTTTTAATGAGGGGGCGAAGCTCTTCACGATACTCCATCGGAATCACCTTCAGAATGCTGTCGATTATCAGCCTTTTTTGAGTGGCATTGGAGTCCTCTCCCTTCATATAATCGCGACCATCTTTTGCGTCTACGATTTCCTGTGTGCTTTCATCTATTTCTGGCCAATATAGTCCGCCGTGTGCTTTTGGTACATCGTTAGCTCCCGTGGAAACTATACATTTATCCTTTGTCAGTACCGCGCCAACTTGTCGGGATAAATCAGCTGATCTCAGCGATGCCGAAAATGCCATGAACATGGCATATTCATCAAATGTTGGCGTTATATAGGGCTTCCCGAAAAGTAAATCAAAAACTCTCCAGATTTGCTTCTTTAGCGAATCTGAGTTTCCGTTATAGTTAATAAAGAAATCTGAAAGATGGTACGTGTCTCGGGTATGCTGGCCATAATCGTCTCGTTCGTCTGCGTCTCTATCGATCAACTTTGACGCCTGCTCCTCGGAAATTGATTTGTCTTTAGTCAGATAATTATGTCTCCTTGTGTGATCGGCATGCACACCAATCAGGAAAAATCCATTTGAGTAAATTTTCCGAAGCCTCTGCACTTCAGCCGGGTTCTTCAAAGAGTTGATAATAAAGGACTTCCTGCGAAATGCTTCCTGCTCTTTTCGAAGTAAATTGATTCTTGCAGCAGCACCTAGTGCCAGTATTGAATTGTCCTTGCTGTTTTTTCTTAGGTTGTTTCCTTCTTCCATGTAAGCAGTAATTCTTCCATACTCGTCTGAGCTGGGAGATGGATTTCCCAGGTTTGAAATTATGTCGGTAGAGATTTTTATACGATCAGCGGTATAGTTGAATTTAAGTAGGCGCTCCTCTATTAATCCTGCGACTTCGGCGAGGTTGGTTCCAATCGTGCCGACTAGGCCGATCACTAGTTCTGAGTCGGAATAAGAATCGTCAAGAAAATAAGTGTCTGGCCCTTGAGAGTCTGCTGAAAGTTCTGCTACAGCAGCCTCTGTTTCAGTGGTGATTTCTCCGGTTTCAGAAATTTCTTCGTGTGCCTGATGATTCAGTAAATCCTCTATCAGCGATTTTAGTTGCTCTGAGGAATTCTGGTCTCCTTGGAAGGTAATGTTTCCCGTCGACGGGTACCAATTCATTATTCCTCTATTGTTGGCTCTGAACTGATGTTGATTTTGGTTGACAGTCCTCCACTCGCCTGCATTTTGCAGTGACAATAATTTTATTTTTAACTCGTCGAATTCGCCGTCAAATCGCATCCCTTATCCCTGTACTGATATTGAACTGGCATCCGGCTACTTGCCGCAGATTCCGGTTCTTGATCATTGGGAGGGTAGTAGACGACTAGTGAGCGGTCTAGCCGCGGCGACAAGGGCAATATTTTTTGCCATTTTTGGCTATAAAAGACGATGTCCTCTAAGCGTCAACCTACACAAAACAAGGTTGATTCCTAATTTTTTGTGGAGATTTCCGACACTGAATCAGTTCTGAGAATACTTTCTGTGTCAGAATTTTTTCCTGTCGGGATAGGATTGAGGTTTTTGGTTAATTTTTCCTTAACGCGGAGGCCAGAAGCTCTTGATCGTATTTCTCGATATTTCAAAGCGAAATTTTCCGCTTTAATTCGATAGATAACTCGCTAGTCTTGGTTCGCAGTTCTCACAGGATTTGGGCAATGCCGCTACGTAACTCTTCTTCGCGCTATGGTTGGGTCAGCATCTTCATGCACTGGGGCGTGGCGCTGGTGGTCTTTGGACTGTTCGCGCTGGGCTTGTGGATGGTTGGGCTGGATTACTACAGCACCTGGCGCAAAGACGCGCCGGACCTGCACAAGAGCATCGGTCTGGTGCTGCTGGGTGTGATGGTGTTGCGGGTGCTGTGGCGCTTTATCAGCCCACCGCCGCCGACGCTGCAAAGCTACAGCCGCATGACCCGCATCGGCGCTAAATTCGGCCACGGGTTTCTGTACCTGGCGTTGTTCGCTGTGATGATTGCCGGTTACCTGATTTCCACCGCAGACGGTGTCGGGATCCCGGTGTTTGGCCTGTTTGAAGTTCCTGCACTGCTCTCCGGGCTACCGGATCAGGCAGATACCGCTGGGGTGATTCATCTCTGGCTGGCGTGGGTGGTGGTAATTTTTTCCGGCCTCCATGCGTTGGCAGCATTGAAGCACCACTTTATTGATCGTGATGCGACCCTCACTCGAATGCTCGGTCGCAAAGCCTGAAGCTCAACCTCGACTCAAAGGAAAAGAAAGCATGTTGAAAAAGACTCTGGCCGCTCTGGCAATCGGTTCTGCCGTGCTGTCCGCCAACGTAATGGCCGCTGACTACATCGTCGACAAGGAAGGCCAACACGCCTTCGTTGACTTCAAGATCAGTCACCTGGGTTACAGCTACATCACCGGTACGTTCAAAGACATCGACGGCAAGTTCAGCTTTGATGCTGCCAAGCCTGAAGCGAGCAAAATCGAATTCAACGTGCGCACCGCCAGCGTATTTACCAACCACGCCGAACGCGACAAGCACATCGCCAGCAAAGACTTCCTGGACGTGGGCAAATTCGCTGACGCCAAGTTCGTCTCCACCAGCGTCAAGTCCACTGGCAAGAACGCCGCGGGCAAAGACACGGCTGACGTGACCGGCGACCTGACTCTGCACGGCGTGACCAAGCCAATCGTGGTCAAGGCTGTGTTCCTGGGTGAAGGCAAGGATCCATGGGGCGGCTACCGTGCCGGCTTCGAAGGCACCACCAGCATCAAGCGTTCCGATTTCGGCAAGATGATGGATCTGGGCCCACAGTCCGACAACGTCGACCTGTACATCTCGTTTGAAGGTGTGAAAGCGAAGTAACTTTCGCCCGCTACACAAAAACGCCCCCGGTCGTAAGATCGGGGGCGTTTTTTATTGTCTGCATCTCACCACGGTTCCCACAGGAGAATGTAGGCGCAGCATAAAAAATGCCCCGTATCTTTCGAGCCGGGGCATTTTTCATGGCAGCGTTAACTCAGCGGTTGCGGGTCAGCAACGCTGGTTTTTCGCCACGCGGGCGGCTTGGCAGTTGGTCGAGTTGCTCAGGCGTCGGGAAGCGGTCGGCTTTCGATTCCTTGTGCATGATCTTCGGGCCATTGCTGCGCGGGTTCTGCACAGCCGGTTCGGTGCGTGGCTGATCGTCACGGGCCGGACGGCGGTTGCGAGAGGAGGACGACGAGGATTCGTCACGACGACCCTGGCCATCACGCGGAGCGCCGTTGCGCGGGCCGTTGCGTTTGCCCGGCGGAGTACCGGTGCTCGAACCGTTGCTGTTGCGCGGGCCGTTCTGACGACCTTGCGACTGACCGCCGCGTGGTGCGCCCGAACCTGCGCCCTGAGCCGGCGCGCCTGGACGACGGCCACGGCCGCCGGCAGGGGCTGGCTTGGGTACGTAATCAACGCGGTTACCGAAGTTATCGATATCGTCGTCAAGAAATTCGTCCGGTGCACGGTCAGCGGCCGCGCGTGGTGGCTGGCTTGGACGTTGTTCGCGGGACGCACTGCCTTCGCGTGGTTTCTGCTGACGGGCAGGGCGCTCGCCACGTTCGCCGGCGGGCTTGTCTTTGCCCTTGTCTTTGCCTTTGTCTTTACGACCGCCGCCGCCACCGCCGCCATTCGGGCCGTCACCGCGTGGGCCGCGAGGGTTGCGTGGATTGCGCACGTCCGGACGTTCACGTACTTCAGGCTTCTCGGCCTCGATGGTGCTGGAATCGAAGCCCATCAGGTCGCCATCGGCGATTTTCTGCTTGGTCATGCGTTCGATGCTTTTGAGCAGCTTTTCTTCGTCCGGAGCAACCAGCGAGATCGCCTCGCCCGAACGGCCGGCACGGCCAGTACGGCCAATACGGTGAACGTAATCTTCATCAACGTTCGGCAGTTCGAAGTTGACGACGTGTGGCAACTGGTCGATGTCCAGACCGCGAGCGGCGATGTCGGTGGCCACCAGGATGCGTACTTCGCCAGCCTTGAAGTCGGCCAGGGCTTTGGTGCGGGCGTTCTGGCTCTTGTTACCGTGGATCGCCACAGCCGGCAGGCCATGCTTGTCCAGGTATTCTGCCAAACGGTTGGCGCCGTGCTTGGTGCGGGTGAACACCAGCACCTGTTCCCAGGCGCCTGCGGTGATCAGGTGCGCCAACAACGCACGCTTGTGACTGGCCGGCAGGCGGAACACGCGTTGCTCGATGCGCTCGACCGTGGTGTTCGGCGGTGTCACTTCGATGCGTTCCGGGTTGTGCAGCAGCTTGCCGGCAAGGTCGGTGATGTCTTTGGAGAACGTCGCCGAGAACAGCAGGTTCTGGCGCTTGGCCGGCAGACGCGCGAGGACTTTCTTCACGTCGTGGACAAAGCCCATGTCGAGCATGCGGTCGGCTTCGTCGAGGACGAGGATTTCAACGTGGGACAGATCGACGCTGCCTTGGCCGGCGAGATCGAGCAGGCGACCCGGGCAGGCGACGAGGACGTCGACACCACGGGACATGGCTTGAACCTGCGGGTTCATGCCGACGCCGCCGAAGATGCAGGCGCTGACGAATTTCAGGTCACGGGCGTAGATCTTGAAGCTCTCGTGAACCTGGGCCGCGAGTTCGCGGGTCGGGGTCAGAACCAATACACGTGGCTGGCGCGGGCCGTGACGCTGGGATTTGTCCGGGTGGCCGTTGGGGAACAGGCGCTCCAGGATCGGCAGGGCGAAGCCGCCGGTTTTACCAGTACCTGTCTGTGCCGCAACCATCAGGTCGCGACCTTGCAACACGGCGGGAATGGCCCGCTGTTGCACCGGAGTAGGCTCGGTATAGCCCGCATCGTTGATGGCGCGGACTAAAGCCTCGGAGAGACCGAGGGAAGCAAAGGACATGAGTAATCCTGTTTTAGTTAGGGCTTGGCCCAATGGGAGTCTTGCCTGGCGCGAATGACGTTTAAGAGGACGCAATCCCGTCCGGTCCTGCTGCGGTTCCGAAGGCACGTCTGGAGCGCTCGCGCGGGCTGGAAAGCTGCGCTGTAGCGGGTCGAGAGGCCTGTTACGGTTCCGGGCGTCCGGGCGTGAGCCTGGCGGGAACGCCGGAGTATAACAGAGCAATCACTGCGCGCTGCTTTCCTGCTGCTCAACGGTTTTGCGGCTGGCCGAAGCAGAGCCCAACGGCGGGTCCTCGACAGGTGCCGCGCCATAGCGTGCGCTGAGTACGGCATAGGCCGGTTCTCGCTTGAACCGTTTGAGTTCTGCGCCGAAACGCTGCACCAGCAAATCCATCCCGGCATTGCGCCGAACCGCCAGAAACTGGCTCTGGCGGCTAATAACGGCAGGATTTTCACTGATCTGATCGCGCAGATTCAGCTCATCGAGCAAATGCTGGCCGACGCGGCGATCAGTGATCAACAAGTCGATACGACCGCGTACCAGCTTGCCGAAGTTGGCTTCGTGGGTGGGGGCCGGCTCACGGGTAAACAATGTTGATTCGCTGAAGTCGGGACTGTAGAGGTAGCCCGGCGAGGTGCCAATGGTCAGGCCCTTGAGTTGTTCGAGTTGGCTGAAAGGGTGCGGCCGGTCGTTGGCATAGAACATCACGAACTCGACGTCCGACAGCGGTTCGCTGGGATAGAGCAGGGTGGCGTCGCGCTCGTCGCTGTGAAAGATGTCCAGTGCGCCGTCGGCCTGGCCGGTTTCCAGCATCGACAGGCAACGCTTCCAGGGCAGGAATTGCCATTCGACTTCAATGCCCAGGCGCTTGAACACGATGGCCGTGGTTTCGAAGTCCAGCCCGAGTTTCTTGCCGTTCTCCTCGTACACGTACGGCGCCCATGGCTCGGTGACAATACGCAACTTCTCGCCTCGAGCGGCGAAGCTCAGGCAAGCAAAAACCAGCACTGCGAATAACTGCGTGATCAAAGGCATGGCCTGAGATTACGACGAGAAACACGAAAGAGCCAGAAAGTGCCTGCACAAGCTCTGTTTCGGGCCTTTAAAAGCAAAAGATCGCAGCCTTCGACAGCTCTTGAGAGCTGTCGAAGGCTGCGATCTCTTGATCTTGCTTTGCGGCTTTAGCGTGAAGCTTGCAACTGCTTCAACGCGGCAACTTCAGGTTATTCCAGATCGCCAGGCTAGGTTCGGCCTGGTTCATGGAATAGAAGTGCAGCCCCGGTGCGCCGCCCTGCAACAGGCGTTCGCACATCTCGCTGACGACGTGTTCGCCGAAGCGCTGAATGCTCTGGCTGTCATCGCCGTAGGCTTCCAGTTGCTTGCGGATCCAGCGCGGAATTTCCGCACCGCAGGCATCGGAGAAGCGCGCCAGTTTGCTGTAGTTGGTGATCGGCATGATCCCTGGAACCACCGGAATATCCACGCCCAGCGCCTGCAAACGGTCGACGAAGTAGAAGTAGCTGTCGGCGTTGAAGAAGTACTGGGTGATCGCGCTGTCGGCACCGGCGCGGGCCTTGCGCACGAAGTTGGCGAGATCGTCTTCGTAGTTGCGCGCTTGCGGATGCATCTCCGGGTAAGCAGCCACTTCGATGTGGAAATGATCACCGGTTTCTTCACGAATGAATTCAACCAGCTCATTGGCGTGACGCAGTTCACCGCTGGTCATGCCCATGCCGGACGGCAGGTCACCACGCAGGGCAACGATGCGCTTGATGCCGGCAACCTTGTACTCGTTCAGCAGGCCGCGCAGGTCGTCCTTGCTGTCGCCGACGCACGACAGGTGCGGTGCGGCCGGTACTTTGACTTCGCTTTCCAGTTGCAGAACGGTGTTGAGGGTGCGATCACGGGTCGAACCACCAGCGCCATAGGTGCAGGAGAAGAAATCGGGATTGTACGTTGCCAACTGACGGGCAACGTTGAGCAGCTTTTCATGCCCAGCATCGGTCTTGGTCGGGAAGAACTCGAAGCTGTAGCGACGGTCTTGGGACATGGGAAATACCCTTGGAAACACGAAGCCTGTGAGGCTTGCGCCGCCCATGTGGGAGCAGGTTTGCTCGCCAAAGCAGTGGGTCAGGCAACATCTGTGTTGAATGATGTACCGCTTTGGCGAGCAAGCCCGCTCCCACAGGGAGAGCAGGCCGCCGCGTCAATCAGTAGCGGTAAGCGTGCGGCTTGAACGGGCCTTCGACGGTGACGCCGATGTAGTCAGCCTGTTGCTTGGTCAGTTGAGTGACCACGCCACCGAAGCCGCGAACCATTTCCAGGGCCACTTCTTCGTCGAGTTTCTTCGGCAGGACTTCAACGGTCAGGCGCTCGGCTTTCTGGGCTGGCGACAAGTCGGCGTACTTCTGGCCGAACAGGAAGATCTGTGCCAGAACCTGGTTGGCGAACGAACCGTCCATGATGCGGCTCGGGTGACCGGTGGCGTTGCCCAGGTTCACCAGACGACCTTCGGCCAGCAGGATCAGGTAGTCGTCGTTCTGTGCGTCGAAAGCGCCCGAACCGGTACGGTGGATCTTGTGTACCTGTGGCTTCACTTCTTCCCATGCCCAGTTCTTGCGCATGAAAGCAGTGTCGATTTCGTTGTCGAAGTGACCGATGTTGCAGACAACAGCGCGCTTCTTCAGAGCTTTGAGCATGTTGGCGTCGCAAACGTTGACGTTACCGGTGGTGGTCACGATCAGGTCGATCTTGCCCAGCAGCGCTTTGTCGATGCTGGCTTCGGTGCCGTCGTTGATACCGTCGATGAACGGCGAAACCAGTTCGAAACCGTCCATGCAGGCTTGCATGGCGCAGATCGGGTCAACTTCGGAGACCTTGACGATCATGCCTTCCTGACGCAGGGACTGGGCCGAGCCCTTGCCCACGTCACCGTAACCGATGACCAGCGCTTGCTTGCCGGACAGCAGGTGGTCGGTACCGCGCTTGATCGCGTCGTTCAGGCTGTGACGGCAGCCGTACTTGTTGTCGTTCTTGGACTTGGTCACCGAGTCGTTGACGTTGATGGCCGGGATTTTCAGCTCGCCCTTGGCCAGCATGTCCAGCAGACGGTGTACGCCGGTGGTGGTTTCTTCGGTCACGCCGTGAACGCGATCCAGAACCTGCGGGTACTTGTCGTGCAGCAGTTGAGTCAGGTCGCCGCCGTCGTCGAGGATCATGTTGGCGTCCCATGGCTGGCCATCCTTCAGGATGGTCTGCTCCAGGCACCACTCGTACTCCTCTTCAGTTTCGCCTTTCCAGGCGAAAACCGGGATGCCGGCCGCAGCGATAGCGGCAGCGGCCTGATCCTGAGTCGAGAAGATGTTGCACGACGACCAGCGTACTTCGGCACCCAGGGCAACCAGGGTTTCGATCAGCACGGCAGTCTGAATGGTCATGTGGATGCAGCCGAGGATCTTGGCGCCTTTCAACGGCTGTTCGCCGGAGTATTTGCGACGCAGACCCATCAGGGCTGGCATTTCCGATTCGGCGATGATGGTTTCGCGACGGCCCCAGGCAGCCAGGGACATGTCGGCCACTTTGTAATCGTTAAAATCTGCAGGCGTGATAACAGCGCTCATGAAGAGCCTCCATTCGTAATGTATGCGAATGGGCGCCGTTGTGCGTTTAGTGTCTGGCCTGAGCCAGTCAACGCCCCATCCGAGCCTGACAGGTTGAACCTGCTGCAGCGCCCCTCGGACAGGTGGCGGGAAAACGGTAGCAAGTGAACGTTACCGTTTTGAAACGGGGGCGATTATAGCTGTCTAGACTGATCTTCCAAAGGCTTTCTGTCGGCCAAATGAAGATCGCCAATGGCGACCATAGTCGAAGGCTCATGGAGCATGACCGATCAGTCTGCCAAGATGGCGCCCATCTTTCGGCAAATGCTCAGGAGTGAACATGAATTTCCACACCCGCAAATGGGTAAAACCCGAAGACCTCAACCCCAACGGCACGCTGTTCGGCGGCAGCCTGTTGCGCTGGATCGACGAAGAAGCGGCGATTTACGCCATCGTCCAGTTGGGCAATCAGCGCGTGGTGACCAAGTACATCTCCGAAATCAACTTTGTCAGCGCCTCGCGTCAGGGCGACATCATTGAGCTGGGCATCACCGCCACCGAGTTCGGCCGCACCTCGATCACGCTCACGTGCGAAGTGCGCAACAAGATCAGCCGCAAGAGCATTCTCACCGTCGAGAAAATGGTCTTTGTGAACCTGGGGGAAGACGGCTTGCCGGCCCCGCATGGGCGGACCGAGATCAAGTACGTCAAAGACCAGTTCAAGGACGATGAACGGGTCACTCCGTAACATCGGCAGCGAGCAAGTCACGCTCCCGCAGTTTCAGCGCAGCCCCTGTGGGAGCGGGCTTGCCCGCGAGGGCGGTGTGGCAGGCGGCGAAGATTTTCCCGCCTACTGAACAGCCATGAGCGCCGGAGGTCGTAGCTAAAAGCCCCCACCGGTTCCGACGCTATGACAACCCCTACAGACGGCAAGACCCCTGACCTCTCGGCCAAAGAGCAAGACGATGTCAAGGAAAGCCAACCGCCCCGTGCGGCGGTGCTGCACGAAATCATTCGCTCCCAAGGTGATCATGAACTGGAGCGCAGCATCGCTGCGTTGTGGTGGTCGGCGCTGGCCGCCGGGCTGACCATGGGGTTGTCGCTCATGGCCATGGGCTTGCTCAACTCTCGCCTGCCCGACGGTGAAGCGTTCAAGGTGATTGCCAGCTTCGGCTACTGCGCCGGCTTCCTCGCGGTCATTCTCGCCCGCCAGCAACTGTTCACCGAAAACACCCTGACTGCCGTGTTGCCGGTGATGAGCAAACCCTCCCTGGCCAACTTTGCTCGTCTGATCCGCCTGTGGACAGTGGTGTTGGTCGGCAACTTGTGCGGCACCATTCTGGTGGCTTACGGAATGCTGGAACTGCCGATTTTCGATAACAACACGGACCTGGCCTTTCTCGAAATCGGTCGCAAGGTCATGGAAAACCAGCCAAGCCAGATGTTTGCCAAAGGCATCGTATCCGGCTGGATGATCGCCACCATGGTCTGGATGATTCCGTCCATGGAGAGCGCGAAGATCTGGATCATCATCCTCATCACTTACCTCATGGCGCTCGGCGATTTCACCCATATCGTGGTGGGTTCGGCAGAAGTGTCGTATCTGGTGTTTGCCGGCGAGTTGCCGTGGAGTGATTTCTGGATGGTGTTCGCAGGGCCGACGCTGGCCGGGAACATCATTGGCGGTAGCTTCATCTTCGCGCTGATCAGTCATGCGCAAATCCGTAGCGAAAGCCGGCCAGTGAAATCCGCCGCCCCTGACGACGCTTATGGCAAATCGAAGAAGGATTGAGTGCGGTCAGGCTAGGCGGTTGAAAGTGCCTTGCACAAAGCGCTCATCATGTTCGGCCGGTCAGTCTGAACATAGCTGATCAGCGCGATCTCTCGGTCATACCGATCATTGCCAACCCGGCTCACGGCACATTTATGGCCCCATTGTTCAAAGCCCGACCAATAAGGCACGAGGCTCACGCCAAGACCTCCAGTCACGAGCATGGCGATGGTCTCCAATGCATCCAGATCTACCAACGGCGTCGGTATCAATCCATGGTCCGCCAAATAATGTTCGGCATGCCGCCCACCCCACGAATCAGGATCGTAGCGGATGTACGGTTGGGTCATCAGTTGGGTCGGGATGCTATCGGCGCACTCTTGCTTCGACAGAAACACCAGAGGTTCCTTGCGTAGCGATACCGCCTGCAGGGCTTTAGGCAACTCAAACGGCGGAACGACGAGGATCGCAGCGTCCACTTCTCCCGAAAGAAGCGCTTGATACAACGACCGCGATGTTCCGGGCACGATGACCGGCGTGAGCCCCGGCGCCAACTCGGTCAGTGCTCGCAATGCCCCGGGTAGCAGCCCCGTGAGAACAGTAGAAACAGCGCCTATTCTCAACTGCCCGGTAAGCCCCCGCACGTCAGCATCTGCGGCCAGTAATTCGATTTCGCGAACGATGCGTTTAGCTCTGGGCAATAAACCAAGGCAGGCTTGACTCGGCTTGGCTGCGTGCCCGACGCGAGATAGCAGCTCAAAACCGAGTTGCCGTTCGAGCACGAGCACTCGCTGGCTGATCGCCGCTGCCGTCAACCCTTCGATGCGTGCGGCATGTGCTATGGAGCCTGATTCCACGACGGCGATGAGGCTCTTCAAGTAACGCGTATCCATAAGAAATACTTTCGATATCGAAAAAATTACATGCTATCTCTTTTGATATAAATCGCACAGTCTTCAACTCGCCAGTTATTTCCGTCTTCCGGCGACCTTCAGGAGCTACCTATGCAGTCTATTTTTCATGTTGCTATTCACGTCAGCGATCTGGAACTTTCCCGCCAGTTCTATGGTGAGTTGCTGGGATGTGAGGAAGGTCGTAGCACCGATACCTGGGTCGATTTCAATTTTTTCGGGCATCAATTGTCGTTGCATTTGGGAGAGCCCTTTAGGGTAACTAACACAGGGAAAGTAGGTGAGCACGACGTACCAATGCCCCATCTTGGCGTGATACTCGAGATGTCGGACTGGATTGTTTTAAAAGACCGTTTGATCAAAGGCCGAGTGAATTTTGTTCTGCCCCCCAGCATTCGTTTTCCAGGAGAGCCTGGTGAGCAAGCAACCATGTTTTTTCTGGATCCCGCCGCAAATCCTATCGAGATAAAAGGCTTCACTGACTTGCAGTCAGTTTTTGCCGCTTGAAGTTTCCATGTAGTGCACTCCCATCAAGTGCTTTTCGAAGGGAAGCCCAAGGAGCGATATGCAAACTTTTAATAACGCAGACGCCACTGCCATTTCGCACATGGTGCGTTCTGGTGTCGTGAGCGCAGAAACGGTCGCCGAGCACTTTCTTGAATGTGTCGAATCGCAAGAGCGAAGCATAAATGCGTTTGTGTCCTTCGACCCGGACAAGGTGCGCAGTCAAGCTTGCCAATTAAAAAACAGCGATGCGAAAGGCCTCCTGGCGGGTGTGCCCGTGGGGGTCAAAGACATCTTTGACACCCTGGATCATCCCACCCGTTTTTACTCCCCCATCTATGAGGACAACCGGCCTTCGCGTGACGCTCATGTCGTCGCGCTTCTGCGCCAGGCCGGAGCCGTCATCATGGGCAAGACCCATACCACCGAATTCGCTTACATGCATACCGGTCCAACCCGCAACCCACATGATCTTGACAGAACTCCAGGAAGTTCAAGTGCCGGTTCGGCAGCGGGAATGGCGGCAGGCTTTTTTCCAATCGCATTGGGCTCACAGACAGCCGGATCATTGATCAAGCCAGCATCCTATTGCGCACTGTATGCGTTCAAACCTTCGTATGGGTTGATTTCTCTAGAGGGGGTCAAACCCTTGGCGCCGAGCTTCGATACGGTGGGTTGGTATGGCCGCTCCGTGCGTGATCTGGAACTGATGGCTCAAGTCTTGATCCCCGGTTTGGCCAGGCGTGTTAATGATCGTCGTCTATGTAAGTTCGGCTTCTGTCGTACCGCCCGTTGGGATCAGGTCGACGAAGATGTGGCGCAATCACTGGACGCTGCTGTTGAAGAACTGAGATTGGCGGGACATCAAGTGAGCGAGGTGTTGCTGCCTGAGGAGTTTGCTGCGGTATTTGATGACCATCTGCTGATAAACGATTGCGAGGGCGCTCGTTCATTGGCCAAAGAACTGCAAGCGCATCCTGACAAACTAAGTGAAGAATTATTGGCCATGATCGAGCGCGCCAGTCTGACGACGTGGGAGCAAGAGTCAGCGGCAAAGAAGCGTTTGGCAACGTTGGCCACGGTGTTGGAACCGATATTCGAGCCTTTCGATGCCGTCCTGGGGGCAAGTTGTGGCATCGTCGCTCCGAAGGGCCTGGGCGCTACCGGACCTTCCGATTTCAGCAAATTCTGGATGGCGTTTGGCTTGCCTCAAATTAACCTCCCTCTGGTTCGCGATATCGGGGCGTTACCCGCAGGGCTTCAAATGATTGGAAGTTTTAGAGGCGACAGCATTCTGTTACACGCTGCCGAGCAGGTTGATGCGGTGCTGAGAGCTGCTGGTTAATACGTGGGCGCTGTGGCATCTGCTCGGGATGCTGAGCAGGCCGTCGCAGAGCGAGTGCTCTGCGAAGGTGCCTGATTGAGCTGTCAGTGTGCTGAATCGGCAGCGCTGACGTTCTGTGCACGGGTCACCCCGCGAACGACGCGGCCAATGGTCAGGCCCTGAAGCAGGATCGATGACAGCACCACGATGTAGGTGATGCTCAGCAGCAGATCACGCTCTTGCCCCAGTGGCAGCGACAGCGCCAGAGCCACCGAGACCCCGCCGCGCAACCCGCCCCACGTCAGCACTCGGATGGTACCGCGTGGCACGGTGCGCCAGCGCCGCAACAGCAGGATCGCTGGGGCCACGGTGAGCAAGCGCGACAGCAGGATCGCCACCGCCAGCAAGCTCGCCGCTGCTACGTGCAACCAGTTGAACGGCAGCAACAACAGCTCCATGCCGATCAGCGCGAACAGCAGGGCGTTGAGCATGTCATCGAGCAACTCCCAGAAGCCGTCGAGGTATTTGCGCGTCATGTCGTTCATCGCCAGGTTGCGGCCCAGGTTGCCGATGATCAGTCCGGCAACCACCATCGCAATCGGTGCCGAGACATGCAACTCACTGGCCATCGCCGAACCGCCGATCACCAGTGCCAAGGTCAGCATCACTTCGATCTGGTGCTGCTCGATGCTCTTGATCATCAGATAGACCAGATAACCGATCAGCCCACCGAACAGCACGCCGCCGATGGCTTCGTGAGCGAACAGCATGGCCGTGGCGCTGACGGTCGGGGTTTCGCCGAGTTGGGCAATGCCCAGCAGCACGGTGAACACCACGACGGCGGTGCCGTCGTTGAACAGCGACTCGCCGACGATGGTGGTTTTCAGTGGTTTTGAGGCATTGGCGGTACGCAATACACCGAGCACCGCGATCGGGTCGGTGGGCGAAATCAGCGCACCGAACAACAGGCAGTAGAGGAAACTCACGTGCCAGCCGAACAGCGCGAAAATATAGTAGGCAAGGCTGCCGATCAGCGTGGTAGCGATCAAGACACCAACGGTTGCCAACAGGCCGATAGGCCAGCGATAGCTGCGCAGGTCATTCAGATTGACGTGCAAGGCGCCGGCGAACAGCAGGAACGACAGCATCCAGTTCATCAGCAAATCGCCGAAGTCGATCTGGCCGATCAGTTGCTGCACACGCTCTTCGAGGCCGGGATAGCCGAGCACGCTGAGACCCTGTAGCAGCAAGGAAAACATCAGTGCGGTCACCATCACGCCGATGGTCGGCGGCAGGCCGATGAAGCGGAAGTTGACGAAGGTGAGCAGGGTGGTGAGGCAGATGAAAGCGGCTACGAGCTCGAGCATCCGGGGTCCTTGGGATGAGGTGTGGAAAGACAGCGCACCGATTCTTCAGTGCAAGGGTTGGATGGGCTGAATCAGGCTGGGGACACAGTGAGGTGTGATCCGATGAAGAGACCTTCACCCCGGCCCTCTCCCGGAGGGAAAGGAGCCGGTGCTGTTTATCAGTGTGCAATGGAGTGCGGCGTGATCGCTTGCGGTATAAACAGTTGCTGATATATCACGCATCCATAACCTGACTGACGGGTGCAGGGTCAACCACAAAAAAGGAGTGGGGTGTGCTGGCGACGGCTCTGGTGTTGATAGCGGCGCTGCTGCATGCGGCGTGGAATACCCTGATCAAATTCAGCGCCGAGCGGCTGCTGGTGGTGGCGTGCATGGACAGCGTGGCGCTGTTGTTTGTCGCTGTCGCGTTGCCCTTTGTGAGCTTGCCTCCCGCAGACATCTGGCCGTGGATTCTGGCTTCGGCAGCTTTTGAACTGCTGTATCGCTATCTGCTGATTCAGGCGTATCGGGTCGGCGACCTCGGGCTGGTCTATCCGCTGATGCGTGGTTTGTCGCCGCTGGTGGTGCTGGCGCTGACGCTGATCTTTGCCGGTGAGGAACTCTGCACTCAGCAGATATTCGGCATCATGCTGATTCCGTTCGGGATGGCATGCCTGCTGTGGCAGGGCGGCGGCGGTAAACATTTACCGTGGTCGATGCTGCCCGTGGTGGCGCTTATCGGCCTGTGCATTGGTTGCTACACCTACATCGATGGTCAAGCGTTGCGGCGCTGGTCGCATCCGCTGGATTACCTGGTCTGGGTCACGCTGCTCAGCGCCTGGCCATTTCCCTTGCTGGCGTGGGCCTCCAAGCGCTCGGCGTTCATACAGTTCTGGCGTGAGCAATGGAAGTTGGGGCTGGCGGTCGGGTTCTGCGTGTTGTTCAGCTACGCTCTGGTGCTGTGGGCGATGCAATTGGGCTCGATTGCCGAGGCAGCGGCGTTGCGCGAGATCAGCGTGATCCTGGTGGTGCTGTTCGGCATGCGTTATCTGAAAGAACCTTTCGGTCGGCCGCGGCTCTTAGCCTGTGGGCTGGTGCTGATCGGCATGCTGGTCATGAAGTTCTGACCGCCCGCAAACCCTATCACTCGAAAAAGGATGGCGTTATGACGGTGGCTTTATGGTGTGTGTTGATTGCGATCTTTTTGCCGTATGTGTGCACGATTGTGGCCAAGGTCTCGGGCGGTTTCAGGCTGAGCGACAATCATGATCCCCGGGATTTTCTCGACAGCGTCGGTGGCGTAGCCCGGCGGGCGCATGCGGCGCAGATGAACAGCTTTGAGGTGATGCCGGCGTTTGCGGCGGCGGTGATCGTTGCGCATCTGGTGGGCACGGCGCAGTTGGTGACGGTCAATGTGCTGGCGGTGCTGTTTATCACCAGTCGCCTGCTTTACATCATCTGCTATCTGGCGGACTGGGCGATTTTGCGGTCGCTGGTGTGGTTTGTCGGGATGGGATTGATTGCTTCGTTCTTCTTTGTGTCGATCTGATTCTGGGGTGTGGCTACTGGCTCTTCGCGAGCAGGCCCGCACCCACGGGGATGTATTCCAACTGTGGGAGCGGGCTTGCTCGCGAAAGCGCGAGTAACCTAAGGTTTGTTTTTGGCTGTGTCTGCCACCTGCGGCACTTGTGGCAACGCGACACCTTTGGGCCAGAGCATCCAGATCTGCCCCTGCTGCTTCATGTCCCCGGCCAGTTGCCCGGCTGCATCGCCAGTGCCCCAGAACAGATCTGCACGAACTTCGCCGGCAATCGCGCCGCCGGTATCCTGCGCCGCCACTGGCCGCACCAAAGCCGTGCCGTCCGGACGGGTGGTCGACAGCCACAACAGGCTGCCCAACGGAATGACCTTGCGATCTACCGCCGCGCTATAACCGGCCGTCAGTGGCACGTTCAACGACCCGCGCGGGCCTTCATTGCTGTCCGGGTTGCGCGTGAAGAACACGTAGCTCGGGTTGCTGGCCAGCAGTTCCGGGATGCGCGAAGGGTTGGCCTTGGCCCAGTTGCTGATCGCACCCATGGTGACGTCTTCTTTCTTCAACTCGCCTTGCTCGACCAGCCAGCGGCCGATTGGTCGGTACGGGTGACCGTTCTGGTCGGCGTAGGCGATACGCAGTTGTTTGCCGTCCGCCGTCTGTATCCGCCCGGAACCCTGGATCTGCAGGAATTGCAGATTCATCGGGTCGGTGAGGTAAGCCACCACGGGTGCTTTCACACCTTTGGATTCGATGGTTGCGGCATCGTCATACGGCTTGAGCACCCGGCCTTCGAGGCGACCGCGCAGACGCTTGCCCTTGAGTTCAGGATAAATGCTGTCGAGGGAGACGATGATCATGTCCTCCGGTACGCCGTACACCGGCACATTGGCCGTTTCGGTTGGCGTCAGGCTGCCGGGGTAGACCGGTTCGTAGTAACCGGTGATCAAGCCGTTGGGGTTGTCGTTCTCGGCGCGCAAGCCGAACACGTCGAGGTTCTGCTTGAGGAACGCGCGGATCTCCTTGGCGCTCTGCGAAACATTGGTCGCCGCTGCGCAGGTGGCGCCCCAGACCGGATCTGCCTTGAGTCGGGTGCAAGCGCTGCGCCACGAACCGAAACCGGCCACCAGATCGCTGTCGGACACGGCCGGCAATGCTTCCCACGTTGCGCTGGAGTAAGTGGCCAAGGCGTGGGTTTTCGGTTTGGCGTCGTCGCCGCCGGTACAACCAGCCAGCATTGCCAGCAGCGCAAGCGTTGCGATCAGCGGGTGACGCCAGGCTTTTAAACGGCTGTTCATGGAGTGATTCCTGTGCTGGCTGCCCGAGAGCTCCATGCGCTCAAGCAATCCGTATTTTTAATAGGGCTATTGGTGTTTGTCGGTGAGGCGAGGATACTGGCCGCCGAATTCCGTGACCTGAAGCCACCATGACTCTTAAAAGATTTTCTGTTGTATTGCTGGCCTGTCTGACCTTGTCCGCCTGCGGCGGTGTCGATCCGAATTCCCCGCTGGGTCAACGCAAAGCGATCTTCAAACAAATGCTCAAGACCAGTGAAAACCTGGGCGGCATGTTGCGTGGGCGCGTTCCGTTCGACGGACCGAAGTTCGCCGAAGGTGCCGTCAAGCTCGATGCGTTGTCCCATGAGCCCTGGAAGCATTTCCCGCAAGTTCGCGAAGAAGATCACACCAGCGCCAAGGACGATGTCTGGCAGAACCAGGCCCGTTTTCAGGAAATGGCCCGTACCCTTGAAGCGGCGACCGGTGAGCTGGTGATCGCCAGCCAGGTTCAGCCCTACAAGGCCAGTAACCTGGGGCCTGCGGTACAGAAAGTTGAAGATGCCTGCAGCGCTTGCCATAAAAAGTTTCGGGATCATTGATCTTTGTAGCCTGACGTCATCGCGGGCATGCTCGCGATGACGTCAGGCAGCTTGCCGGCTTCTTATTTATCGATTTCGTCCAGCGCTTCCTGCAATGCCTTGCGCGCCTCGGCCAGTTTGTCTTTGCGTTTGTTGATCTTCTCGGGATCGCCTTTCTTCATGGCTTTGTCCAGATCCGCCTGGCGCTTGCTGACGTCGTGTTTGGCATCGAGCACCTTGTTTTCGCGCTCTTTCTTCAGGCCGGCGTCGGTGCAATGTTCGGTGACTTCGCGCAGCGCCGTTTCCAGCCCTGTCTGCTGATCGGCATTGCCGCGCGACTTGGCCTGCTCGATCTGGTTCATGATGCCTTGCTTCTTGGCTGCGCAGCCGGTCAGGCCTGGAGCGTCTTCAGCGGCCATCACGGGGGCGGCCATCACACCGCAGAGGGTGAGCAGGGCGAGCGGTGCAAGAAATTTCATAAGAGCTCCATGTGCAAGGGCAATCGGGTCGGTTGGGCACTGCGCTGTTGGAGCGCCTCGGTGGCCGTTGGGTTCCCGGCGCGCCGGGTTTGCATGTTCAGAAACCGTCGATTCCGGCGGCGTGTAAGGTTTCGCTCAGTGCCTGCACCTGCGGTTCGCGGAAGAATGCGCTCAACTGCGCTGCGCGACCGGGGCCGATGCCGGGCTCTGCCTGCCATTGTGCGGTGTCGCGTTGTGCCAGCGCCTGCCATGAGTCAGCCAGTTGTGCCTGGCCGGTGGGCGGTAAGCCCAGCGCTTTGAGCCATCGTGCAAACGGTTGTTGCCGTGCACTGCGAAAACTGTCCATCAGGCGCACGCTGCTGCGTTCGCCAAAGCCGGCAATGTTAGCAAGCTCTGGCTCGTCGAGGGTCAACCAATCCAGCAGGTTGTTCAGACGGCCTGTTTCCAGAAGTTTCTCCCAAGTGCCCCGGCCGACCTGCGACATGGCCAGCCCCTGTTTGCCGCTGAGCCACGTCAAGCGAGCGAGAAACTGGGTTTCGCAGCCCGCTGTCGGTTGCCAACAGCTGAGTGCGTGAAATTCGCTGGAGTCGGGGATGTAAATGTCTGCGCGTTCGGTCGTGCGCAGCACAACACGGTCGAGGCGCGGAATCGTCAGCCCGGCGAGACTGATTGCCACCTGATCGCCGGGGCGAATGTCCAGTTCCTGCCAGCGTTTCAGAGAGCTGGCGCTGACCCGTTTGATCTCCCGGTCGTCGAGCATGACGGGTGTCAGTTCGAGTACGGGGGTGATGCGCCCGGTGCGGCCGATGTTGAAGTTGACCTTGCGCACGTCGGCCAACGCCTGAGCGAACGGATACTTCCAGGCGATGGCCCAGTAGGGTGCACGCGCCTGCCAGCGCTCGGCGGACGGCCGCTGGCTTTGGCGCAGAACGACGCCATCGCTGGCAAACGGCAGGGGCGAGCGGTACCAGTGATCGCGCCACTTCTGCGCGTCTGCGAGGTGGGCGACGGGATGGCTGTATCGCTCGGTCGAGGCGAAACCCAATGTCGCCAGGGTGGATGTTCGTTCGGCCAGATCCAAAGGCCCTTGCGGCCAGTCCCAGACGAACAGTCCGATCCCGGCGGCTTGCTCCGAACTCAGGGCTTTGCGGCCCATCAGTCCGGCGACGATTGCGCGGGCGTTGACGCTGCCGGCGCGTGCTTGCACATGCTCGCTCAGTCGCCAATAGAGTTCGCCTTGCACGAGCAAATCCAGCGGTTGCTTGAGTTGTTGGGGAATGGCGCCGATCTTGCGCGCCGATGCGGTCCAGTCCTGCCCGCTGATGCCGTCTCCCCGACTGATCGCCTGGTGCAAACGTCCGCCGCGATACATCAGCGTCACTGCAACGCCATCGACCTTGGGCTGTACCCAGACATCCTTGCGATCCCGAAGCCAGGCCTCAACGGCTTCGGCTTTATGAAGTTTGTCCAGGCCGGTATGGGCGACGGGGTGCGCCACTGTGCCAGAGGCTGTGCGCAAAGGCGCGGCAGTCAATGGCAAGTTGAAGCACTGGCGCCAATCGCTTAGTCGCAAGCGTGATTGGTCGTAGAGTTCGTCGGCAATCAATGAACGGCCTTGGCGGTGATAGGCGTCGTCCCATTGGTCGATCTGGTTTTGCAGGGTAGTGATTTCGCGTTGGGCTTGGGCCGGTGGCCAGTTCGGGCATTCGGCTTGGGCGTTGAAACTGTGGAGCGTCAGCAGAAAAGTCATCAACAGGCGCAGTGTGGCAAACATCGTGAGCGTCCTTGCTCAAGGGGAATGCTTGAAGGCTAGGCGAGGATTCCAGATTGGGTGTGTGGGGTGTTTTGCGGGGTGTTTCTGATCGGGAATTGATGTCGCCTGTTCGGGTGTCTTCGCGGGCAAGCCCGCTTGTGCAGGTGTATCGGTTGAATTCAGCCTCGCATTTGGGGCAAGAAAAAGCCCCGCACGGCGCGAACCGTGCGGGGCTTTTCATGCCGCCAGGGAATTACAGGCCGGCAGCAGAACGCAGGGTGTCGGCGCGGTCGGTTTTTTCCCAGGTGAAGGTGGTGAAGGTGTCTTCGCCAACCGTCTTGGTTTGCGGCGTGCGACCGAAGTGGCCGTACGCTGCGGTTTCCTGGTACATCGGGTGCAGCAGGTCCAGCATGGTGGTGATCGCGTATGGACGCAGGTCGAACACTTCACGCACCAGTTTGATGATCTTGTCATCGCTGATCTTGCCGGTGCCGAAGGTGTTCAGCGAGATCGACGTCGGCTGAGCCACACCAATGGCGTAGGACACCTGGATCTCGCAACGCTCGGCCAGGCCGGCAGCGACGATGTTCTTGGCAACATAACGGCCAGCGTAAGCCGCCGAACGGTCAACCTTCGAAGGATCTTTGCCGGAGAACGCGCCGCCGCCGTGACGGGCCATGCCGCCGTAGCTGTCGACGATGATCTTGCGACCGGTCAGGCCGCAGTCACCTACCGGGCCGCCAATGATGAACTGGCCGGTCGGGTTGATGTGGAACTGGGTGTCTTTGCTCAGCAGTTCGGCAGGCAGTACGTGCTTGACGATCAGCTCCATTACGCCTTCGCGCAGGTCTTTGTACGACACTTCAGGGTTGTGCTGGGTCGACAGGACAACCGCCTCGATACCGACAACCTTGCCGCCTTCGTAACGGCAAGTGACTTGCGACTTGGCGTCTGGACGCAGCCAAGGCAGCAGACCCGATTTACGGGCTTCGGCCTGACGCTGCACCAGTTGGTGCGAGAAGGTGATCGGCGCTGGCATCAAAACGTCGGTTTCGTTGCTGGCGTAGCCGAACATCAGGCCTTGGTCGCCGGCGCCCTGATCTTCAGGCTTGGCGCGGTCAACACCCTGGTTGATGTCCGGGGATTGCTTGCCGATGATGTTCATCACGCCACAAGTGGCGCCGTCGAAGCCGACTTCGGAACTGGTGTAGCCGATGTCGCAGATCACGTCACGAACGATCTGCTCCAGGTCGACCCAGGCGCTGGTGGTCACTTCACCGGCAACGATGGCCACGCCGGTCTTGACCAGGGTTTCCACCGCAACGCGTGCGTGTTTGTCCTGGGCAATAATGGCGTCCAGCACCGCATCGGAAATCTGGTCGGCGATTTTGTCCGGATGTCCTTCAGACACGGACTCGGAGGTGAAGAGGGAGTATTCGCTCATCTCGATGTTTTCCTGAATTTACCGATGGTGAGTGTCGCCAGCCGGTCGCTGAAAGTGGCGAACCTGGATCTGGAAACCATTACGTAAGCCTATATAGAGGCTTTCCCCGGGAACGAGTCCCGCAGCGGTGGCCCAACGGGCCAAATCATCCTGTTCAAACCCCAACCACAGATCACCGCAGGCCTCCCTGGCCCAACTCTGGTTGTGGCTACATAACTCTGTTACGAGCAAGCTACCGCCCGGTTGCAGCAGGTTGGCCATGTGCTTGAGCGCTTCGGCCGGCGCGGCGAAATGGTGCAAGACCATGTTCAGCACTACGCAATCGGCCTGAAGGCTGGAGCTGTTCAATGCATCGGCCAATTGCAGGCTGACGTTAGCCAGTTCTTCGCGAACGCATACCTGACGCGCCAGTTCGAGCATCGCCGGGCTGTTGTCCAGCGCGGTGACGGTGCTGAAGCGGCTGGCCAGTTCCGGCAGAAAAGCACCATCGCCGGGTCCGACTTCAATGGCCGTGGCAGCACCATTGAAGTTCAGTTTGTCGAGCAGGGCCAGCACGCTGTCGCGGTACTGCGGCAGGCCTGCAATCAAGTCTTGCTGGGCGCGGAATTTCTCCGCCACCCGGGCGAAAAAGTCCTGGCTGGCCGCCGCACGTTGTCCGTGAACCTGAGCGATGCGCGCCAAAACATCGGCGGGCAGGGTCAGATTGTCGACTTCTTCTAACAATGCCGCGTGCAGTTTGCCGCCGAGCAGTTCGGTGTGGGGCAGGGCGCGGCGATAAAAGATCGCGTTGCCTTCGCGGCGGGTCGCCACCAGATCGGCCTGGGCCAGCACTTTAAGGTGATGGCTCATGCCCGACTGACCGATACCGAAGATTTGCGCCAGTTCCAGTACACCGAACGAATCGTTGGCCAGCGCGCGCAATACATTCAGCCGCAGCGGATCGCCGCCGGCCTTGCACAGGGCTGCCAGCTCGTCGCAATCATCATGTCGAATGGAAGGCGCGTGTAAGTTCATAGGGCAGGCAGTCTATTGATGGGCACAAAGCACTGCAAGGGCAATATCAAAAAGTTTTGATATTGCACGATAGATGGCACTTCTCGCTGACGGGTTAACTCTACAAACCAGCAGCGGAAAGGTTTCACCCGCACAATCGGCCGCTAACCATGGGAAAAACGCCTCCGGATGACTATCTGTCATTGCCCCGAGGCGCTCCGGTGAGGGAAAATGCCCTCCTTTTTTCCGTTTCAATCTATTCACACCCAGGAGATCAGCGATGCCTAGCCGTCGTGAGCGTGCCAACGCCATTCGTGCCCTCAGCATGGATGCCGTGCAAAAAGCCAACAGCGGCCATCCCGGTGCCCCTATGGGTATGGCAGATATCGCCGAAGTACTTTGGCGCGACTACCTCAAGCACAACCCGAGCAATCCATCGTTCGCTGACCGTGACCGCTTCGTGCTGTCCAACGGCCACGGCTCGATGTTGATCTACTCGTTGCTGCACCTGACCGGTTACGACCTGTCGATCGACGACCTCAAGCAATTCCGTCAACTGCACAGCCGCACCCCGGGTCACCCGGAGTTCGGTTATACCCCGGGCGTTGAAACCACCACCGGCCCGCTGGGTCAGGGTCTGGCCAACGCGGTGGGTTTCGCGCTGGCAGAAAAAGTCCTGGCGGCGCAGTTCAACCGTCCGAGCCACAACATCGTTGACCACCACACCTACGTTTTCCTGGGTGATGGCTGCATGATGGAAGGCATTTCCCACGAAGTCGCTTCCCTGGCCGGTACTCTGGGTCTGGGCAAGCTGATCGCTTTCTACGATGACAACGGCATCTCCATCGACGGCGAAGTCGAAGGCTGGTTCACCGATGACACCCCGAAGCGTTTCGAAGCCTACAACTGGCAAGTGATCCGCAACGTTGACGGTCACGACCCGGAAGAGATCAAGACTGCCATCGACACCGCGCGCAAGAGCGCGCAGCCGACCCTGATCTGCTGCAAGACCACCATCGGCTTCGGCTCGCCAAACAAACAGGGCAAAGAAGACTGCCACGGCGCCCCACTAGGTGACGCGGAAATCGCTCTGACCCGCCAGGCACTGAACTGGAACCACGGCCCGTTCGAAATCCCGGCCGACATCTATGCCGAGTGGGATGCCAAAGAAGCTGGCCGTGCCGTTGAAGCCGAGTGGGATCAGCGTTTCGCTGCCTACTCCGCCGCGTTCCCGGCTGAAGCCAACGAGCTGATCCGTCGTCTGAGCGGTGAACTGCCGGCTGACTTCTCGGAGAAAGCCTCGGCCTATATCGCTGAAGTCGCTGCCAAAGGCGAAACCATCGCCAGCCGTAAAGCCAGTCAGAACACCCTGAACGCGTTCGGCCCGCTGCTGCCGGAACTGCTTGGCGGTTCGGCCGACCTGGCCGGTTCCAACCTGACCCTGTGGAAAGGTTGCAAAGGCGTCAGCGCTGAAGATGCCAGCGGCAACTACATGTACTACGGTGTGCGCGAATTCGGCATGACCGCCATCATGAACGGCGTCACCCTGCACGGCGGCCTGGTGCCTTACGGCGCGACCTTCCTGATGTTCATGGAATACGCTCGCAATGCCGTGCGCATGTCCGCTCTGATGAAGCAGCGCGTGATCCACGTCTACACCCACGACTCCATCGGTCTGGGCGAAGACGGCCCGACGCACCAGCCGATCGAGCAACTGACCAGCCTGCGTACCACGCCGAACCTCGACACCTGGCGTCCAGCCGATGCCGTTGAATCGGCTGTGGCCTGGAAAAACGCTCTGGAGCGCAAGGACGGCCCGTCGGCGCTGATTTTCTCGCGTCAGAACCTGCAGCACCAAACCCGTGATGCTGGCCAGATCGCCGACATCAGCCGCGGTGGCTACGTGCTGAAGGACTGCGCAGGCGAGCCGGAGCTGATTCTGATTGCGACCGGTTCGGAAGTCGGCCTGGCTGTTCAAGCCTTCGACAAACTGACCGGGCAGGGCCGTAAGGTGCGCGTGGTTTCCATGCCTTGCACCAGCGTGTTCGATGCTCAGGATGCTGGCTACAAGCAAGCCGTCCTGCCGTTGCAGGTTGGCGCGCGTATTGCGATCGAAGCGGCTCACGCCGACTTCTGGTTCAAGTACGTGGGGCTGGAAGGTCGCGTGATCGGCATGACCACTTACGGTGAGTCGGCGCCTGCGCCAGCACTGTTCGAAGAGTTCGGCTTCACCCTGGAAAACATCCTGGGTCAGGCTGAAGAACTGCTGGAAGACTGATCCAGAAGTCGCGTCGTCCGGACTGACGCCTTCGCGAACAAGCCCGCTCCCACAGGAAAGTACATTCCAATGTGGGAGCGGGCTTGCTCGCGAAAGCGGTGGTTCAGACGCCACTGCAATAACGGATTCAAACGGTAATCGAGAACCCCATGCCTCAACCGCGTCCTTACAAAGTTGCACTCAACGGCTACGGCCGGATTGGTCGTTGCGTCTTGCGTGCGTTGTTTGAGCGAGGCGAAAAAGCCGGGTTTGAAATTGTCGCAATCAACGATCTGGCTGACATGGCCAGCATTGAATACCTGACACGCTTTGACTCCACTCATGGCCGGTTTCCCGGCGAAGTGCGGGTTGAGGGCGATTGTCTGCATATTAATGGCGACTGCGTGAAGGTCCTGCGCAGTGCCACTCCCGAAGGCATCGATTGGGCGTCCCTGGGCGTCGATCTGGTGCTTGAATGCTCCGGCGCTTACAACACCCGTGAAGACGGCCAGCGTTTCCTCGACGCCGGCGCGCCACGCGTGTTGTTCTCGCAGCCAATGGCCAGCGAGGCGGATGTCGACGCCACCATCGTCTACGGCGTCAATCAGGATTGCCTGACCGGCGACGAACTGCTGGTGTCCAATGCCTCCTGCACCACCAACTGCGGCGTGCCGCTGTTGCGTCTGCTGGACAAGGCCATTGGTCTGGATTACGTGTCGATCACCACCATTCACTCGGCGATGAACGATCAGCCAGTGATCGACGCCTATCACCACGAAGACCTGCGCCGCACCCGTTCGGCGTTCCAGTCGGTGATCCCGGTGTCCACCGGTCTGGCGCGCGGTATCGAGCGTCTGCTGCCGGAACTTGCCGGGCGAATTCAGGCCAAAGCCGTACGCGTGCCGACGGTCAACGTCTCCTGCCTCGACATCACGATGCAGACCACCACCGCGACCGACGCCAATGAAGTCAACCGGATCTTGCGTGAAGCCGCCACCAGCGGCCCGCTCAAAGGCCTGTTGGCTTACACCGAGCTTCCCCACGCAAGCTGTGATTTCAATCATGACCCACATTCGGCCATCGTCGATGCCAGCCAGACCCGTGTCTCAGGCCCAAAGCTTGTGAACATCCTGGCCTGGTTCGATAACGAATGGGGTTTTGCCAACCGAATGCTGGACGTTGCAGAACACTATCTGCAAACAGCAACTTCAAAAAAACCGTAGGAAGTGCGACCCATGACCGTGTTGAAGATGTCCGACCTCGATCTGCAAGGTAAGCGCGTATTGATCCGCGAAGACCTCAACGTCCCAGTCAAGGACGGTGTCGTCACCAGCGACGCGCGTATCCTGGCTTCGCTGCCGACCATCAAGCTGGCCCTGGAAAAAGGTGCCGCCGTCATGGTGTGCTCGCACCTTGGCCGTCCGACCGAAGGCGAATTCTCCGCCGAGAACAGCCTCAAGCCAGTCGCTGACTACCTGAGCAAGGCGCTGGGCCGTGAAGTGCCGCTGGTGGCTGATTACCTGGGCGGCGTTGACGTCAAGGCTGGCGACATCGTGCTGTTCGAAAACGTGCGCTTCAACAAGGGCGAGAAAAAGAACGCTGACGAACTGGCCCAGCAGTACGCCGCCCTGTGCGATGTGTTCGTGATGGACGCCTTCGGCACCGCGCACCGCGCCGAGGGCTCGACCCACGGCGTGGCCAAGTTCGCCAAAGTCGCCGCCGCTGGCCCGTTGCTGGCCGCTGAACTGGATGCACTGGGCAAAGCCCTGGGCGCTCCGGCCAAGCCAATGGCGGCCATCGTTGCCGGCTCCAAGGTCTCGACCAAGCTCGACGTGTTGAACAGCCTGAGCCAGATCTGCGATCAACTGATCGTCGGTGGCGGCATCGCCAACACCTTCCTCGCCGCTGCCGGTCACCCGGTTGGCAAGTCGCTGTACGAGCCGGACTTGCTGGACACCGCTCGCGCCATCGCCGCCAAGGTCAGCGTGCCGCTGCCGGTCGATGTTGTGTGCGCCAAGGAATTCGCTGAAAGCGCTGAGGCGACCGTCAAACTGATCGCTGACGTCGCTGCCGACGACATGATTCTGGACATCGGCCCACAGACCGCCGCGAACTTCGCCGAACTGCTGAAATCGTCGAAAACCATTCTGTGGAACGGCCCGGTCGGCGTGTTTGAGTTCGACCAATTCGGCAACGGCACCAAAGTGCTGGCCCAGGCCATCGCTGACAGCGCTGCGTTCTCCATTGCGGGCGGTGGCGACACCCTGGCCGCCATCGATAAATATGGCGTGGCTGAGCAAATCTCCTACATTTCCACCGGTGGTGGCGCGTTCCTCGAGTTCGTCGAGGGCAAAGTGCTGCCGGCCGTTGAAGTCCTGGAAACCCGGGCCAAGGCCTGAGGCCACCCGTTTGGCCAGGCAAAGGAGTGGTCACATGGTCAAGTCGTTAGCACTGTTGCTGCTGACCGGTACGCTGGCGGCCTGCGGGAGCAACCCGAAGGCCGAAGCGACACCGGCACCCAGCGAGTTGAACAAGGGCTGTTATCAGGCCGACTGGCAGGCCGAAACCAACCCGGTGCTGAACAAGCGCTCGGGGCCGGACGGTCTGGAGAAATACGAGACGCAAACCCCGGCCAAGGAACATGGTTGTCCTTGACGGGTCTGACTCTTTAACTCAGGGCTGGCGGCGTGCGCTGCCGGTCGAGGAACACGGATGAAAGGCTTGATCGCCATTGCGGCGTTGGCATTGTTGGGCGGTTGCGCGCAGTTGAACCTGTTTCAGTCGTCCGCCCCGGCGGATAACTGGACGACCTGGACCTGCGACAGCCAGGCCAAAGTGCTGTGGCGTTACGCCGATGCCGACAAGAAGGAAGTCGACGTCCGTTTGGGCGGCGGTGATCAGGTCTATCGCCTGAAAGAAGAGCCGGGCGCCTCGGGCACGCTGTACAGCGACGGCATGCTGGCGTTTCACGTCAAGGGTGACGAGGGCCTGGTTTACTGGGTCGCCACCAATGACCTGATTGGCCGCGGCTGCAAAGCGCAGTAATTGACACACCACAGTTCTAATGTGGGAGCGAGCCTGCTCGCGAAAGCGGTCTGACAGGCACTGCATCAGCGACTGCAAGATTGCTTTCGCGAGCAGGCTCGCTCCCACAGGGTTCTGTGTAGTTCTCAGGATTTTGCTTTATCGAATCACCAGACCGGGCCTCAACCCCCGATCTGCAATCACTTGAATAGCCGCCGCCGCTCCGGCAGGCTGGCACGATTAACGACCCTCAACCGGGAGAGACACACACAATGGCACTTATCAGCATGCGCCAGATGTTGGACCACGCAGCCGAATTCGGCTATGGCGTTCCAGCTTTCAACGTCAACAACCTTGAGCAGATGCGCGCCATCATGGAAGCCGCTGACAAGACTGACTCCCCGGTGATCGTCCAGGCTTCGGCCGGCGCCCGTAAATACGCCGGCGCGCCATTCCTGCGTCACCTGATCCTGGCCGCGATCGAAGAATTCCCGCACATCCCGGTGTGCATGCACCAGGACCACGGCACCAGCCCTGACGTCTGCCAGCGCTCCATCCAACTGGGCTTCAGCTCAGTGATGATGGACGGTTCCCTGGGCGAAGATGGCAAGACCCCGACCGACTACGACTACAACGTCCGCGTGACCCAACAAACCGTGGCCATGGCGCACGCCTGCGGCGTCTCGGTAGAAGGCGAGCTGGGCTGCCTGGGTTCGCTGGAAACCGGCATGGCCGGTGAAGAAGACGGCATCGGCGCCGAAGGCGTTCTGGATCACAGCCAAATGCTGACCGACCCGGAAGAAGCCGCTGACTTCGTCAAGAAGACTCAGGTTGATGCCCTGGCCATCGCCATCGGCACCAGCCACGGCGCGTACAAGTTCACCAAGCCACCGACCGGTGATGTGCTGGCGATCGACCGCATCAAGGAAATCCACAAACGCATCCCGAACACCCACCTGGTGATGCACGGTTCCTCGTCGGTGCCACAAGAGTGGCTGGCGATCATCAACCAGTACGGCGGCGACATCAAAGAAACCTACGGCGTGCCAGTTGAAGAAATCGTCGAAGGCATCAAGTACGGCGTGCGCAAGGTCAACATCGACACCGACCTGCGCCTGGCGTCCACTGGCGCCATGCGTCGCCTGATGGCTACCAACCCGAGCGAATTCGACCCACGTAAATTCTTCGGCGCCACCGTGACTGCAATGCGTGATGTGTGTATCGCTCGTTATGAAGCGTTCGGTACTGCGGGTAATGCTTCGAAGATCAAACCGATCTCGCTGGAAGCGATGTACCAGCGTTATCTGAAAGGTGAGTTGAACGCCAAGGTTAACTAAGCCTGAGCGTTAGACTGGTTTAAAAAAAACCCCGCCGTGAGGCGGGTTTTTTTGTGTTTTTTAGAGGTGAATGATTTCCCCTTTGAAGTTGCAGGAAGCCTTAAGTTCGCCCAAGTCCAAAACCTTGATAAGTCCAGACGCCGTTGGGGCCTGCATAGTTACGGCCTCCAGTTAAGGTGTTGAAATCTGAAGTGTTAAATGTCCAACTTTCCGCGTTTTCTCCGATTGTACCTGTCAGCATAACCGTTGTGGTGGTTGCGCCAATGGTTTGATGTCCTGTCAGTGTGCCCGTGGGGCCGCTAACACTGGCGGTTGCTGTTACTGCTCCACCGATGTCATCACTGTAAGTGACATATAGATAAATGTTGGATCCGCCATAGGCGCCATAGAAGTTACCAACGAGCTTGCCCATTATAAAAATCCTTTTCGTGCGGTTAATAGTGGATGGTGGGAATTGTTTTGTTGCTTTGCCTGTTTTTGCTAGTTGCGGAGTTGAAGTTAAACGGTGTCTTGTACTTCGTCACCTGTCAGAGTTGACAGGTTTTAATGTTGTTTCGCGATAAACAATAGTCTTTCTATGGGCGTAATTAGAGCTACCTTGGGGTCACATATGTAAAATCCGCCGGCCAGGCGCGCGGTCCTTTCAATTCGACCGGAACTGACACCGTATCGCTACTAAAGGCGGGAGTTGAATTCTATATTTCATAGAACGGATCGTGCGGTGGATAATTCGAATTCGATATTGATACCTGTCAGGTTTGACAGTGGTCGTTTTTATTGTTTTCGCACAGGCTTGGGGTTCAACTTGGTAATGGAGGACTGACTCATGAGCAAGAAGGATTTACCACCGAAAGAGAAAGGTCCGGCACCCGTAACGATTCCGCCGGAACCAGCGTCATCGACAGAGGTAATCAAAAACTCAAGGGGACCGGCGCCCTATACACTTCCCAAGCAACCGGAGTGAAAGCAAGGACCGAAAACCTGCAGCCATGCGTAATGCTGTTTATTTAAGTATTTGAACTCACGCTGGACTTTCTGGAAATCCGATGCCGGATCTGTAACATCGGATTTTTTTTGTCCGCTCAGCAGGTCTCGACCTCGGCGAACGTTCAACTTCTGCGACGTGAAAGCGTTCATCTACCCATGAACGAAGGTTTAGGGAAACTCTGAAAAAGACTTCCCGATCTGCTGAAATACCCGCCTCACACGAATCGAACGGTTGAGCTCCGATGAAACAGATGTCCTTCGCCGATGCCGAGTACGCCGGCAAACGTAAGCAGACCCGCCGCGAGCGCTTCCTGATCGAGATTGATCAGGTCGTGCCCTGGAAGGGCCTGATTGCCTTGATCGAACCGCACTATCCGAAAGGCGAAGGTGGTCGTCCGGCGTATCCGTTGATGGCGATGTTGCGGGTGCATCTGATGCAAAACTGGTTCGGCTATAGCGATCCGGCGATGGAAGAAGCACTTTACGAGATCACGATCCTGCGCCAGTTTTCCGGGCTGCATCTGGATCGAATTCCCGATGAAAACACGATCCTCAACTTCCGGCGCCTGCTGAAAAAAACGAATTGGCCGGCGGGATTTTGCAGGTCATCAACGGCTATCTGGGTAACCGCGGCCTGCTGTTGCGCCAAGGCACCGTGGTCGATGCGACGATCATTCATGCGCCGAGCTCGACCAAGAACAAGGACGGCAAACGTGACCCCGAGATGCATCAGACCAAGAAAGGCAATCAGTATTTTTTCGGGATGAAAGCGCACATCGGCGCCGACGCCGAATCCGGTTTGGTACATAGCCTGGTGGGCACGGCGGCGAATGTAGCGGATGTGACCCAGGTCGATCAGTTGCTGCATGGCGAGGAAACGTACGTCTGCGGCGATGCCGGTTACACCGGTGTGGATAAGCGTCCTGAGCATCAGGATCGCCAGATGATCTGGTCGATTGCCGCCCGGCCCAGCACGTACAAGAAACACGGCAAGGAGGGTTTGATCGCTCAGGTGTGCCGAAAAATCGAATACGCGAAGGCTCAGGTACGGGCCAAAGTTGAGCATCCATTTCGCGTGATCAAACGTCAGTTTGGGTATACGAAAGTGCGCTTTCGTGGTCTGGCGAAAAACATCGCTCAGCAGACGACGTTGTTCGCGTTGTCGAATCTTTGGATGGTGCGAAAGCGGTTGTTGAATGCAGGAGAGGTGCGCCCGTGATGCGCGAAATGCACCGAGAAAAGGTGTGATTCAAGGAAAAGACATGAATTAAAAAGCGCCAAAGCCTGATTTTTGTCAGGTCATCGATTTTTTGAGCGCCCAATGAAGGGATATCAAAACATCGGTGACTACTTCAGACCTTCCATAAAGAAAAACTGGACAGAAAAAGGACCGGAAAAGGGGGAGGATTTATTAAATTACTCCATCCCCTTCGATTTTGTGTAAGCGCCGCCGCACAGCGATGCGTGACGTCTGTATCGCGGGTTATGAAGCGTTCGGTAATGCGGGTAATGCTTCGAAGATCAAACTGATCTCGCTGGAAGCGATGTACCAGCGTTATCTGAAAGGTGAGTTGAACGCCAAGGATAACTAAAGTCTGAGTGTTAGCTGCTGATTCAAGAAACCCACCGACGGCGGGTTTCTTGTGGCGGCGTTTACAGAGATTGTGGCGAAATTGGAATTTTATGGGGTGTTTCTCTGGGCTTTTAAAAACCAGAAGTGCAACGAACGGAGTTAATTTTGTTTGAGAGACTCCTCTATGAAACTCTCCAGTTGAGGTCTGGGCACGGCGCCAGTCTGATTCGCCACGACGCTTCCGTCCTTGAATAGCTTCATCATTGGGATGCCGCACACGCCAAGCATGGTCGGCGTTTCAGGGTTCTCATCGACGTTCAGTTTGACAACGGTCAGCTTGCCTTTGTAAGCCTCGGCTATCTCGTTCAGTATTGGAGCCATCGTTTTGCAAGGGGCGCACCATTGCGCCCAGAAATCGACCAATACGGGTAACTCGGATTCTAAAACATCGAGCTTAAAAGAAGCGTCGGTGATGTTTTTTATCAGTTCGCTGCTCATGGGGATTTCCTTGAATTAATAGCACTGGCGGGCCAGACGTTATTGCCTGGCTCGCGTTGTCCTGTGCAGGTTGCTTTGCTTCGTTGAATCTAGAACGGTATATGCCGTGCGTCACCTGTAATAACTGACAGTTTTTTATATGAATTCGCTATGTGACCTAGACCCAGATGTGAACTGAAAAAACTCGATGATCAAACAATCGAGGTGGAGCCAGCGTTCCAGCGTTAGCTAAAAGGTTTGTTGAACAAGCGCTCGGCTTTGACCCACGTTATGAAAAACCCGCCGTGAGGCGGGTTGCTTTTTTGCTGAACAGAACTACTCCTTCAACTCAACATGATCCAGCGCCTGATTCACCGCCAGTTCACCAAGCATGACGACCTGCGCGATGCCCAGCGCCGTCTTGCGGTGTGAGGTGTCGAGCATGGCGGCGAAGTTGTTGAGCATTTCGCTGGCTGAGCCCAGGGTTTCGCTGGCATTGGCCAGCAGGGATTCGGTGTTGTACTTCGGGTTGGCGAGGTACATGGGCTCGGGTTTATGCGTGCTGGCCATGATGAAGGCGCACGGTTTGAGGTAATGGTCGAGGGCGCGTTCGGCGGCGTCGTTGAGTTTTCTCGAGTCGAGAGATTCGTAGGGGGATGCGGGATCTGTTTCTGGCGGGTGCGGCGTTGATTTTGTCATTTGCTCGAAACCTGGTTGGAGTGCCCCGCTTTGGCTACTAAATCAAAGTGGAGGCAACTGTACGCAGGTTAGTAGACCGGGGTTTCGAGCAAGCCGGCGCACCCGAAGGTGCCCTGCGCACAGTTACCATCAAGCGCAGGTAGCAAAATACCTGACTGACAGATGCTTGTGCACAACGCTTGAAACCACGGGCTACTAAACCCGATCACTGGAAATCAGTGACGCGAATCAAGTTACCGATGGCCCGCCAGGCGCACAAGCCGGCGGATTCTGGCGTAGTGGTAGGCAACGACGCAAGCTGTTGTAGGCATCCGGAAGTAACGGTGAGAGCCTTTAAACACCGGCGTTTAAAAAGGTCTGGCGGGTGACAAATTACCTGTGGCGAGGGCGCTTGCTCCCGCTGGACTGCGCAGCAGGCCTCGCTTTTTTAGGGCCGCTTCGCGCCCCGGGAGCAAGCTCCCTCGCCACAGGGACAGTGTCTATAGAGGGATTATTTGTCGTGATCGATATCGAGCTTGGAGAAGGTCACCTGCCCACCTTCACTCGTATACCCCGTGTTGTCCTGCACATAAACCCCAGCCTTGAAGTACAACGGCTTGTTCCGCCACGTCGCGCTGATTTTCGAATCCCACTGATAACCCGCCGCGCTGACGCCCAGTGCGCCGCCGGGGCTCAAGTGGATGAGGTAGTTGAATTCACGATCCAGTTTGACCCCGGTGGCGAGCGTGATGACGCGGCTTTCGTCGTCATCTGGATGCATGCGCACCTTGATCACCAGGTTGCCGGTTTGGGTTTTGGTCTTGTACTGGTACTCGAGTTTTACTAGCGGTTTCTGGCTTTGGTAAGCGTGGATCTGGCCGATGACGATCTTTCCGGAACTGGGCACTTTGTTGACCGTAACGGTCGCGCGCAGCAGGTTGTCGGCGTCGGGGTAGTACCAGTTGCGCAAGGTGCCATTGCTGTAGGTTTCGCGCAGTTCGGTGCGCGGGTAGATGGCGTTTTCGGTTTTTGATCCGGTCACCGGCGACCAGAAAAACAGCGTGCCGGTGTCGGAATGGAAGTACTGATCCTTGAAGCCCTTCACCAGTTCTGAGGTTTCGACGGTGTACGGCGGGCTGCCGACTGGAACGCTGAGGTTCCAGGTTGCGAGATCGATCATGTCGGTTCTTCCACTCGATTGATCCTGAACGCGCGTGCCAGAAGCTCTAGTCCGCGCCTTTTGGGGGCGGTCTTTATAAGCGCAGAGGCGTTTTTTGTTAACGGCCGTTTGGCAGATGGTTGGCGTCAACATCCTGTCGAAATGCCATGTTTCCCGGATTGCGTGGGCTGTAGCGACGACCGTTAGTCGGCTAGACAATCATTGGTTAGCTGATGGCCTGATGACAGCTTCTGCTTTTGCCGATCCGGGACTAGAGTGAAGCCTCTATATATGTACGGTTTTTAGCGGAAACCGATCTGATGTCCTGACAAGAGAAGCAGCATGGAATGCGCGCAAACACAGCCAGGTGAAGGCAGCTCAGTCCTATTGATCGTTGATGACTACCCTGAAAATCTGATTAGCATGCGGGCTTTGCTGCAGCGTCAGGATTGGCAGGTGTTGACCGCCGCCTCCGGTTTCGAGGCGCTTAACCTTCTGCTCGAACACGACGTCGATCTGGTGCTGCTGGACGTGCAGATGCCAGGCATGGACGGTTTTGAAGTCGCGCGACTGATGCGCGGCAGCCAGCGTACGCAACTCACGCCGATTATCTTTCTCACCGCCAACGAACAGTCTCAGGCTGCCGTGATCAAGGGGTACGCCAGTGGCGCGGTGGATTATCTGTTCAAGCCGTTCGACCCGCAGATCCTCAAGCCCAAGGTGCAGGCGTTGCTGGAGCACCAGCGCAATCGTCGAGCCTTGCAACGTCTGAGCCGGGATCTGGAATCCGCTCGGGCCTTCAATGCATCGGTGCTGGATAACGCCGCCGAGGGCATTTTGGTGCTGGGCGAGGATGGTTTGATTCGCTTTGCCAATCCGGCGATTTCACGGTTGCTCAATGCGCCGGTAAGGGATCTGGAGGGTAAGGAGTTTCTCGACTATCTGCAGAAACCGCACATTCCGGTGTGGGCCGATTCCGAGTTTTACACCCGCTATCAGCGTGGTGAAACGCTGAGGCTGCACGATGCGTTATTACGCACGGCGCCGGGCCAGCAGGTGCCGGTGGCGCTGTCTTGTGCTGCGTTGCCCGTCGAGCAACACGCCATGGTAGTGACGGTGCTGGATATGTCGGTGGTGCGCCATTTGCACCAGCAACTCGAATTTCAAGCCGTCACCGATCCGCTGACCGGGCTGCTCAATCGACGTGGTTTTTACCAGACCGTGGAAAACCTGCTGCTGCGCGGCGAACGCAATGACAGCAGTTGGGTATTGCTGTATCTGGATCTTGATGGGTTCAAGCGGGTCAACGACTCACTCGGGCACGATGTCGGCGACCGTGTGCTGCGCTGGGTGTCCGAGCAATTGAAGGCTTGCCTGCGGCCGTTCGATATTTTGGCGCGCATGGGTGGGGATGAATTCACGGCGCTGCTGGATCTTGAGTTTCCCGAACAGGCGGCGAAGATTGCGGAAAAGCTCATCGAACGGGTGTCGATCTGTCAGCAGATTGAAGGTCTGGATATCGCCCTCGGCGCAAGCATCGGCATCGCCACTTATCCCGATTGCGGGTCGAACCTCGACGGACTGCTGCGTGCTTCGGACATCGCCATGTACGAAGCCAAGCGTGCCGGGCGTCAGCAATATCGTTTCTACGATCACGAAATGAACGGTCGGGCGCGTTCGCGTTTGATGCTCGAAGAAAGCGTGCGTACCGCCATCGAAAACCGCGATTTCAATCTGGTCTATCAACCACAAGTGGCGATCGACAGTGGTCAGATCCGTGGTTTTGAGGCGCTGTTGCGTTGGCAGCACCCGAGTGTCGGCGACGTGCCGCCGGGGCTGTTTTTGCCGTTGCTGGAAGAGGCGCGGCTGATCAGTCGCCTCGGCAGCTGGATTTATCATCGTGGTGCCGGTCAGCGCAAAGCCTGGGAAACCTTGTTTGCCGAAGACCTGGTGCTCGGCGTGAGTTTGAGCAACACCCAGTTCAGCCTGCCGAATCTGGTCACCGAGTTGCGCCAGGTCATGGAGCGACACGCTCTGCAGCCGCGGCAACTGGAGGTCGAAGTCACCGAAGAGGCATTGATGCAAAACCCCGAGGAAACGCGCAAACAATTGCGTTTGCTGCGCAATCTGGGGGTGCGGGTGGCGCTGGATGACTTCGGCTCCGGACCGTGCTCGCTGGCGCACCTGCGCGATCTGGAACTGGATACGCTCAAGCTCGATCGCCACCTGATTGCGCGATTGCCGGACTCCAAACGCGATGCCTCGCTGGTCAGCACGGTGATCGCGTTGTGCAAGCAATACGGGTTGCTGGTGATCGCCGAAGGGGTCGAGACCATCGAGCAGTACCAATGGCTGCAAGCCCATGGCTGCGAGTACGTGCAAGGCTTTTTGGTGGCGCGGCCATTGATCGCCGAAGATGCCGCCAGCTTTACCGAGCCGTTTGACTGGAGCGCGTTGTCCGGCTGAATTCGCTACACTGGCGCACCTTTTCGAACCGTGTCGCTCGTCCATGACTGTGTTGAAGTATCTCCAGGCCTATCCTGCGCCACTGCAGGATCAGGTACGCCAACTGATCGCCGACGGGCGTCTGGGTGAATACCTGGATCAACGCTATTCGGGGTGCCACGATGTGCAGAGCGACAAGGCGCTTTACACCTACGCCCTGGACTTGAAGCAGCAATACCTGCGCAACGCCCCGGCCATCGACAAAGTGCTGTTCGACAACCGCCTCGACCTGACCCATCGCGCCCTCGGCCTGCACACCACGGTTTCGCGTGTGCAGGGCGGCAAGCTCAAGGCCAAGAAAGAGATTCGTATCGCCTCGCTGTTCAAAGAGGCGGCGCCGGATTTTCTGAAAATGATCGTGGTGCATGAACTGGCGCACTTCAAAGAGTCGGATCACAACAAGGCGTTCTATAAATTGTGTGAGCACATGCTGCCGGGGTATCACCAGGTCGAGTTTGACCTGCGGGTGTACCTGACCTGGCGGGATATGCAGTGAAGATCTGTCACGTTGGGAGTGTTTGGATGGATGTCAGCAAAACCAAAAGCAGTTTTTACCGACGTCTATACGTCGCGTATCTGATCGATAGCGGCTTGGCGCCCAGCGTGCCGGCGTTGACTGAAATCACCGGGATGCCCCGGCGCACGGCGCAGGACACAATTGCCGCGTTGGCGGATCTGGACATCGTCTGTGAGTTCGAGCAGGAAGAGGGCGCACGCAACCATGCCGGGCGCTATAGGGTTCGTGAGTGGGGGGCGATTGATCGCGGGTGGATCGAGCGCAATTTGCGCCAGATCAAGGCTGTGCTTGAGTATCCCTGAGCCTTGTATCGATTGAACTGACACCTTCGCGAGCCAGCCCGCTCCCACAGGAGAATGCATCCCGACCGTGGGAGCGGGCTGGCTCGCGAAGGGGCTGTCAGGAACGGCGCATCCCGATGTGCGCAATGCCATCCTCCAGATATTCCTCACCCACTGCGACAAACCCGTACTTGCCGTAATACCCCTGCAAATGCGCCTGTGCCGACAGGTAGATCGGCACCTGCGGCCAATGCCGCTCGGCCTGTTTCAGCGCCTGTTCCATCATCTCGTGGCCCAGCCCTTTACCGCGCGCCTGTGCTGAGGTCGCTACCCGGCCGATGACCACGTCACCGCCCTGGGACTCCGGATCCAGCAGGCGCAGGTAGGCCACCAGTTGACCTTTGTCCCAGCCCATCAAATGGTAGGTGTCGCCCTCCAGATCCTGCCCGTCGAGATCCGGATACGCACATTTCTGTTCGACCACGAACACTTCCGTTCGCAACTTCAACAGTGCATACAACTGCTCTTTGCCCAGATCGTTGTGATGTTTGCAGACCCACTCGATTGTCATTGTCCGACTCCTTGAACGTGTGGCCCGATACTAAGCGCACTGGCCGCAGATGTCTTTATGGCGTAAGAGTCTGTGACAAAGGTCAAAATGCCACTATTCCTTTCTCGCGACAGTGACATCTTTGTGTAATCTGCATAGGAGCGCTGTGCAATGGCTCCAATGAGCTAATGTTAGGGCCTGGGTTTTGCCGGTAAGGGGCCTTGGGGTTTTGACTGAAAACGCGCCGGGCTGCTCGCCCGCTAAGGATTTTCAAGCATGCCGCGACTGCATCGAGCCTTTGCTTTGATCGGGTTGCTCTTACTGGCTCAAACCGCCGTAGCGGACAAGTTGCGGCTGGTGTTTGATATCTGGCCACCCTTTACCGATGACACCTTGGTCAACGGCGGTCTGGCCACAGACATTGTCAGCACCGCGCTGGCCCGGGCCGGGTATGCCAGCGATTACGAGCAAGTGCCGTGGGCTCGGGCACTGATGGGTGTCGGTGAGGGTCGCTACGATGTGCTGGTCAACGCCTGGTATAACGACGAACGCACCAGGCTTGGGCAGTTTTCCGGTGAGTACCTGCTCAACCGCGTCCGCTTCCTCAAGCGCAAAGACACGCCGCTCGAATACAGCAACTTGCAGCAACTGCACACTTATCCGATCGCGGTGGTGCGCGGTTACGCCTATTCGGCGCCGTTTGATGCCGACACCGCGTTGCAGAAAGTCCCTGTGCATAACTTCGCCATGGCCGTGCGCATGCTCGCGGCGGACCGGGTCAAGTTGACGCTGGAGGATGAATATGTGGCGAAGTATTACCTGGCGCGGGAATCCGCCAAGGTGCGCAATTCGGTGGAGTTTCTACCCAAGCCGTTGAGTGAGAACAGCCTGCACATTCTGGTGAGCCTGAAAAATCCGCAGCATGAGCAGATTGTCGTGGGGTTTGACAAGGCGATAGCGGCGATGAAGGCGGATGGCAGTTATGACAAGTTGTTGAGGCAGCATGGGATGTGAGGGCTGACCCGGATTCTGTGGTGCTGCGAAGGCGTCCTGTCAGCCAGCGCCAATCTCATTGGTGTCTTTGATCAAATGCGCCGCCAAGGTACGCAACGGCCCCAACTGCCGGCAGATCAACGCCAGTTGCGTCTGCACCAGGCGCTGTCCTTCATCAATCTCATCGGGCATCTGTTCCAGTTCATTGGCCAGCGCTTCTTCTTCATCGCTCTGAATCGCAATCGGCTGCTTGCTCGCCAGCCCTTGAGCGATTTCATCGATGCTCGTCGCCAATTTCACCCCGGCACCGTCGATCAAGTGTTCGCGCACATCTGCCGGTAACTGCGTTTCCCGGTGCGCGCCCAGCCCCGACAGGTAGCTGAGCAGGGTGTGCGACAGCACCAGAAAACGGAAGCCCACATCCGCTTCTTTGCGGAAATGTCCCGGCTCCATCAGCATGTTCGCCAGCGTCGTCGACAGCGCTGCATCGGCGTTGTGCGCGTTGCGTCGAGCCAGACGATAAGCCAGGTCGTCGCTTTTGCCCGCGGCGTATTGCTGCATGATCTGGCGCAGGTAGATGCTGTTGCAGGTCAGGGTGTTGGCCAGCACTTTGTTCAGGCGTCGACCCTGCCAGTCCGGCAGGAACAGGAAAACCGCCAGCCCCGCGATCAAACTGCCGAGTAAGGTATCGAACAGCCGTGGCAGGAACAGCCCGTAACCGTCGCCGACCTGGTTGAAGCAGAACAGCACCATGATGGTGATCGCGGCGGTGGCCAGGGTGTAGCGGGTGGTGCGGTTGGTAAAGAACACCACGCCGGCAGCAATCGCAAAGCACGACTGCACCAACGGGCTGGGGAACAGATCGAACAGCGCCCACGCTACGGTCAGGCCGATGGCAGTGCCGACGATCCGCTGGCCGAGTTTGCGGCGTGTTGCCCCGTAGTTGGGCTGGCAGACGAACAGCGTGGTGAGGATGATCCAGTAGCCTTGCGACGGGTGAATCAAATGCACCATGCCGTAGCCGATACTCAACGCCAGCGGCAGGCGCAGGGCATGGCGGAACAGCAAGGATGTCGGCGTCAGTTGCGTGCGCAGGCGAACCCACACGTCTTTCAGATTGCGCGGCGAGCGGTCGAGCAAACTGCTGTCGGTGGCATCGGCCAAGGCATCGGGGTTGCTCGCATCACTGAGCAATCGGTCGAGGGTGCCGAGGTTGGCAGCCAGTGCGCGCAGTGAGCGCAGCAGGCCGCGCCAGGCCGGGTTGCTCTGGATGCGCAGGTGTTCGAGGGAGGCATCGAGGTCGCTCAGGGCGTCAGCGAAACTGGCGTCGTAGACGAAGGGCTGACGCATCTGGATCGATTCGGCCAATGCCCGGCAGGCCTTGCCTTGCTGGCGCAACAGGCGCTGACAGCGGAACAGCACGTCGCTGTGGAAAAACGCATCGGCCAACGCGTTGTACGGATAGTGCGAAGAACTGGCGCGTTCGTGGATGTCCTGGGCGAGGAAGTACAGTTTCAGGTAACGGCTGACTTTCGAGCCAGGGCGACCGTTGCCGACGCGGTGCAGGATGATTTCCTTGGCGCTGTTCAGCGCAGCGACCACGCGACCATTTTGCTGTGCCAGTTCTAGCCGTCGTACTTCGACGTCCATCTGCCGGATCGGCTCGAACAGCGAGGATTTGAGTTTCAGGTAAAAGCCCAGTTCACGGAACAGTCGCGCCAGGCTTTGCTGCACGGGCTGATTGGAGAACAGCGCCTGCCACAACACCGACAGCAGGCCGTACCACGCGGCACCGGCCACCAGCAGCATGGGCTCGTGCCAGAAATCGATGACGGCGCCGCCGCGCTGGTCAACGCCGATCATCGTGTACACGGAAAGAATCAAGGTCGCCGAGGCAATCGCGCCATAACGCTCGCCGAGCGCACCGAGCATGGTCAGGCCGAAACTGGCCAGTGCCAGGGCAACGGCAAAGACGATGGGGTAGGGGAAGAGCAATTCAACCGACAGCGCGGCGACACTGAAACACACCAGCGTCACGGCGAGTGCGTTGAGACGGCCCTGCCAACTGTCGTCGGTTTCGGCCAGGGCGCTGGCGATGATCCCCAGGAACAACGGGATCAGCAGCCCCATTTCATCCTGATACCAACACAGCGCCATGCTGCCGGTCAGGGCGATGAACACCCGCACGCTATAGCTGAATTTATCCAGCGCCCACAGGCGCCGCAAAGACTGACGAAACGAGGTCGAGGACATGAAGTGCGAAGGCCTTCCGAGGCGATGCCGCTAAATTGAGCCAGTAATGACGTCGACGCAATGGCGCCGATCACATCTGACAGCAAAAAGTGTTCCTTTGAGCTCTACACATAACAACTGTGGGAGGGGGCTTGCTCCCGAAAGCGGTGTGTCATTCAACATCAATGTCGACTGATCCACCGCATTCGCGAGCAAGCTTGCTCCCACCGTTTTGATTTTTGCTGGATCAGACGTACTGCGCCGCCGCGTAACCCGAGGCCCAGGCCCACTGAAAATTGAAACCGCCCAAATGGCCGGTGACGTCGAGCACTTCACCGACGAAATACAGGCCGGGGCTTTTCAGCGATTCCATGGTTTTGGAGGAGACCTCACGGGTGTCGACACCCCCCAGCGTGACCTCGGCGGTGCGATATCCTTCAGTCCCCGCGGGCACGACTTTCCAGCTCCCCAGCTTGTCGGCGATTTCCGCCAGTTCGGCGTGGGTGTACTGCTTCATCGGTTTGGAGACGAACCAGTTGTCCGCCAGCAAATTGGCCATCTTCTTGGTGAAGATTTCACCCAGCAAGGTTTTCAACTCACTGTTCGGGCGCTCGGCCACTTGCTGTTGCAGCCAGGCAGCGGCGTCGTGATCGGGCAGCAGGTTGATCTCGACCACGTCGCCGGATTCCCAGAACGACGAGATCTGCAAGATCGCCGGGCCGCTGAGCCCTCGGTGAGTGAACAGGATGTTCTCGCGAAAGCTCTGATCGTTGCAGCTCACCAGACAATCCACCGACGTGCCGGACAGCTCGGTGCACAGTTCCTTGAGCTGATCGGTGATGGTGAACGGCACCAGGCCGGCGCGGGTCGGCAGCAGTTCATGGCCGAACTGTCTGGCCACCTGATAACCGAAACCGGTGGCGCCCAGTGTCGGGATCGACAGGCCGCCAGTGGCGATCACCAGCGATTGGCACTGGACTTGGCCCAGGGTGGTGTCGAGCAGGTAACCGCTCTCGACTTTCTCGATGGTCTGGATCGAGGTGTCGAGGTGCAACTCGACGCCCACCTGATCGCACTCGTCCAGCAGCATGCCGAGGATGTCACTGGACTTGTTATCGCAGAACAACTGGCCGAGTTTTTTCTCGTGGTACGGCACGGCGTGTTTGCCGACCATACCGATGAAATCCCACTGGGTATAACGCGCCAGTGCGGATTTGCAGAAGTGCGGGTTCTGCGAGAGGAAATTGCCTGGTTCGGTGTACATGTTGGTGAAATTGCAGCGGCCACCGCCCGACATCAGGATTTTCTTGCCGGGCTTGTTCGCGTGGTCGAGCAGCAATACCTGACGCCCACGCCCGGCGGCGGTCAGTGCACACATCAACCCAGCGGCGCCAGCGCCAATGATCACGACTTCGGTAGAGCGCAAAACGGTGTCCTCACAAAGAATTCAAAACTCACCGAAGACCAATATCGGGCAGCAGATCGGTTACAAAATGCGCACGCGCAACGAACGGCCCTTGATCTTGCCGTCGTTCAGACGCTGCAAGGCCTGCATGGCCACGGTACGTTCAACGGCCACATACGCCTGGAAGTCGAAGATCGCGATCTTGCCGACCTGAGCGCCCGGGATACCGGCGTCGCCGGTCAGTGCGCCAAGGATGTCGCCCGGGCGAACCTTGTCTTTACGGCCAGCGCCGATGCACAGGGTGGTCATCGGCGGCTGCAGCGGGGCGAGGCCCTGGGACTTGAGGTTGTCGACCTGATCCCAGTTCAGAGGGGATTTCTGCAATTGTTCGATGGCTTGGGCGCGATGCGCTTCGCCCGGTGCGACCAGGCTGATCGCAATGCCTTTCTCGCCCGCACGACCGGTACGGCCGACGCGGTGAATGTGGATTTCCGAGTCGCGGGCCAGTTCGACGTTGATCACCATGTCCAGCGCATCGATGTCCAGACCACGGGCGGCAACGTCGGTGGCGACCAGTACAGAAGTGCTGCGGTTGGCGAACATCGCCAGCACCTGATCACGATCACGCTGTTCCAGGTCACCGTGCAGGCCGACGGCGGAGATGCCTTTGGCGGTCAGGTGATCGACGGTTTCCTGCACCTGCTGCTTGGTGAAACAGAACGCCACGCAGGAGGCCGGACGGAAGTGGTGCAGGACTTTGGTCACCGCACTCATGCGATCTTCCGGGGAAATCTCGTAGAAACGTTGCTCGATCTGTGTGTCGTCGTGGAACGCTTGGGCTTTGACCGTTTGCGGGTCACGCATGAATTTCGAGGCCAGTTGCTTGATGCCCACCGGGTAAGTGGCGGAGAACAGCAGGGTCTGACGGCGCTCCGGGGTCTTGACGATGATGTCTTCGATGGCGTCGTAGAAGCCCATGTCGAGCATGCGGTCGGCTTCGTCGAGGATCAGCGTGTTCAGACCGTCAAGCACCAGCGAGCCTTTGCGCAGGTGCTGCTGGATGCGCCCCGGGGTGCCGACGATGATGTGCGCGCCGTGCTCCAGCGAAGCGATCTGCGGGCCGAACGACACGCCGCCGCACAGGGTCAGGACCTTGATGTTGTCTTCGGCACGGGCCAGACGACGGATTTCCTTGGCAACCTGATCGGCCAACTCGCGCGTCGGGCAAATCACCAGGGCCTGGCAACCGAAATAGCGCGGGTTGATCGGGTTGAGCAGGCCGATGCCGAACGCCGCGGTCTTGCCGCTGCCGGTCTTGGCCTGGGCGATCAGGTCCATCCCTTTGAGGATCACCGGCAAGCTCTGCGCCTGAATCGGCGTCATCTGGGCATAACCGAGTGATTCGAGGTTAGCCAGCATGGCGGCGGACAGCGGCAGAGTATTAAAAGCGGTGGCGATGGTGGTCACGGGACTGGCCTGCAAAACAAAATGTCGCGCAGTGTAGCAGCCCCATGCCACTTTCCTCGAAAGTTCTGGACGAACAGTGATTAATGTTCGATGTGTTCTTCCGGGTGTTTGGCGCGCCGGCCGGTTTCCTTCGAGAGTTGCGAGAAGATCGTAGCGGCAAGCATCGCCATGACGCCAACCGTCACGAAGGTCAACTGGAACGCCCCCAGAACGGTGTCCACGCCGTCATTTCCGGCCTCGGCGGTAAACCCGCCCAGCAAGGCCCCGGCACACGCCACCCCCAGGCTCAACGACAATTGCGCGACCACCGACAGCAAGCTGTTGCCACTGCTGGCGCTGGCGTCGTCGAGGTCGATCAGGGTCACGGTGTTCATCGCGGTGAATTGCAGCGAGTTGATCGCCCCGAGAATCGACAACTGACACAGCAGCAGCCAGTAAGGGGTCTGCTCGCTGACCAGGCCCATGCTTGCCAGCATGATCCCCAATGCCAGCGTGTTGCCGGTGAGCACGATGCGATAACCGAGGCGTTCGATCAGCGGTCGCGCCAGCCACTTGGCGAGCATTGCTGCAGCGGCCAGCGGCAGCATGCTCATCCCCGCTTGCGAGGGCGAATACCCCAGCGCCACTTGCAGCAGCAACGGCACCAGAAACGGCAGCGCGCCGCTGCCCAATCGCGCGAACAGATTGCCGAGAATGCCCACGGCAAAGGTGCGGGTCTTGAACAGTGATGGCGAGAACAAGGGGTTTTCGATGTGGCCTGCGCGCAACCAATAAGCAGCGAGACAAGCCATGCCGCCGAACAGCAGCAACATCACCCGCAGGTGCGGCAAGTGCAGTTCGCCCAGGCCTTCCATGGCGATGGTGATCAGGATCATCGCCGCGCCGAACAAGAGGAAACCCAGGCCATCGAAACGTGTTCGCTCAGTACCGCGCAAGTCGGGAATGAACTTCCATACGGCGTAACAGCCAATGACGCCGACCGGCAGGTTGATCAGGAAGATCCAGTGCCACGTCAGGTATTGCACCATCCAGCCGCCCATGGTCGGGCCGATCAGCGGGCCGAGCAGGCCGGGAATGGTGATAAACCCCATGATCCGCACCAGCTCCGAACGCGGGTAGGCACGCAGCACCACCAAGCGCCCGACCGGCAGCATCAACGCGCCGCCCAAACCCTGAATGACCCGTGCCCCGACCAGCATGGTCAGGCTGCTCGATACCGCGCAGAGCAGCGAGCCGAAGCTGAACAGCAAGATCGCGCCGAAGAAGATTTTCTTGGTGCCGAAACGGTCGGCGATCCAGCCTGAAGCCGGGATCAACAGCGCCACGGTGAGCATGTAGGCGATGATCACGCCTTGCATGCGTAACGGGTCCTCGGCCAGGTCGCGAGCCATGGCCGGCAACGCGGTGTTGAGGATGGTTCCGTCCAGGGACTGCATGAAGAAAGCGATAGCGACGACCCACGGCAACCAGCGTGTGGTGATGGCGTCGAGAGGCGGGCGGCTGGGCATGGAACCTCTTTGGAATTGGATTAATGCGAAACCAGCTTTTGTGTGAGCGGGCTTGCTCGCGAATGCGGTGTATCAGTCACCCTCAATATCGACTGACACATCGCCTTCGCGAGCAAGCCCGCTCCCACCGTAGATCTCCAGTGTTCTGGGGATCTTTGTCTTACAGGGTCAAAGTCAAACGGCTCACCAACGCCCCCGGCAACAACGCCGACGAGGTATTGCGCTGGCTGTATGTACTCGACGAGAGCAGCAACTCACGCTCGGCGGTCAATGCTTCGAGTTGCGAACCCAGCAGGTTGTAGGCGCTGTCGTCGAAACGCATGGTGCTGACCGGCGCCTGGATCTCGCCGTTCTCGACCCAGAAGGTCGCGAAGCGTGTCATGCCCGTCATGCGCGCCGCCGGTTGGTCCGAGAAGTTCAGGTACCACAGGTTGCTGATGTACAGCCCTGTGCCCAACTGCTTGAGGATTTGCGCTTGTGGCAGATCACCCGCCGCCATGTTCAGTGCACTCGGCGATTCGCCGCCACTGGCCCCGTTGGCGGTCAAACCGTATTCGGCCGCACTGCGCGAACCGACCAACTGATCACCCGCCTTGCCCTCGACAATCAGGCGCAGATCACTGCGCGGATAACCTTCGCCGGAAAACGCCGGGCTCAGCGAGTCGCTGACTTTTTCATCCAGTGACACCAGCGCACTGAACGCCTGATCGCCGACATACAGCTTTTGCAGCGGACTGCTCTTGCTGGCGATCGACTGCGCGGAGAACCCGCCCCAACTGAGCATGCCCATGATTTCTTCCAGCGCGGCCGGTGCCAGGTAGGCGCGGTACTGTCCCGGCGCCAAGGTGCGTATCGGACGGCCGAGAAACGCCAGTTGCTCGCGTGCCTGCTCAAAGCGTTTGGCGAAACCCTCACGGCTCCAGTCATGCCCGGCGTAGCTGGCCTTCACCGCTTCGCCATTCTCGTGGAACAGGCTGAAGTCGAAGTTGAAACTGTTCGCCTGGTGCCAGCCGAACGCGCCCGATGAGCTGGCGAAACCACGGCTGATGGGGCCGGCGGCATAGAAACCGACCAGGTCCAGGCCTTCGGCCGCGGCACAGATTTGTTCGACCACATGCTCGGTGTCCGGCAGCGGATGCTCCTGCACATGCGTGCTCTGCCAGCCGTTGTGGTTGAGCAGCAAGTACGGATCCTGCGGCAGCAGCGGCAGGGTGTCGCGCAGTTGTTGCAAGCCTTCGGCGAGGCGTTGCAGGTCGGCTTCCTGATCACCGGACAGGGTGATTTGCAGGTCGGCGTGACGGCCGTCATTGACCAGCTTCAGCCCGATGCTGGCCTGTTGCACTTGCCCGGCCTGACGCACCTTGGCGTGATTGAAGCGGACAAACGCCGAAGACTCGGCGGCATAGCTGAGGGTGAACTGTTCCGGTTCGCGCACGCTGTCACGCAGCCAATTGACCATCACCTTGAAGGCGTCGGACTGATTCTTCGAAATGCTCATCAGGCGTCTCCCCCAAATACATCAATGTTGCTGAAAACGCAGGCCGGCGAGGCATGGCCGACGCGGATGACCTGGTTTGGTTCGCCCTTGCCGCAGTTCGGCGTGCCCAGCACCTTGACGGTGTTGGCGTCGCCGACGGCGCGCAGGCTCTTCCAGAAGTGCGCGGAAATCGCCCGGTAGTTGGGGTTTTTCACCACGCCTTTGAGTTCACCGTTTTCGATCAGTTGACCCCACTCACAGCCGAACTGGAATTTGTTGCGCGCATCGTCAATCGACCACGAACGGTTGGTGCTCATCAGAATGCCATGCTCGATGCCCGTGATCATTTGCTCAAGTGGCTGGTCGCCCGGCTCGATGTTGAGGTTGGCCATACGGTCGATCGGCGCGCGGTTCCAGCCGCAGGCGCGGCTGTTGGCGACACCGTCCAGGCCCGCGCGGTATTGCGACAGCGCACCGCCCAATGGGCGCAGCAACAGACCATCGCGAATCAGAAATTGCTTGCTCGCCTGGGTGCCGTCGTCGTCATGGCCGTAGCTGGCGAGCTCTTCGGGAATGCCCGGATCGAACGTCACGTTGAGCAGTTTTGAACCGTATTGCAGGCTGCCGAAGTCGCTCGCTTTGACGAAACTGGTGCCGGCGTAATTGCGCTCATCACCGAGGATGCGATCCAGTTCCAGCGGGTGGCCGATGGATTCGTGGATCTGCAACATCATCTGGTCGGGCATCAGCAGCAGGTCACGCGGGCCTTGCGGGGTGTTCGGTGCGAGCAGCAGTTGCAGCGCCTGATCGGCCACCTGTGGGCCGGCGCCGACCAGCCCGCAACGGCTGATCACGTCGGCGCCGCCCTGTTGGCCGAAGTTCTCGCGACCGAGGCTGCGAGTCTGGCTGTCGTTACCGTCGTAGGCGGTGACGTCCAGGCTTGGGTAGACGAAACGCTGGGCCTGGCGCAGTTCGGCGCCGGCGCTGCTCAGGTAGATCTGCTCGACGTGGGTGATGCCGATGCTCACTTCCCAATTCACCAGGCGCTCATCCTTTGGCACCGAGGCGGACTCCGCGCCGAGCAGCTCAAAGCAGTCGCTCAGGGACGGGAAGGGTTGTTCGAGATTGGGTGAAAAATAATCAGCGCGGTCGCTGGACACCGGTTGATCGCGCAGGTCGAGCAAGGCGTGGGGCTTGAGCCGCCGGGCTTGCTGTTCGGCGCGTTCAAGGGCGGCTTGCAGGCCTTGTTGCGACAGGTCGTTGGTCGCCGCATACGCTTCGACGCCATTGACGCGCACAGTGAGCATCGCCCCTTCGTCGCGGCTCAGGCTCGGCGGTTCGGCAACGTTCTTGCGCACCGACAGGTGCTGACCGGATTCGCGAACATACCGCAGGGAAAAAAAATCAGCGCCCGTGCGCAAGGCAGCGAAGCGCTGCTTGAGCTGGGGGTGGAAATCGAACATTCGGGAACCTCCTTGTTATGGAGTTGCGGTGCAGCGACGGTGGGGCAGGGGGTGAAACGGTTGCGCGAGGTCTAGAGTAGGCCGGCGTGGGGGTAGGATCAAGTGACGAGGGGGTGTAGGAGGAATTACTTGAAGTCGAGGGGTTTGCGTGGAATGTGAGGGCCCCTTCGCGAGCAAGCCCGATCCCACAGTAGGTCTCCAGTGAACACAAAATCTGTGAGCACTCAGGTCCGATGTGGGAGCGGGCTTGTCTCCGGGCGGCGTTCCGATGAAGGCCGCGCCTCGATATTACGTCTTACTGAGCAACAGGCGTGATATCACGCATCGGCTTGCCCTTAACCGGCGCATCGCCCGCTACATAGTAGGCGGCGGTGCTACGCGGCAATGGCTTGCGACCACGGATCTTGTCGGCGATTTTCTCGGCCATCATGATCGTCGGCGCGTTCAGGTTGCCAGTGGTGATGATCGGCATGATCGAGGCATCGACCACACGCAGGCTCTGCATGCCGTGCACGCGACCTTCGCCATCCACGACCGCCATGTCGTCGGTGCCCATCTTGCACGAGCAGGACGGGTGGAACGCGGTTTCGGCGTGCTCGCGGATGAACTTGTCCAGTTGCTCATCGGTTTGCACGTCGATGCCGGGGCTGATTTCGCGGCCACGGAAAGCGTCCAGTGCCGGCTGTTGCATGATTTCGCGGGTCAGGCGGATGCCGTCACGGAATTCCTGCCAGTCCTGCTCGGTGGCCATGTAGTTGAACAGGATGCTCGGGTGCTGGCGCGGGTCTTTCGACTTGGCCTGAACGCGACCACGGCTTGGCGAACGCATGGAACCCATGTGCGCCTGGAAACCGTGCTCTTTCACACCGTTGCTGCCGTTGTAGTTAATGGCGACCGGCAGGAAGTGGTACTGGATGTTTGGCCATTCGAATTCCGGACGCGAACGGATGAAACCGCCGGCCTCGAACTGGTTGCTGGCGCCGATGCCGGTGCCGTTGAACAGCCATTCGGCGCCGATGGCTGGCTGGTTGTACCAGAGCAGCGAGGGGTACAGCGAAACCGGTTGGGTGCAAGCGTATTGCAGGTACAGCTCCAGGTGATCTTGCAGGTTCTCGCCCACGCCCGGCAAATCGTGTACGACCGGGATGTCGAGGCTTTCCAGCAGTTTCGCCGGGCCGACGCCGGAACGTTGCAGAATCTGCGGCGATGCGATGGCGCCGGAGCACAGCAGCACTTCTTTGCGCGCTTTGGCTTCAACGCGCTCTTCAGCGTCGCCCACCAGGTAACGCACACCAACGGCACGCTTGCCTTCGAACAGGATCTTGTCGGTCAGGGCGTGGGTGACGATGGTCAGGGTCGAACGCTTTTTCGCGGTGTCGAGGTAGCCTCGGGCGGTGGAAGCACGACGGCCGTTCGGCGTCACGGTGCGGTCCATCGGGCCGAAACCTTCCTGCTGGTAACCGTTCAAGTCTTCGGTGCGCGGGTAACCGGCCTGCACGCCTGCTTCAACCATGGCGTGGAACAGCGGGTTGTTACCCGCCTTCGGCGTGGTCACGCTGACCGGGCCTTCGCCACCGTGGTAATCGTTCGGGCCGATGTCGCGGGTTTCGGCTTTGCGGAAGTACGGCAGGCAGTCGAGGTAGGTCCAGTCTTCCAGGCCCGGCAGTTTCGACCAGCCATCGTAGTCCATCGCGTTGCCACGGATGTAGCACATGCCGTTGATCAGCGAAGAACCGCCGAGGCCTTTGCCGCGACCGCATTCCATCCGGCGACCGTCCATGTGTGGCTCTGGATCGGTTTCGTACGCCCAGTTGTAGCGACGGCCTTGCAGCGGGAATGCCAGAGCGGCGGGCATTTGTGTACGGAAGTCGAAACGGTAGTCCGGGCCGCCCGCTTCGAGCAGCAGAACGGTGACGCCTTCGTCTTCAGTCAGACGGGTCGCCAGGGTGTTACCGGCCGAACCGGCACCGATGATGATGTAATCGAATTCTTGGGACATTGAATGCACCCTCTTTAGATGTGGTCAGGTCAGGCCTGACGAGTGCTTCGCACTCGACTCGCGAGCAAGCCCGCTCCCACCTTGGAATGGGGGCTCCTGTGGGAGCGGGTTTGCTCGCGAAGGCGGCCTCGCGAGCAATACAAGGCTCGGTCTTAGAACACCGAGACGTAATCGCCCAGCTCGACCTGTACCGATTTGATGCGAGTGAAGTTGTTCAGCGAGCTGATGCCATTCTCACGGCCCACGCCCGACTGCTTGTAACCGCCCACCGGCATTTTTGCGTCGGACTCGCCCCAGGCGTTGATCCAGCAGATACCGGCTTCCAGTTGATGAATCACGCGGTGAGCGCGGTTCAGGTCTTTGGTGACGATACCGGCGGCCAGGCCGAAGTCGGTGTCGTTGGCGCGGCGGATCACTTCTTCTTCGGTTTCGTAGGAGAGGATCGCCATGACCGGGCCAAAGATTTCTTCACGAACGATGGTCATGTCGTCGGTGCAGTCGGTGAACACGGTTGGGGCAACAAACGCGCCTTTGGCGAATTCGCCGTCGGTCAGACGCTCGCCGCCACACAGGACGCGGGCACCTTCTTCTTTGCCTTTGGCGATGTAGCTGAGCACGCTTTCCATGTGCGGGAAGCTGACCAGCGGGCCGAAGTTGGTGTTTTCGTCTTCCGGGTTGCCGATGCGGATGCGCGCCACGCGCTCAAGGATCTTGGCTTCGAAAGCGGCTTTGAGGTGGCTCGGTACGAACACGCGAGTGCCGTTGGTGCAGACCTGACCGGAGCTGTAGAAGTTGGCCATCATCGCGGTGTCGGCAGCGCGATCGAGGTCGGCGTCGTCGCAGATGATCAGCGGCGACTTGCCGCCCAGTTCCATGGTCACGTCTTTGAGCGAGGATGCCGAAGCGCTGGCCATGACTTTTTTGCCAGTGTCAGTGCCGCCAGTGAACGAGATTTTCTCGATGCGCGGGTGCTCGGTCAGCCAGGTGCCGACTTCGCGGCCGCTGCCGGTCAGAACGTTGAACACACCGTTTGGCACGCCGGCTTCGGTGTAGATCTCGGCCAGTTTCAGGGTCGTCAGCGAGGTGACTTCGCTTGGCTTGAAGATCATCGCGTTACCGGCGGCCAGCGCTGGAGCGGATTTCCACAGCGCGATCTGGATCGGGTAGTTCCACGCACCGATACCGGCCACAACGCCCAGCGGCTCGCGACGGGTGTAGACGAAAGAAGTGTCACGCAGCGGGATCTGCTCGCCTTCGATGGCGGGTACCAAGCCTGCGTAGTATTCCAGCACGTCGGCGCCGGTGACGATGTCGACGTACTTGGTTTCGGAGAAGGCTTTACCAGTGTCCAGGGTTTCCAGTGCGGCCAGTTCATCGTTGCGCTCGCGCAGGATGTCGACGGCACGACGCAGGATGCGCGAACGCTCCATGGCGGTCATCGCGGCCCAGATTTTCTGGCCCTTTTCGGCGCTGACCACAGCGCGCTCGACGTCTTCCTTGGTCGCACGTTGCACTTGTGCGAGAACTTCGCCGTTAGCCGGGTTGATGGCTTCGAAGGTGGCATCGCTGCCGGCGTCGGAATACGCGCCATCGATGTAGAGTTTTTGCAGTTCGAAACGGGCCATAGTGTCCTCGCAAGTGCATTGGTGGTTGGCGTTGGTCACCGGGTGAGCCATGTAACTGAGGCATCGCTGGTCGGTGACAGTTCAGGGGCCGAGCGTTTTCTGTGTGCTCTAACTCACCTGCTTGGCCAATTGGATATCCATGTATTCGTAAGCGATCTGTTGCGCCTGCGCCGTGTCGAAAGCGTCTCCTGACAGCGCGCCGCGCAACCACAAACCGTCAATCAACGCTGCCAGTCCTCGCGCGGCACTGCGCGCTTCTTCGAGCGGCAACACACGGCGAAACTCGCAGCACAGGTTGGAATACAGACGGTGATCGTTGATCCGCTGCAACCTGTGCAAAGACGGCTGATGCATGCTGGTGGCCCAGAAGGCCAGCCAGGTTTTCATTGCCGGGCCATTGATCTGGCTGGCGTCGAAGTTGCCTTCGATGATCACCTGCAGATGCGCCCGAGGGCTGCTGTCTGTCAACGCCTGACGGCGTGCGGTGACGTTCTCGCTGAGGACGTTCATCAGATACCGCATCGTGGCGGCAATCAGGCCGTTCTTGTCCTGAAAGTAATGACTGATGATGCCATTCGAGACACCGGCCAAACGGGCGATCAGCGCAATGCTGGCGTCCCCCATTCCGACCTGATCGACCGCCTGCAATGTGGCTTCGATCAGTTGTTGGCGGCGGATGGGTTGCATACCGACCTTGGGCATCTTGCACATCTCCTTAGGCCTTCCGACGGGCGAATAACGCCTATCGGATTGAGGGCCAGTCTATTTTGTTTTGATTGAACGTTCAATCAACAAAGAATAAGATCTGCGACAATTCGTCGCTGCCTACAGATTTTTCCTACATGTAAGTGGCGATAAAACTGACATCCAAAAAAGCTCGAAACCTGCGCGGGGCATGGCGCGGTTCGCGGTTCGATGGACGTGTTGAAAGGGCAAGACGCTCAGGGCCAGGTTTCGGATGAACGTCCGGACTTTCGGCCACGAAAGCGATTCGCAACACCATTTCGGCAGGTTCGGGCTTTTTTCGGGGTGTCTTTATATCACCCGCCGGTCGGCTGCCAACTAACCGATTGGTCGGGTGCCGTGTTGCCTTGTGTTCTTCTCTCGCACTGCCTGGAGCATTTGTGCCATGAGTTCTGCCTCGCTTATAAAGACCCCGCCCGAGAAGGTGACGGTCAACGGTTGGGTGTTCTACACCTCTACCGCGTTGATTCTGTTGTTGACCGCCATTCTGATTATCGCCCCGCAAGAGGCCGGCAGACTGTTGGGTGTGGCTCAGGAGTGGTTGTCGCGCAGCTTCGGCTGGTACTACATGGTGGTGATCGCCGCTTACCTGGTGTTTGTGGTGGGCCTGGCGTTCTCCTCCTACGGAAAACTCAAACTGGGCAGCAAGGACGACACCCCGGATTTCAGTTACGGCGCCTGGGCGGGGATGCTGTTCTCGTCGGGTATCGGGATTTCGCTGCTGTATTTCGGCGCGTCCGAGCCGCTGGATCACTACTTCAATCCGCCGGAAGGCGTGGCCGCCACCAACATGGCGGCGCGTCAGGCGGTGCAACTGACGTTCCTGCACTGGGGCCTGCACGGCTGGGCGATCTATGCATTGGTCGGCTTGGCCGTGGCTTACTTTGCCTACCGTCATAACCAACCGCTGGCCCTGCGTTCGGCGCTGTATCCGCTGGTCGGCGAGCGTTGGGTCAAAGGCGCGGCCGGTCACGCGGTGGACGGCTTCGGCATGTTCGTGACCCTGCTGGGTCTGGTGACGAACCTGGGGATTGGTTCGCTGCAAGTGTCTTCGGGCCTTGAAAACCTGTTCGGCATGGAACACAGCAACACTAACCTGCTGATCGTGATCATCGTGATGAGCACGGTGGCGACGATCGCTGCCGTGTCCGGTGTGGAAAACGGTATCCGTCGTCTGTCCAACCTGAACATCGTGCTGTTCAGCGGTCTGCTGATTTTCGTCCTGCTGTTCGGCCCGACGTTGCACTTGCTCAACGGCTTTGTGCAGAACATCGGCGACTACCTCAACGGCGCGGTGCTGAAGACGTTCGACCTGTACGTCTATGAAGGCGACAGCGCCAAATCCGACCGCTGGTTGGGCCTGTGGACGCTGTTCTACTGGGCCTGGTGGATTTCCTGGGCGCCATTTGTAGGCATGTTCATCGCGCGTATCTCCCGTGGGCGTACCGTGCGTGAACTGGTAGCCGGCGTGCTTCTGATTCCGCTGGGCTTCACGCTGGCCTGGCTGTCGATCTTCGGCAACTCGGCGCTGGATCTGGTGATGAACCATGGGGCGGTTGAGCTTGGGAAGACGGCGCTGGAACAGCCGTCGATGGCGATCTATCAGTTGCTTGAGCACTATCCGGCGTCGAAAGTTGTCATCGGTGTGTCGATCTTCGTCGGCTTCGTGCTGTTCCTGACCCCGGCCGACTCTGGCGCGGTGATGATGGCCAACCTGTCCTGCAAGGGCGGCAACGTCGACGAAGATGCGCCCCACTGGCTGCGGATCTTCTGGTCGGTGGTGATCACCCTGGTGACCATCGGTTTGCTGTTCGCCGGTAACTTTGAAGCGATGCAAACGATGGTGGTGCTGGCCGGTCTGCCGTTCTCGGTGGTGCTGGTGTTCTTCATGTTCGGCCTGCACAAGGCAATGCGTCAGGACGTGCTGATCGAAGAGGAGCAAGCGCAACTGGCCGAACGTGGTCGTCGGGGTTTCAGCGAGCGTTTGACTCAGCTGGACCTGCAACCGAGCCAGTCGGTGGTGCAGCGTTTCATGGACAAGCAAGTCAGCCCGGCGCTGGAAAGCGCGGCTGCGCAAATGCGTGCTCAGGGGCTGGAAGTGCAAACGCTGCTGGGTAAATCCAAGCGCTGCATGGGCGTGCGCATCGAAATGGAAGAGAGCAACCCTTTCGTTTACGAAGTGAGTCTGGACGGTTACCTCGCAACCCCTGCCGAATCGGTGGCGTCTGAAGAGGCGCGTCAGCGTTTCTATCGCGCCGAGGTGTATCTGCAAAGCGGCAGCCAGGATTACGACCTGATGGGCTTCACGCAGGATCAGATCACGCGGGATGTGCTCGATCAGTTTGAAAGCCATCGGCAGCTCCTTGGCCGGGTGTACAGCTAAACGGCAAGTGGCGCGGTGTTTCTTTCAAAAGCACCGCGCCGCATCCTTCGCGAGCAAGCCGGCTCCCACATTGGCCTGCATTTTAACTGTGGAAGCGGGCTTGCTCGCGAAAAGGGCCATCAGCCACAACACGGTTTGACTTGACGCCCTGATAAACAAAAACGCCGCGATCCTCTCGCGGCGTTTTTGTGTCCGGGATTACTACCCCAGGTTCTTGCCCAGCAACGCGTGATACAACTCGCTGTCACCGAGAATCCCTACGACCTGATTGTTATCGTGCAGCACCAGTTTGTTGCCGGTCTGATAACGAATCTGCAAGGCGTCACGCATGCCGATGTTGGAGTCCACCAGCGTCGGTTTGCGCTCCAGCCCTTCAACCGCTTGTCCCGGTGCCCAGTTCTGCAGGTTGAGTGTCGAGCCGTTCTGCCGTGCGCCTTTGATGGTGTTGCCCTCGGCCAGGTCCAGCCACGAGTCGTCGCCCGGGTCCAGGCACACCGAACCGTTGATGCGTTTGCAGTTATCCAGGGTGCGCATCAGGCTGCGCCCGCACAGCACGTTGAGCGGATTGGTGTGCGCCACGAAGGTACGCACATAGTCATCCGCCGGGTTCAGCACGATCTCTTCCGGCACGCTGTACTGGACGATGCGACCGTCCTTCATGATCGCGATGCGGCTGCCCAGTTTCAGCGCCTCGTCGAGGTCGTGGCTGACGAAGACGATGGTCTTGTTCAACTTGCGTTGCAGTTCCAGCAGTTCATCCTGCAGGCCTTGGCGGATCAGCGGGTCGAGTGCCGAAAACGGTTCGTCCATCAGCAGAATGTCGGCGTCCATCGCCAGTGCACGAGCAAGGCCGACGCGCTGCTGCATGCCGCCGGAGAGTTCGTCAGGCTTTTTGTTGCGCCATTGGGCCAGACCTACCAGTTCGAGCTTCTCGTCAACCAGCTTCCTGCGTTCCTTTTCCGGTCGGCCCTGCATTTCCAGACCAAAGCTGATGTTCTCGCGAACCGTCAGCCACGGCATCAGCGCGAACTTCTGGAACACCATGGCGATGCGTTTGGTACGCATCATTTTCAGTTCGGCGGGGGTGCAGGATGCGATATCGATCTGGCGGTTTTCGTGCTCGACGAACAGCTTGCCGCGGCTCACGGTGTTGAGGCCGTTGATGCAACGCAGCAGGCTCGACTTGCCGGAGCCGGACAGACCCATCAGCACGCAGATTTCGCCTTTGTTGATGTCGAGGCTGGCCTTTTCCACGCCGACGATCTGCCCGGTCTTTTTCAGGATCTCGTTGCGGGTCATGCCCTCATCCAGCAGCTTGAGTGCCTCGCGCGGGTCCTTGGAGAAAATTACGTCGACGTCTTCGAAGCGAATGATGCTCATGCGTCACCCCCTGCTTTGGCTTCGGGCTGTTTGCAGATACGGTCGAGCATGATCGCCAGCAGTACGATCGCCAGGCCTGCTTCGAAGCCCAGGGCGATATCAGCAGTGTTCAGTGCGTTGACCACCGGTTTGCCGAGTCCGTCGGCGCCTACCAGTGCAGCGATCACCACCATCGACAGCGACAGCATGATGCACTGGGTGATGCCGGCCGCGATGCTCGGCATGGCGTGAGGCAGTTCAATCCGTGAAAGCAGTTGGCGACGCGAGCAGCCGAAGGCTTTGCCGGCGTCCATCAGTTCTTGCGGGACATCGCGGATGCCCAGGTAAGTCAGGCGGATCGGCGCTGCGATGGCGAACACCACCGTGGAGATCAGGCCCGGCACCACGCCCAGCCCGAAGAGGGTCAGGGTAGGAATGAGGTAAACGAAGGTGGGTACGGTCTGCATCAGATCGAGAACCGGACGCATCAATGTGTAGAACATCGGTTTGTGCGCGGCGACGATGCCCAACGGCACGCCGATGACCACGCAAACCAGGGTCGCGAACATGACCTGGGCGAGGGTTTCCATGGTTTCCTGCCAGTACCCCAGATTGAGGATCAGCAGGAAGGATGCAATCACAAAAGCAGTCAGTCCCCATTTGCGCTGGATGAAATGGGCGAGTACGGCGATGAGGCCGATCAAGACAAAAGGGTTGAACCAGGTGAGCGCAAACGTCACGCCGTGGATCATCGTTTCCAGTGTCACGGCGATTGCGTCGAATGTATTGGCGCCGTGGTCGGTCAACCATTCAACGAAACCCGCGATGTACTGGCCTAAAGGTATTTTCTGATCAATCAGCATGGTAGTGAACGTCCGCATGCAAGGAATAAACAGTCCGGGCGAGCGCACTCGCCCGGCATAAGGCGATTACTGCGCGAGCTTGGCTTTCACGGCCGCAAGGCCTGGTTTACCGTCAATGGTGGTCACGCCAGCGAGCCAGGTATCGAGTATCTGTGGATTTTTCTTCAGCCAGGCTTTGGCTGCTGCTTCGGGCTTCATCTTGTCATCGAGAACATTGCCCATCAGCTCACTTTCCATGTCGACGGTGAACTCCAGGTTCTTCAGCAACTGGCCGACATTGCTGCACTCTTCGACATAGCCCTTGCGGGTGTTGGTGGCCACGGTGGCGGCGCCGAAATCCGGGCCGAAGAAGTCATCGCCCCCGGTCAGGTATTGAATATGGAAGCGTTTGTTCATCGGGTGGGGGGCCCAGCCCAGGAATACGACCGCGGTGTCACGTCTCTGGGCGCGATCGACCTGCGACAGCATCCCCGCTTCGCTGGATTCCACGATTTTGAAGCCGGCGTCTTTCAGGCCGAAAGCGTTTTTGTCGATCATGCTCTGGATCAGACGGTTACCGTCGTTGCCTGGCTCGATGCCGTAGATCTTGCCGTCGAGTTCTTTCTTGAATTTGGCGATGTCGGCAAAGTCATGCAGACCTTTGTCGTACAGGGCTTGCGGCACGGCGAGGGTGTATTTGGCGCCCTTGAGGTTGGTGCGCACGACGTCCACGGTACCGGCATCGCGGTAGGCCTTGATGTCGTTTTCCATGGTCGGCATCCAGTTGCCGAGGAAAATGTCCATGTTCTTGCCGTCGGCCAGGGACTTGTAGGTCACCGGTACGGAAATCATGGTGGTCTTGGTTTTGTACCCCAGTGCGTCGAGTACGACGCTGGTGGTGGCGGTTGTCACGGTGATATCGGTCCAGCCGACATCGGAGAAGTTGACGGTGCTGCATTGTTCCGGTTCTGAAGCCTGGGCCAGAAGAGGAAGACTGAGCATGGCGGCCAACAACAACGAGGGGGAACCTTTCATGGGGGGACTCCTGAGTGTTTTTTGGGCGGTGTTCCGACGGGATACCCGCACTTATGAATGTTGCGGTCGGTAGGTGCGTGAAACGTGTTCTGACACGCAGCCTTGCAATCAAGTCGTAAATGATCATGTACCAGTGCATATCGGACGCCTACAGGTAGGGTCGCATCCAGTACAGGCGTGGTCGCATCTAGTGTCGGTAACGTCGCTTACAGCTTTTTTCCACCCATTGACGGCTCCCTGGGCCACCAAAAAGCGAGTGGATAGAGCCTCACCGACACACGGCGTTAGTGGACAAGACTACGTCGGTGTCAGACGTCAACCTTACGGCAAAAACCGGAAGATGTGCGAATTCCGGCGTCAAGCGTAGTTGCTGCGCCGCCCGGCGCAGCCGTGTCGGGACGTGTTTGAACTTGAGATATTCGCCCATGGCAATCAGCGTTTTCGACCTGTTTAAAATCGGCATTGGCCCTTCCAGTTCCCATACTGTGGGCCCGATGCGCGCCGCTGCTCTGTTCGTGCAAAGCCTGCGAGAAAAGGCCCTGCTCGATGACGTTCGGCGTGTCGAAGTTCAGCTTTATGGATCGCTGTCGGCCACGGGTATCGGCCATGGCAGCGACAACGCGGTGATCATGGGATTGATGGGCGAATGGCCTGATGCAATCGATCCCGCACAGATTGGCCCGCGCATCCAGGCGCTACGCGAAACCGATACGCTCTTGCTGGACGGTCGTCTGACGGTACCCTTTGTCTGGGCCCGGGACATGCGTCTGATCGAGGAGAACCTGCCTTTCCACCCCAACGCCATGACGCTGATCGCCGAAGGTGATGGCGCTACCCTGCATCGCGACACCTATTACTCGGTCGGTGGCGGTTTTGTCGTGGATGAGGCGCAAGCCTGCAGCGGTGTGGTGGATCTGGATCGCACCGAACTGCCCTATGACTTCTCCAGTGCCGTGGAGTTGTTGGCGCTGTGCAAGCAACATAACTTGCGCGTCGCCGACTTGATGATGGCCAACGAAAAGGTCTGGCGCAGCGAAGAGGAAATCCGCGCCGGGCTGATGAAACTCTGGCTTGCGATGCAAGATTGCGTCGAGCAAGGCCTCAAGCACGAAGGCATCCTGCCTGGTGGGTTGAATGTGCGTCGGCGTGCGGCGAAGTTGCATCGCAGCCTGCAGGAATTGAACAAGCCCAACGTGATCGGCTCGACGCTGAGCGCGATGGAGTGGGTCAACCTGTTCGCCCTTGCCGTGAATGAAGAGAACGCGGCGGGCGGGCGGATGGTCACGGCGCCGACCAACGGTGCGGCGGGGATCATTCCGGCGGTGCTGCACTACTTTATGAAGTTCAGCGAAGCGGTCACCGACGCCAACGTGGTCGACTACTTTCTGGCGGCGGCGGCGGTGGGGATTCTGTGCAAAAAGAACGCGTCGATTTCCGGTGCCGAAGTCGGTTGTCAGGGCGAGGTCGGGTCGGCCTGTGCGATGGCGGCGGCAGGGCTGGCGGAGATTCTTGGCGCTTCGCCTGAGCAGTTGTGCAACGCGGCGGAAATCGGCCTGGAACATAACCTCGGTTTGACCTGCGATCCGGTAGGCGGCCTCGTCCAGGTGCCGTGCATCGAGCGCAATGCGATTGCGGCGGTGAAGGCGATCAACGCCGCGCAAATGGCGTTGCGTGGCGATGGTCAGCACTTCATCTCGCTGGACCGGGTGATTCGCACCATGCGTGATACCGGTGCCGACATGCATGACAAATATAAAGAAACATCGCGCGGTGGGTTGGCGGTCAGCGCGGTTGAGTGCTGAAACCGAGTGGCTTCAATCGTTAGCAGGCTAGCGACCACAGTCGATTCGTATCGATCAGAAAACCTGTGCAAACCAACCTGCCGGCGATTGGGCCAGACCAGTCAAAACTGCGCGCTAAATGAACACGGTTAATCAAACACGCCACCTTTTGGCGCGTCGCAATCAGATAAGAGTCTTTCCCACCTGTAACAGGCAATCAGCACACCCTACCGTCCGTCACCTGTGCCTGTGGTGACACTCCTGTGGAACGGCGCGCAGCCCCGTTCCCACAAGTGATACCGATCTGCTCACAGGCAACGGAGCAGAGCTTTGCCCCTCGCTGATGGCACTTCCAAACACCCTTCGCCGGAGGTCTCATATAGACGCGTCGTGATGTCGTTTTCAGGAGTTATTGAATGGCCATTCAATTTTAGGCATGGCAATTGCTCTGTCATAACAAAGCCCGTCTCCCACTCGAGAACGCTGGCAAAAACAAGAGCCTCCGCCTGAGGCCTTCACCCGCTTTGTGTGAGGAGATACCGCGATGACGTCGTTCAACTCAGGGGCTCAACCCCAGAACCGTGCGCCTCAATCCATCGGCTTTCTGCTGCTGGACAATTTCACGCTGATTTCCCTGGCCTCTGCGGTTGAGCCGCTGCGCATGGCCAATCAGTTGTCCGGTCGTGAACTGTTTCGCTGGAGCACCCTCACCGTCGATGGCGGCCAGGTGTGGGCCAGTGACGGCCTGCAAATCACGCCCGACGCCTCGATGCACAAAGCGCCCCCGCTGGACACCGTGATTGTCTGTGGCGGTGTCGGTATCCAGCGCACCGTGACCCGTGAGCACGTCTCCTGGCTGCAAAGCCAGGCGCGTCAGTCGCGTCGTCTGGGTGCCGTGTGCACCGGCAGTTGGGCCTTGGCCTGCGCCGGGCTGCTCGACGGTTTCGATTGCAGCGTGCACTGGGAATGCCTGGCGGCAATGCAGGAAGCTTTCCCGCGCGTGGCCATGAGTACTCGCTTGTTCACCCTCGACCGCAACCGCTTCACCAGCTCCGGCGGCACCGCGCCGCTGGACATGATGCTTCACCTGATCAGCCGCGATCACGGCCGTGAACTGTCCGCCGCGATCTCGGAAATGTTCGTCTATGAGCGCATCCGCAACGAACAGGATCACCAGCGCGTGCCGCTCAAGCACATGCTCGGCACCAACCAGCCGAAGCTGCAGGAAATCGTCGCGCTGATGGAGGCCAACCTTGAGGAACCGATCGACCTCGACGAACTGGCGGTGTATGTCGCCGTGTCCCGTCGTCAGCTCGAGCGGTTGTTCCAGAAATACCTGCACTGCTCGCCGTCGCGTTACTACCTCAAGCTGCGTTTGATTCGTGCCCGGCAACTGCTCAAGCAGACGCCGATGTCGATCATCGAAGTGGCTTCGGTGTGTGGTTTCGTCTCAACGCCGCACTTCTCCAAGTGCTACCGCGAATACTTCGGCATTCCGCCGCGTGACGAGCGCGTTGGCTCCAACACCACCCAGCAGGTGGCGATGATGCAGTTGCCGCAGGCGATGGTGCTGTCGCCGCTGTCGGGGCCGATGTCGGCGTTGAGTCAGGCGCGTAATGAATCGACGTTTGCCAGCGTAAGGTTGTAAACCGAGTCATCGTTCATCGCCAGCAGGCGGGCTCCCACAGGATGGATGTCGATCACAAAAATGTGGTCAGACACAAAAACTGTGGGAACCCGCCTGTGGGCGATTGGCTTGCTCAGGCGCTGTGGGTCTGTTGGTAGTGTGCCAATGCCGGCAACAACTGTTTGTCGATGGCTTGGCGCACAGCCGGCTGGATGCTCGCGCCGCTGGTGTACATGTCCTTGACCATTTTGCGCAATTCGAACGCCCGAGCATTGTCCAGACCCATTACGGCGAATTCACATGCCTGCTCGGCCGTCGAGCCGACCGGCACCTGCAATCCCAATGCCTTGAGCTGTCCCAACAGGTCTTCCTGATCGATCAAATCGGCAAACATCATGAGGCGAATCCTTCTTCAGCAACGGAGGTCGTGACTCGATTCTGGTAGGCAAGGGGAGGGACGGCAAGGGCGATTTGTCGCAGTGGCTGCTACGACTATGAACGGGTCGTTTTCGGCTAACTCGTTGTCAAAGGGAGTGGGCAAACTGGCTTCAGCTTGCAACACGACGGTTTGGTCACCCTCGCACGGCAGCTCCTCAACAGTACCCTCAGCCCCGATCCTGTCACGGCTTGTATCGGGGCTTTTTTTGCCTGTCCGTCAGTGAAACCGATCTGCGCAGCAAGCGCTCATCTCGCTCGATAGTGGGTTTTAACGGGCCGGTGGCAGGGCGATGATGCGGCCGATGTAAGTCGGGGCGGGCAGGTCGGCCTGCTCGGCGACGATGGCTTGCAGACGGCTCAAGGTGTCCGCGCTGAACGGCGCCGAGCGCGGGCCGGCGAGGTCGACGTGCAGCAACATCTGCTCATTGCCGGCCAGCTCCTGGTCTTCCCCGACTTTGTGCAGGCTGTGATAGAGATGCAGGCGTTTGCTGTCGTGACCGATGATTTGCGTGCGTACTTCGACGTCGGTGTCGAGCTTCACTTCGTGCAGGTAGTTGAGGTGCAGTTCCAGGGTGAACAGCGAGTGGCCGCTGGCTTCGCGGTGGTTGCTGTCCATGCCGAGGCGATCCATCAGGGCGTCGGTGGAGTAGCTGAAAATCAGCAGGTAGAAGGCGTCGCGCAGGTGGCCGTTGTAGTCGACCCAGTCGGGGATGATGCGGGTTTGGTAGGTGGTGAGGCTGGGCATGGTGTCAGATCCAACATTGATAGTGGCTGGGCTGCCGTCTTCGCGAGCAAGCCCGCTCCCACATGGGAATGCGGTCATCTGTGGGAGCGGGCTTGCTCGCGAAGGGGCCGGAACTGTTGAGCAAGGATTATTCGCTGAAACTCATTCCATGCTTCTCCTTGGTAGTCCTCACCGCCTCCAGCACCGCCAGCAGGCAATCATCACGATAGCGCTCCAGCGCCGAAATGCTGTGGCTGCCCAACTGATCGCTGGTGCCATCGACCACATCGTCAATCAACTTGTCGGTCAGCTCCGGTGCCGGCAGATACGTCCATGGCAACTGCAACGCCGGGCCGAATTGCGACATGAAGTGACGCATTCCGGCATCGCCACCGGCGAGGGTGTAGGTCAGGAAGGTGCCCATGAACGACCAGCGCAAACCGGCGCCAAAACGAATCGCGTCGTCGATCTCGCCAGTCGTCGCCACCCCGTCGTTGACCAGGTGCAGCGCCTCACGCCACAGCGCTTCGAGCAGACGGTCAGCGATGAATCCCGGTACTTCCTTGCGCACATGCAGCGGACGCATGCCGAGTGATTCGTAGACTTTCATTGCCGCTTGTATAGCTTCCGGTGCGGTGTTCTTGCCACCGACCACTTCCACCAGCGGCAACAGGTAAACCGGATTGAACGGATGGCCGACCACGCAGCGTTCCGGGTGGATCGAACTCTCGTAGAACTCGCTCGGCAACAGGCCCGAGGTGCTGGAGCCGATCAGCGCATTGGGCTTGGCGGCCGAGCTGATTTTGCTGTGCAGTTGCAGTTTCAGTTCAAGGCGTTCCGGAGCGCTTTCCTGAATGAAATCCGCGTCGCGCACGCACTCCTCGATGGTCGCGACAAAGCGCAAGCGATCCTGCGACGCGCCCGGCGCCAGGCCGTTTTTCTCCAGCGCCCCCCAGGCATTGGCCACGCGTTTGCGCAGCGCCGCTTCAGCGCCGGGCGCCGGATCCCAGGCCACGACATCGAGGCCGTGGGCGAGGGCGCGGGCGACCCAGCCGCTGCCGATAACACCGCTGCCCAGCGCGGCGAAGGTTTTGATTTCGGTGATAAAGCTCATGGTCACATCCTGAATAATTCGTAGAAACCTGTGGAAGCGGGCAAATGAGTGATGATTTATCCGCGCGGGGTCAGGCCCATTTTTTTCCGGCCCTCGGCCGGGGTCAGGACGCTGGCGCCCAAGCGGCTGAGTATCTCGGTGGCACGCTCAACGAGTTGACCGTTGGTCGCCAGCACGCCTTTGTCCAGCCACAGGTTGTCTTCCAGCCCGACCCGCACGTTGCCACCCAGCAGCACCGCTTGCGCGGCCATCGGCATCTGCATCCGGCCGATACCAAACCCGGCCCACACCGCGTCCGCCGGCAGGTTGTCGACCATGGCTTTCATGGTGGTGGTGTCGGCCGGCGCGCCCCACGGAATGCCCAGGCACAGCTGGAACAGCGGGTTATCGAGCAAACCTTCCTTGATCATCTGTTTGGCGAACCACAGGTGACCGGTGTCGAAAATTTCCAGCTCGGCTTTCACGCCCAACTCGGTGATGCGTTTGGCGCCGGCGCGCAGTTGTGCCGGGGTGGAGACATAAATGGTGTCGCCGTCGCCGAAGTTCAGGGTGCCGCAATCGAGGGTGCAGATTTCCGGCAGCAGTTCTTCGACGTGGGCCAGACGAGTCAGCGGGCCGACCAGATCGGTGTTCGGGCCGAACTCCATCGGCTTCTCGCCAGCGCCGATTTCCAGATCGCCACCCATGCCGGCCGTGAGGTTGACGATGATGTCGACGTCAGCCTCGCGGATGCGCTCCATCACTTCGCGGTACAGCGCCACATCGCGACTGAACTTGCCGGTCTGCGGATCGCGGACGTGACAGTGCACAACGGTGGCGCCAGCCTTGGCCGCTTCCACGGCGGCGGCGGCAATCTGTTTTGGGGTGACCGGTACGTGGGGGCTCCTGGCGGTCGTGTCGCCAGCACCGGTGAGTGCGCAGGTGATGATGACGTCGTGGTTCATGTGTCGGTTTCCTTCAGGCGTGATGGGGCTGTTCGCAGCCCTTTGCGGGCTGCGAAACGGTGATTCAGGAGGACGTTATTTGCGGGTCAGTTGCAGGTTTTCAGCGGCCGGTTTGCCGTCGAAAGTGGTCACACCTTCGAGCCAGCGCTGTTTGTCTGCCGGGTGATCCTTGAGCCACTGCTTGGCCGACTCGAAGGCGTCCTTGTGATCGAGCAGCGGTTGCATCATCCGGCTCTCGTCTTCAGCGGTGAACGTCAGATTGCTCAGCAGGCGACCGATGTTCGGGCACTGTTCGGCGTATTTCGGCGCGGTGACGGTCCACACGGTGGCCATGCCCTCGTTCGGGCCGAGGGCGTCATTGCTGCCGGTGAGGTAGGTCATCTTGACGTTGACGTTCATCGGGTGCGGCGCCCAGCCGAAGAACACCACGGCTTCCTTGCGACGCACGGCGCGATCGACGGCGGCGAGCATCCCCGCTTCACTGGACTCGACCAACTGGAACTTGCCGAGGCCAAACTGGTTTTTGGCGATCATTGCCTTGATCTGCGTGTTGGCGCCCGAACCCGGTTCGATGCCGTAGATCTTGCCGCCCAGTTCCTTCTCGAACTTGGCGATGTCGGCGAAAGTCTTCAGGCCCTTGTCAGCCAGGTACGTCGGCACGGCGAGGGTGGCGCGGGCGTCTTTGAGGCTTGGAGCGTCAAGGACTTTGACCTGGTTAGCCTCGACGAACGGGGTGATGGTCTGGGTCATCAGCGGGTTCCAGTAGCCGAGAAACAGGTCCAGACGCTGGTCGCGGATCCCGGCGAAGATGATTTGCTGGGACGCGCTGGTTTGTTTGGTGTTGTAGCCGAGGCCGTCGAGCAGGACCTGGGTCATGGCACTGGTGGCGATCACGTCGGTCCAGTTGACCACGCCCATGCGCACGTTCTGGCAAGACGCGGGTTCGGCGGCCATGACGCTGGCGCTCAAGAAAGCGGTACCGCTGAGTGCAAGAACGCAGCTGCTGATCAGTCGTTTCATGTCGGGTTCCTCGGCAGGTTGTTTATTGTGAGTTCCGGCGTCTGTTGCGCCGGTGATGCAAAGTTACGCAGCAACGCCCCCGTGAAAGCGCACTGCGGCGACTGGCACTTGCACTGTAGCGACCTGCGCGCTTGAACGCTGACGACAATCGGCGTATCAACGAGCCACGCTACCCTCCCTCTCGTTACCCGCGAATCGAGTGCGCACATGTCTCAGGATTTCTACTTCCTGCTGATGCCGGGGTTCTCCGCCATCGGCTTTATCTCGGCAATCGAACCGCTGCGGGTCGCCAACCGCTTTCGCGGCGAGTTGTACCGCTGGCATGTGCTGAGCGCTGACGGCGGGGCGGTACTGGCGAGCAACGGCATGTCGGTCAACGCCGACGCGGCGCTGGAACCGCTGAAGAAAGGCGCGACGTTATGGGTGGTGGCCGGGTTCGAACCACTGAAGTTCGCCACGCCGACGCTTGAACATTGGCTGCGACGGCTGGACAACGAAGGCGTGACCCTCGGCGCCATCGACACCGGCAGCTTCGTTCTGGCTGAGGCGGGCCTGCTCGATGGCCATCGCCTGACCCTGCACTGGGAGGCCATTGACGCCTTCAAGGAATCTTATCCACAGCTCAGCGTGACCCAGGAGCTGTTCGAGATCGACCGTCGGCGCATCACCTCGGCCGGCGGTACGGCGTCCATCGACCTGATGCTCGACCTGATCGCCCAGGCCCATGGCCCGCAACTGGCAATTCAGGTCAGCGAACAATTCGTGCTGGGGCGCATTCGTCCGCGCAAAGATCACCAACGCATGGAAGTCGCCACGCGCTACGGCATCAGCAACAAGAAGCTGGTTCAGGTGATTGGCGAGATGGAACAACACAGCGAACCGCCGCTGACCACGTTGGCGTTGGCGGAATCGATCAAGGTGACGCGCCGGCAATTGGAGCGCTTGTTTCGGCTGCATCTGAACGACACGCCGAGCAATTTCTACCTGCGGTTAAGGCTGGAAAAGGCCCAGCAGTTGTTGCGCCAGACCGACATGAGCGTGCTGGAAGTGAGCATCGCCTGCGGGTTTGAATCGCCGTCGTATTTTACCCGCAGCTACCGGGCAAAATTCGCCCGCTGCCCCCGCGAAGACCGGCATACCGCCCAAACCTGAACGGGTGCACACGACACCCATGTGGGAGCGGGCTTGCTCGCGAATGCGGTGTGTCATTCAACAATGCAGTCGACTGACACGCCCTCTTCGCGAGCAAGCCCGCTCCCACATTTTTGATCTTCTTTGTCTGGAAGATCGGGTTACTTCTTCACCAACGCCGAACAAGCGGCTTTATAAGCCTCATGCTGATATTTGTTCAGCGTCCCCGGCAGCTCGACGTTGTGCTTCTTGGCCTGCGCGTTGATCGTCTGTGGCGACAACAACGTCACTTCACAACCATCCAACAACTGAAACACACCCTCGATCTTGAACGTCGTTGGCCCACCGGCAAATTCGCCCTTCTTGCTGCGCTTCTTGATCGCAATCCGGTCAATCGAATGTTCGCGCACAAACGAGGCAACCTGCGCTGCGAAGCGTTTAACGTTTGCCGCCTCGTCATCATCCTCGAGGGCGATTTTCTTGGTGTTGAGCGCCACATGGCTCAGCGTTGCCCCGTCAAGGGAGGCCACGGCGATGATCGCTTCGCTGCCTTTGATTTCGATGCCGCAGATGTTCATGGGAATTCCTTTGAATGAAGAGGCCAGCCTACAACTCAAGCTGATTGGGCGTGATGCCAAACGCTGCTGCAATTTTCTCGCGGGTTGCCTTGCGTGGCTTCGCTACTGTTTCTTGTTGAGCGAACGCCGGCTGGGAAATTCCCAGACGTTTGGCCACTTCTTCCTGAGTCAGGTTCAGGTGTTCGCGCCAGGCACGGATCGGTGTCGCCCCGTCGACCATTCGACTGACCACCTCATGCGGGATCAGGTCGGGCTGCATTTTCTGTGCGACGTATTGAGCGTAGGGAATGACTACGAAGGCGGGGTTGCCCTCGGCATCGTTGATGATTTGGATGTCGGCAGATTGATTCATGGCGCTGGGAATATAAGTCTTTTATAAGATATTCGAATCTTTACTTATATTTTCCAGTCGGCCAATCCACAACGTTTGTCGGCATGTTGCCGAACTTCCAGAATCACTCCTGCCCAATCGACTCCAGAAACTCCGACCGTTCATCACTCATCCGCGCCACGCAGTCATTTTGCGCAATCTTGAACGCCTTGCTGCCCGCCGTCGCCGGGAACGCCTCCACCGCGCAATCCGCATCCCGGGTCTTCAGCCACTGCTGCTGGGCGGTTTTGAGTTTGGCGGTGATGTCGGCCAGTTGCGCCGGATTCTTGCCGTACGCCGTTTGCATGCGTTCGGTAAGGCTGGCGTAGTTGTCCTTGAGCAGGTCTTCGGCGGTGGTGCGGCTGTAGGTCGAGCATTCCAGGGTCTGGATGTCGTTTTCGACGACGTCGCACGGGTTGTTGTCGGACTCTTCGGCGGCGTGTACGCCGGTCGCAATCAGGGCCAAAGCCAGGAAGATCGATTTCATTGATGTCGCCGCTCTTATCCAGTGGTGTTTGCAAGATGCGCCAGATTCTGGCTTAAGCGAGCAGGCTTGAACAGGTGGCCGTTCGGGGCGGTTAGTGACCCTTTGTCGCGGATTGACGCTTTCGGCAATTCCCCTGTCGTTTTTGCACCCGGTCGCCCCCGCACCGAGGCATATGCTGGCCCCAAAGCGCCGGCAGACGATTCGGCGCATGAATTGCCAATAAGGGGACGCCTGATGAGCCCAGCCGAATTACACGCCGACAGCATCGTTATCGACGGTCTGATCATTGCCAAATGGAACCGCGAGCTGTTCGAAGACATGCGCAAGGGCGGTCTGACGGCGGCCAACTGCACTGTGTCGGTGTGGGAAGGCTTTCAGGCGACCGTGAACAACATCGCTGCCAGCCAGAAGCTGATCCGCGAAAACAGTGACCTGGTGATGCCGGTGCGCACCACCGCCGACATCCGTCGCGCCAAAGAGCAGGGCAAGACCGGCATCCTGTTCGGCTTCCAGAATGCCCACGCCTTTGAAGACCAGATCGGCTATGTAGAGGTGTTCAAGCAGCTCGGCGTCGGCATCGTGCAGATGTGCTACAACACCCAGAACCTGGTCGGCACCGGTTGCTACGAGCGTGACGGCGGCCTGTCGGGTTTTGGTCGCGAGATCGTCGCCGAGATGAACCGCGTTGGCGTGATGTGCGACCTGTCCCACGTCGGTTCCAAGACCTCCGAGGAAGTCATCCTCGAATCGAAAAAACCGGTCTGCTATTCCCACTGCCTGCCGTCGGGGCTCAAAGAGCACCCGCGCAACAAGTCCGATGAAGAACTCAAGTTCATTGCCGACCACGGTGGTTTCGTCGGCGTGACCATGTTCGCGCCGTTCCTCGCCAAGGGCATCGATTCGACCATCGACGACTACGCCGAAGCCATCGAATACGTGATGAACATTGTCGGCGAAGATTCCATCGGTATCGGCACCGACTTCACTCAGGGCCATGGCCAGGACTTCTTCGAATACCTGACCCACGACAAGGGCTACGCCCGTCGTCTGACCAGCTTCGGCAAGATCATCAACCCGCTGGGCATCCGCACCGTCGGCGAGTTCCCGAACCTGACCGAAACCCTGCTCAAACGCGGCCACTCCGAGCGCGTGGTGCGCAAGATCATGGGCGAGAACTGGGTGAACGTCCTGAAGGACGTCTGGGGCGAATAAGCCACCGCACTTCTGAATCCTTTCCCTCGGCCGCCCGCGCCGAGGGCAACACACCAATTTTTCTGGAGTTAAGTTTCCATGGCCAAGATCGCCCCGCAATTGCCAATCGAAGTCGACAGCGAGACCGGTGTCTGGACCTCAGACGCCCTGCCAATGCTGTACGTGCCGCGCCACTTTTTCGTCAACAACCACATGGGCATCGAGGAAGTGCTGGGCGCCGACGCCTACGCCGAAATTCTCTACAAGGCCGGCTACAAATCCGCCTGGCACTGGTGTGAAAAAGAAGCTGAATGCCACGGCCTGGAAGGCGTCGCGGTGTTCGAACACTACATGAAACGCCTGTCGCAGCGCGGCTGGGGCCTGTTCAAGATCCAGGACATCGACCTCGACAAAGGCACCGCCAGCGTCAAGCTCGAACACTCGGCGTTCGTCTACGTCTACGGCAAGGTCGGGCGCAAGGTCGACTACATGTTCACCGGCTGGTTTGCCGGCGCCATGGATCAGATTCTGCAAGCCCGTGGCAGCAACATCCGCACCGTGGCCGAACAAGTCTACGGTGGCTCCGAAGAAGGCCACGATGACGGCCTGTTCACCGTCAAGCCGTTGTAAGTCGAGGAACCCGCCATGGCTTTCGAAGCAATGTTCCAGCCGATCCAGATCGGCAAACTGACCATCCGCAACCGCGTGCTCAGCACTGCGCACGCCGAGGTCTACGCGACTGACGGTGGCATGACCACCGACCGGTACGTCAAGTATTACGAAGAGAAAGCCAAGGGCGGCATCGGCCTGGCGATCTGTGGCGGTTCGTCCGTGGTCGCCATCGACAGCCCGCAGGAATGGTGGAGTTCGGTGAACCTGTCCACCGATCGCATCATTCCGCACTTCCAGAATCTGGCCGACGCCATGCACAAGCACGGCGCCAAGATCATGATCCAGATTACTCACATGGGTCGTCGCTCGCGTTGGGATGGCTTCAACTGGCCGACCCTGATGTCGCCATCGGGCATCCGTGAACCGGTGCACCGCGCGACCTGCAAAACCATCGAGCCGGAAGAAATCTGGCGGGTGATCGGCAACTATGCTCAGGCCGCGCGTCGGGCCAAGGCCGGTGGGCTTGACGGCGTTGAGCTGTCCGCCGTGCACCAGCACATGATTGACCAGTTCTGGAGCCCGCGCGTCAACAAGCGCACCGACGAATGGGGTGGCACCTTCGAAGGCCGGATGAAGTTCGGTCTGGAAGTCTTGAAAGCCGTGCGCGCCGAGGTCGGTGACGACTTCTGCGTGGGCATGCGTATCTGCGGTGACGAGTTCCACCCGGACGGCTTGTCCCACGAAGACATGAAGCAGATCGCCAAGTATTACGACGACACCGGCATGCTCGACTTTATCGGTGTGGTGGGCTCGGGTTGTGACACTCACAACACCCTGGCCAACGTGATCCCCAACATGAGTTATCCACCGGAGCCTTTCCTGCATCTGGCGGCCGGGATCAAGGAAGTGGTCAAGGTGCCAGTGCTCCACGCACAGAACATCAAGGACCCCAACCAGGCCACGCGGATTCTTGAGGGGGGTTACGTCGACATGGTCGGCATGACCCGTGCGCACATCGCTGACCCGCACCTGATCGCCAAGATCAAGATGGGCCAGATCGACCAGATCAAACAGTGCGTCGGCGCCAACTATTGCATCGATCGCCAGTATCAAGGTCTGGACGTGTTGTGTATCCAGAATGCTGCAACGTCCCGTGAATACATGGGCGTGCCCCACATCATCGAGAAATCCACCGGACCGAAACGCAAGGTTGTGGTGGTCGGTGCCGGCCCTGCCGGGATGGAAGCGGCGCGCGTGGCGGCCGAACGTGGCCACGACGTGACCCTGTTCGAGAAGAAGGAATTCATCGGCGGGCAGATCACTACGGCGTCGAAAGCGCCGCAACGTGACCAGATCGCCGGCATTACCCGCTGGTTCCAACTGGAACTGGCACGACTGAAAGTCGACCTGCGTCTGGGCACCGCTGCCGATGCAGCGGCCATCATGGACCTGCGTCCGGACGTGGTCGTACTGGCAGTGGGCGGGCATCCGTTCCTGGAGCAGAACGAACACTGGGGCGCCGCCGAAGGGCTGGTGGTCAGCAGTTGGGACGTGCTTGACGGCAAGGTTGCGCCGGGCAAGAACGTGCTGGTCTACGACACCATTTGCGAGTTCACCGGGATGTCGGTCGCCGACTTCCTCGCCGACAAGGGCAGCCAGGTCGAAATCGTCACCGACGACATCAAACCGGGCGTGGCCATCGGCGGTACGTCGTTCCCGACCTACTACCGCAGCATGTACCCGAAAGAAGTGATCATGACCGGCGACATGATGCTGGAGAAGGTCTACCGCGAAGGCGACAAACTCGTCGCGGTGCTGGAGAACGAATACACCGGTGCCAAAGAGGAGCGGGTGGTCGATCAGGTGGTGGTGGAAAACGGCGTACGTCCGGACGAGGAAATCTACTACGCGCTCAAAGAGGGCTCGCGCAACAAGGGGCAGATCGACGTCGAAGCGTTGTTCGCGATCCAGCCGCAGCCATCGCTGAGCACCACCGGTGACGGCTACTTGCTGTTCCGCATCGGCGATTGCGTGGCGCAGCGTAATACCCACGCCGCCATTTATGACGCCCTGCGGCTCTGCAAGGATTTCTGACGGCGAGCACAAAACCCTGTGGGAACGGGCTTGCTCGCGAATGCATTCTGTCAGTTCGACATGAGCTGACTGATCCAGCGCTTTCGCGAGCAAGCCCGCTCCCACATTAATGCAGACCGTGTTTCTCCAGGCTGTACTGGTGGGAGCTTCACCTATGTTGAACACCCTTCTTCCAATCCTGTTGTTCGCAGCCCTGGGCCTCGGTGTCCTCGGCGCGTTGCGGCGGGTAGCGATGTGGCGTCGTGGCCGGGCCTCTAAGGTCGACCTGATCGGCGGCCTGTTTGCCATGCCCAAGCGCTATATGGTCGATCTGCACCATGTGGTGGCGCGGGACAAATACATCGCCAACACCCACGTCGCCACGGCGGGTGGCGCGGTGGCGTCGATCGTGCTGGCGATTCTGGTACACGGTTTCGGCCTGCATAACCGCATTCTCGGGTATGCCTTGCTGCTGATGACGGCCGTGATGTTCGTCGGTGCGATCTTCGTTTACCTGCGTCGGCGCAATCCGCCGGCACGGTTGTCGAAAGGCCCGTGGATGCGCCTGCCGAAAAGCCTGCTGGCGTTCTCGGCGTCGTTCTTCCTGGTGACCTTGCCGGTGGCCGGGATTCTCCCGGAGAACTTCGGCGGCTGGATTTTGGCGGTGATTCTCGGCTTCGGTGTGCTGTGGGGTGTGTCGGAATTGTTCTTCGGCATGACCTGGGGCGGGCCGATGAAGCACGCCTTCGCCGGTGCCCTGCACCTGGCCTGGCACCGCCGCGCCGAGCGCTTTGGTGGTGGCCGTTCCACCGGTTTGAAGCCTCTGGATCTGAATGATCCAACTGCGCCACTGGGCGTGGAAAAACCCAAGGATTTCACCTGGAACCAGTTGCTCGGTTTCGACGCCTGCGTGCAGTGCGGCAAGTGCGAAGCAGCCTGTCCGGCCTTCGCCGCCGGCCAACCGCTGAACCCGAAAAAACTGATTCAGGACATGGTCGTCGGCCTTGCCGGCGGCACTGACGCCAAATTCGCTGGCAGCCCTTATCCGGGTAAACCGGTCGGCGAACACAGCGGCAATGCGCATCAACCGATCGTCAACGGTCTGGTCGATGCCGAAACCCTGTGGTCGTGCACCACCTGCCGCGCCTGCGTCGAGGAGTGCCCGATGATGATCGAGCACGTCGACGCCATCGTCGACATGCGCCGTCACCTTACGCTGGAAAAAGGCGCCACCCCGAACAAGGGCGCCGAAGTCCTGGAAAACCTGATCGCTACCGATAACCCCGGCGGTTTCGCTCCGGGCGGGCGGATGAACTGGGCGGCGGATCTGAACCTCAATCTGTTGAGCGACAAGACATCCACCGACGTGTTGTTCTGGGTCGGCGACGGTGCTTTCGACATGCGCAACCAGCGCACCTTGCGTGCGTTCGTCAAAGTGCTGAAAGCGGCCAGGGTCGACTTCGCGGTGTTGGGCCTGGAAGAGCGCGACAGCGGCGACGTGGCTCGGCGTTTAGGCGATGAAGCGACCTTCCAGTTGCTCGCCAAACGCAACATCCAGACCCTGGCCAAATACCGCTTCAACCGCATCGTCACCTGCGATCCGCACAGTTTCCATGTGCTGAAAAACGAATACGGCGCCTTCGATGGCAACTACCTCGTGCAGCATCACAGCACTTACATGGCCGAAATCATCCAGGCCGGCGCGCTCAACCTTGGTCAGCACAAAGGCAACAGCGTGACTTATCACGATCCGTGCTACCTGGGCCGCTACAACGGCGAGTACGAGGCGCCGCGTGAAGTGCTGCGTGCCCTCGGTATCGAAGTCAAAGAGATGCAACGTTCCGGCTTCCGTTCGCGTTGCTGCGGCGGCGGTGGCGGCGCGCCGATCACTGACATTCCGGGCAAACAGCGGATTCCCGACATGCGCATGGAAGACATCCGCGAAACCGGCGCCGAACTGGTGGCCGTGGGTTGTCCACAGTGCACGGCGATGCTCGAAGGCGTGGTCGAACCGCGTCCGTTGATCAAGGACATCGCCGAACTGGTGGCCGACGCGCTGCTCGAAGATGCCGCGCCAGGCAAGCCGACTACGCCGGCCAAACGTGAACCAGCGGAGGCCCACTGATGAGCGACATTATCCGCCGCGACCCACGCGCCGAATGGATTGCTCGTAACCGTCTGCACCCGCTGCACGCGGCCATGCAACCGGCGCAACATAGCTGGATGGGCCCAAACGGCGTCATCCGCAAGAACCTGCATGGCATCGGTTTTATCGGGCCGAACGGCCTCAAACGCATCGACCGCAGCGGCGCGCAGCAGGGCGGGGCGGTCAAACGTTCGGCCACGGTTGAAGTGCAATTGCCGCTGCACCAGGTACCGGCCCCGGCGTTCTACATCAGCGTGGTGCCGGACATGGTCGGCGGCCGTTTAAGCAGTCACGACCGCGACCTGCTTGGCCTCGCTCATCAATTGGCCGGCAACGACGGCGCGGTGCTGGCCGTGGTGTTTGGCGAACACAAGGAAAACACCTTCGCCACCGCGGGCGTCGATCGCTTGCTGGTGCTGGAAGGCGACCAGTTCAGCGGTTATGCACCGGAGCAACGGGTGCAGGGCTTGCGCGCTGTGGATAACCAGTTCAGTCCACGTCATTGGTTGTTGCCGGACAGCCGCACGGGTGGCGGCGAGCTCGGTCGGCGTTTTGCCGCCGCCTTGGGTGAGCGCCCGGCGACACGGGTGTGGCAGGTCAAGGATCAGGCGTGTATCGGCCGTGCCGGCGCAGGCCTGCAAGACCTGGCACGGCCGGTCGCACGCTTGATTCTGGCCTCGGCCGAATGTGCCGAACCGGTCAGCGAAACCCGTCATGAGGCCTTGCCGGTGGAGTTATCCACAACCGTTGCGCGCAGCCTGTCGCGCATCGAGGATCTGGGCGCGGTGGCGGTCGATCCGGCGGCGATTCCGATGGCCGAAGCGGAGTTCATCTTCTCTGGCGGCAACGGCGTCAAAGACTGGCAACTGTTCCACCAGACGGCCGCCGCCCTCGGCGCCACCGAAGGTGCATCACGGGTCGCGGTGGACGACGGCTTCATGGCGCGCGACCGCCAGGTCGGTGCGTCCGGCACCTGGGTTACGGCACGGGTTTACGTGGCCGTGGGGATTTCCGGGGCGATCCAGCACCTGCAGGGTATCGGCGCCTGCGACAAAGTGGTGGCGATCAACCTTGATCCCGGTTGCGACATGATCAAACGTGCCGACCTGTCGGTGATCGGCGAAAGCGCGCAGATTCTTCAGGCCTTGATCGCGGCGGTTGAGGCTTACCGCAACGACGCCAAGCGCGATGCGGCTTAAGGAACGGCTATGAACACAAAAATCATCAGTTTGGTTTCAATCGGCGCCCACCCGACCTCCGGCCGGCCACGCCGCGCCGAACAGGACGCACGCGCCGTGGAGCTGGGCCTGCAACTGGCTGGGGATAACCTGCAAGTGCTGCATGCCGGCGATGTTGCGGAACCGGCGTTGCGCGCCTATCTGGGCATGGGGCTTACACAGATGCATGTGCTGGAACAACCCGAGGGCGCCGATGCACTGCCCGCCCTGACCGCGTACCTGCGCGATGCCGGCGCGCAGGTGGTACTGACCGGCAGTCAGGCGGAAACCGGCGAAGGTTCGGGGATGTTGCCGTTTCTGCTGGCCGAGGGTTTGGGCTGGCCATTGGTGGTCGGGCTGGCGCAGGTCGAGTCGATCAATGACGGCTCGGCGCTGGTGCTGCAAGCCTTGCCCCGTGGGCAGCGGCGGCGGTTGAAGGTGAAGCTGCCGTTTCTGGCGACTGTGGATAACGCTGCACCGAAACCTCGGCAAAGCGCTTATGGTCCGGCGCGCCGTGGCGTGTTGAACGCCGAAGACGTGGAAGTGCTGGACGACGAACTGCTGGCCGTCGCCACGCTGCAACCGGCCAAGCCACGGCCCAAACGCTTGAAAGTGATCAAGGCCAAAAGCGGTGCGGACCGGATGAAAGCGGCCACGGCCAAGGCCAGTGGCGGTGGTGGGCAAGTATTGAAAGGCGTCACGGCGCAAGCCGGCGCCGAAGCCATTCTCAAACTCCTGATTGAAGAAGGCGTTGTCCGCTAGCCCCAATCTTCCAGACGCTGGCCCCCTGTGGGAGCGAGCAAGCCCGCTCCCACAGGGGGCCAGCGTTCGTCAAAAAATATTGTCTGCCTGGTGTTTACCCACAATCCCTGTTGGCGGATCTGTGGATAAGGTGTTCGCCCATCCCCACACCGCACGCCAATCAAGCCCTGCAGCCATTCGTTCAAAAAACAACCAGTCTAAGTTGCGGTTTTTTCTGGGTTTTTCCCCTGAATAACTCAGCGAGTTGCCCCCAATCTCTGTTTGCGCTTCTGTGGATAAGATGTTCGCTGTCCGCTGAAGCCTAAACAAACCGTGGCTTGCGAAGATTTGATCAAAAAACAATCAATTCATCCGATTCCACGTAGAACTGCCACGAAAGCCTCGAAATGACACAGCCTCCAGCGCTTTTCCACAGATCGGGCAAAGTTACCCCCGAACTCTGTTGGCGCTTCTGTGGATAACGTGTTCGCCATCCTCTGCAGGCCATGTGAAACGTGGTCTACAAGGATGTGATCAAAAAACGATCAATCTGACGCACAAACCGTGGTTCTGGATAAGTCACGATTTTTCTTCACAAATCAGACAGTTATTTTTCCAGTCATCCACAGTTGTCCCCATTTGCTGTGGGTGGCTGTGTGGATAACTTGTTCGCCAAACCCTGCAAGCCCCGCTGGCTATAGTCCAAATAGCAATTGATCAGATTTCATACAGGTCTAAGCCGTTGCCTTGACTTCGATCCGGCCCCTGTCTTCACTTTGATGGCACAAGGACAGCGACTACTTATCCACATCTGGTTCAGGGAGAACGCCTGATGGATAGCCATCCCCATCGATCAGCCCCCACCCCCCGCAAGTTCTGCGCGCCAGCGCCGCCTTCGTCGCGAAAGCGCTCGGCGCGTCTTGCTGCCCATCAACGCGCTCAGTTGTAGCCGTTAAATCCGCCCAAACCGATGTGCTGTCGCCGGGCTAGCCCGCAGGCCAGGTGCCCGTTCGCCCATTGATTGCAGGCAACCGCAGAGTTGCCCCATCTGCCTGAGAGAGGAACCACCACATGACACGGATCGCAACGCCCATCAGCGAGATCAAGGAACACTACGACGTCATTGTCATTGGCTCCGGTTATGGCGGCGGCATTGCTGCGTCACGCCTGTCCCGTGCCGGTAAGCGCGTGTGTTTGCTGGAGCGAGGCCGGGAAATCCAGCCCGGCGAATACCCCAACACCATGATTGCCGCGACCGAAGAGTTGCAGGTGCACGACCCCGACGGGCATATCGGTTCGCGCACCGGGCTGTTCGACCTGCACGTCAACGCCCAGCAGAACGTGGTGGTCGGTTGTGGATTGGGCGGCACGTCGCTGATCAACGCCAATGTCTCGCTGGAGCCGGAGCCCGGCGTGTTCGATGATCCGCGCTGGCCACAGGCAGTGCGTGAACACCGCGACACGCTGCTCAAGGACGGCTACGCCCGTGCCCGGGAAATGCTCAAACCCAATCCTTATCCGGACACTGCACCCAATCTGCCCAAACTCGACGCCAACAAAAAGTCCGCGGAGTACCTCAAGCAAGGCGCGCATTTCTACAAGCCGCCGATCAACGTGACCTTCGACAAACTGCCGAACAACCTCAACCACGTCGGCGTCGAACAACTGCCGTGCAACCACTGTGGCGATTGCGTCTCGGGCTGTAACAACAAGGCCAAGAACACCACGCTGATGAACTATCTGCCGGACGCCTGGAACCACGGCGCGGAGATTTTCTGTCAGGCCCAAGTGCGACACCTGGAGCGTGACGGCGATGGCTGGATCGTGCACTTCCAGTATCTGGACAGCGGTCGCGAGAAGTTCTCGGCGCCGACGCTGTTCGTGAAGGCCGACATTGTGGTGGTCTCCGCCGGCACGCTGGGCTCCACCGAGATTCTTTTGCGCTCCCGGGACAAAGGCCTGGTGATGTCCGGCCAGCTCGGCGAGAACATGAGCGGCAATGGCGACATCCTGGGCTTCGGCCACAACTGCGAGCAGACCATCAACGGCATCGGTTTCGGCGCGCATCCGGCCAAGGAGTTGCACCCGGTCGGCCCGTGCATCACCTCGATCATCGACATGCGCACCGAGGGCGACTGGCGCAGCCGCATGGTCATTGAGGAAGGCTCGATCCCCGGCGCTCTTGGTCGGCCAATGGTGCCAAGCATGGCCGGGTTCGCCGAGATGATCGGCAAGGCCACCGACGACCGCTTCAGCGCCAAGTTGAAATACAAGGAGCGCGAGGCCGAAAGCTTCCTGCGCGGCCCGTATTACGGCGCGCTGCACAACATGCAGACCTACCTGATCATGAGCCACGACAGTGGCCAGGGGCGGATGGTGCTGGATAACAAGGATCAGTTGCGCATCGACTGGCCAGGCGTCGGCGAACAGGAAAACTTCAAACTCGGCAATGATCGGCTGTATCAGAGCACCAAGGCGCTGGGCGGCGTCTGGGTGGAGAATCCGATCTGGACCAAGCTGCTCAAGCACAGCATCGTCTCGGTGCATCCACTGGGCGGTTGCGTGATGGGCGAGGACGCCGGGCAAGGCGTGGTCAACCACAAGGGCCAGGTGTTCAGCGGTGCTAGTGGCACCGACGTGTACGCCAATCTGTACGTGACTGACGGTGCGGTGATTCCGACCTCGCTGGCGGTCAATCCGCTGCTGACCATCTCCGCCGTCAGTGAACGCAATATGGGCTTGCTCGCCGCTGACCGTGGCTGGCAGATCGATTACACGCTGCCATCCGCACCGAGCAAACAGGTGGCGCCGCCGACCCTTGGCGTGCAGTTTACCGAAACCATGAAGGGCTATTTCTCCCGGGCGTTCACTGCTGCGCAAAGCACCGATCTGAAAGTCTATGAAGCGGCGGCCAAACGCGGCGAGGCAGACAATTCGCCGATCGACTTCACCCTGACCATCACCGCCAACGACCTCAACCGGATGATCAAGGAGCCGGAACACGCCGCGACCATTGTCGGTACGGTCAATGCCTCGGCGCTGTCGCCACAGCCGCTGACCGCCAGCAACGGCGTGTTCAACCTGTTCGAACAATTCGAGGAGCAGGTCGATACGCGCCACATGAAGTACGACATGAAACTGACCGCCGAGGACGGCAGTGACTATTTCTTCAGCGCGTTCAAAACCGTGCCGGAAGACAACGGCGTGCTGAACATCTGGCACGACACCAGCACCCTCTATGTGACGTTGTATCGCGGGCCTGACAAGTCGGGCGAGGTGATCGGCTGCGGGGTGATGCACATTCATCCGACCGATTTCGCCAAGCAGATGACCACCATGAAAGTGCTCAACGCGCGCAACGAGCGCGAGCGCATTGAAGGGCTGGCGCGCTTTGGCAAGTTCTTCGCAGGCATTCTCTGGGAGAGTTATGGCGGGGTGTTTGCCGGTGATATCTACTTCAACCCCGACGCGCCACCACGGCTGAAACGGCCGCTGGATGCGCCATCCCCGGCGGTGCATTTCTTCCCCACCGAGGATGGCGTCGAACTGCGCCTGACTCGCTATCAGGCCGGCAGTAAAGGCCCGGTAATGCTGGTGCATGGTTTGGGTGTGGGTTCGAACATCTTTTCCACCGACACCATTCAGACCAACCTGCTCGAATACCTGTGCAAGCACGATTACGACGTCTGGCTGCTGGATTTTCGCGTGAGCATTCTGCTGCCGGCGAGCAAGAAGGAATGGAACGGCGACCAGATCGCCCAGTACGACTTCAAGGCTGCGATTGCGCAGATTCAACAGCAAACCGCTGCCAAAGACGTGCAATGCGTGGTGCATTGCTATGGCGCGACGACGTTTTTCATGTCGCTGCTGGCCGGGTTGCAGGGTGTGCGCTCGGTGGTCTGTTCGCAGATTGCCGCCGACACGGTGGTTGCCACCGCAACGGGGTTGAAGGCCGGGCTGCACCTGCCGGGAATGCTTGACGCCGTCGGCATCAAATCGATGACGGCTTACGCCGACAGCAAGGAGAACTGGTTCAACAGGCTCTACGACAAGGCCCTCAACGGCTACGCACGGATCGAAGCCCAGGGCTATTGCACCAACCCGGTGTGCCACCGCATCACCTTTATGTACGCGTCGCTGTACCGCCACGACACCCTCAACGAAACCCTGCACGACAACCTGCACGAACTGTTCGGCGAATCGAATATCGAGACTTTCGAGCATCTGGCGCTGATCGTGCGCAAAGGGCATCTGGTGGATTTCAAAGGCAACGATGTGTACATGCCGCACTTTGATCGGTTGACCATGCCGATCTGCTTTATCAGCGGTGCCGACAACCAGTGTTATCTACCGCAAAGCACGCTCAAGACCTATCAGCGCTTGTGTGACCTGCACGGGCCGGATCGCTATAGCCGGCAGGTCGTGCCGGGCTACGGCCACATCGACTGCATGTTCGGCAAGAACGCGGTGGTTGATGTGTATCCGATCATCCTTGAACACCTGGAGAAGACCGCACTCGGTTGACTTGACACCGAGTCGCCCCGTTCGCGAGCAAGCCCGCTCCCACAGGGTTTTGTGTCAGGCACAAGACCAGTGGGTATCCCCCATCCATTGTGGGAGCGGGCTCGCTCGCGAAAGGGGTAGGTCAGGCACTACATCTCTTGGGTCTGTACAAGGAAATGGATGACATGGACACCTACATCCGCTGGTTTCAACGCTTCATCTGGCTAGGCATTGCGATGAACATGGTGTTCGCGATCCCCGCGCTGTTCGCGCCGGGATTGCTGACATCGGTGGTCGGCTTGCCGCCGCAACTCTCCGATCCGTGGCTGGAAAACGCCGGGATGCTGTTGGTGGGCATCAGCGTGTTTTACATGCCGTCGGGGTTCAACGCGTCGCGTTACGTGGTGCATTCCTGGCTGTGCGTGCTGACACGGCTGATCGCCGTGGTGTTCTGGATTTACCTGATCAACACCAGCACTCAGGGCTCGGTGTTTGTGCCGATGCTGATGGGCGATCTGAGTTTTTTCCTGATCCTCGGCATTTTGCTGTATCTGGGCACCACGCCTGAGAATCGACCGCTGGCACTGCTCTGCGAGGGCTGGCGCCAATGGCGCGCCGCGTGGTCGCGACATTGGCAAAGCCACAGCTTCAAGGTCGGCACCTTGGTGGTCGTGGTTTTACTGGGTTTCATCGGTTACGAAACCTGGTACCAGATGCTGCGTGTGGTGCCGGAGCAGGAATACGCCTCCGACGAGGACCACTACAAATACGCCGCCATCGGCCTCGGCATCGAAGCACGAATCCCCTATTACCTGTTCGCCGTGCTGCCGCAGATGTGCCCTGAGAAAATGCCCAAGCCCGGTGGCTGGGAAGTCTTCGGTTTCCTCTTCGAGAACGGTAAGGACCTGCCCATCGGCATGGCAAAAAGGCAAATCGGCTACCCGACCGTCGAGCCCAATTGCGCGCTGTGCCACACCGGCTCTTACCGCGCCAATGCCAGCGACGTCGCCGTCAATGTGCCCAGTGCGCCGGCCAATACCTTGCAACTGCAAGCGTTCCAGTGGTTTGCCTACGATTGCGCCAGCGATCCGACATTCACTACCGACGCGGTGATGGCGGCGATCAACAGCAAATTCCAGCTGGGCTTTTTCGAGAAGCTCTACAACCGTTACCTGATCATGCCGATGGCGAAAAGCGCCTTGCTCAAGCAGAAGCAGGCCTACGCCTGGCAGAAGCTGCGCCCGCAGCAAGGGCCGGGGCGCACCGATACGTTCAACCCGACGAAAATGGTGGTGTTCGGCTTCCCGGATGACTCGACCATCGGCACTGTCGACCTGCCGCAAGTGTGGAACCAGAAACCACGCGAATCGATGTACCTGCATTGGGACGGCAATAACAACAAGATCCACGAACGCAACTACGCTGCCGCGATGGCCGTGGGTGCGACGCCGGAATCGGTACTGCCACCCAGTTTCAACCGCGTGACCAACTGGCTGCTCGGGCACAAGGCCCCGGCGTGGCCGTGGGCGCTGGATCAGGCCAAGGTCGCGCAGGGCAAACCGGTCTGGGAGGCGAACTGTGCCGGTTGCCATGACTTCGGCCGTGCCGACACGGGTCAGGTCACCACCAACATCGATCAGCTCGGCACTGATCCGCATCGGCTGGACTCGTTCACCACCGGTCTGGTGGCGGCGTTCCACACCTTCAAGAAACCGCCGTTCGACTTCGGCGCCTATCGCAAAACCCAGAGTTACAGCAACACGCCCACCGACGGTATCTGGCTGCGCGCGCCGTACCTGCACAACGGCTCGGTGCCGACCCTGTGGGACTTGCTGCAACCGCCGGAAAAACGTCCGCAGGTGTTCATCACCGGTTCCGACATTTACGACCCGGTCAACGTCGGTTTTGTCACCAGCGGCGCGCAGGCCAAGGCCTCGGCGGACTTCAAGTACGACACGCGGCTGGAGGGCAACCACAACAGCGGTCACCTGTATGGCACGACGCTGTCGGACGACGACAAGCGTGCGTTGATCGAATTCATGAAAACCCTGTAAGCCCTTACGGAGAGAGGATTACGCCATGTCACTGGTCAGTCATTGGGAACACGAGTACGACAAGGTCAAAGTACGCATTCACGGCTTGGTCACCCGCATGGAAATGGCCTGGATGAAGCTCGTCAGCGAGCTTGAGCCGCATGAGTTCGAGGCCATCATCAAGCTGCTCCAGCGGGGGCACGATCAGGCGCAGTACGTGCTGAAAAACGGCGAGTTGCCGGACGACGAACCGGGCGTGCCCTGGGAGCTGTCTCACGGCTTGTCGATCTTGCGCATCGGCAACGCCGCGCCGTTGCCGCAGTCGAGCGACCAACTGCAAACCCGGGTGCTCAAGGATGGCAGCCTGCTCGGTTGTCGCAAGTGGGAACTGCTCGATCTGCTGTGGAGCGAGGCGCTGCTCAAGTGGATCGAAAACCTGCGTCATCACGCGACATTCGGCACCGATCCGGCGTTAGTGCAGATGGAGCGCGACGTGACCCTGGCGATTGCCGGCGACTGGGGCACCGGCCCCTTTGACAGCCACGCGCCGGCGGTGTCGGTGGCCAACCAGATGCAACTGGCCCAGGCCGATTTCACCATCCATCTGGGCGATGTGTATTACGCCGGCAGCCACTCGCAGGAAGACGTCGACATGGCCGGATGGCCGATGGGCACTCATGGCTCATTCACCCTCAATTCCAACCACGAGATGTACAGCGGCGCCCACGGCTACTTCAAGGAACTCGCCAAGCGTTTTGCGGGGCAGCAGGGCACCAGTTATTTTGCCTTGATCAACGATGACTGGCTGGTGGTCGGGCTCGACTCGGCGTACGCGTCTGAGGCATTGAATCTTTATATGGACGGCACCTTGAACGAGCCGCAAATCCAGTGGATGAAAGGCTTGCCGAAACGCAAAAAAATCATGGTGCTCAGCCATCATCAGGGTTTCGATATTACCGGGCACAACAAGACCGCGCTGTATCAACCGGTGTGCGATGCGCTGGGGCGTGAACCGGATTATTGGTATTGGGGGCATTTGCACAACGGCATCGTCTACGCGCAGCAGGGCGGTTTGAAGGCGCGATGTGCCGGGCACGGAGCGATTCCTTATGGCAACGCCAGTGAACTGGACGGGCATTCTCGGGTGTTGTGGTCGGAGACTCAGGATGCGAACGATCCGGCGTATCCGCTGCGGGTGTTGAATGGGTACGCGAAAATCAGGCTGGTGGGGGAGGATATTTTTGAGGAGTTTATTGGTGAGGATGGCAGTGTGAGGTGGTCATCGAAGTGATGAGGTGACTGGGCCGGCCTCTTCGCGAGCAAGCCCGCTCCCACAGGTGGAATGCATTCCAAATGTGGGAGCGGGCTTGCTCGCGAAGCTTTTGCCTCTGATCTTAGCCCTGAACCGGCACGCCCTTGAGGTACGGCGCGGGCTCGGCGCCGAGGTTGCTCAGCATGCGCTCGCTGTACCAATCGACGAAGTTGACCACACCAAACTCATACGTCTTGGAGTACGGCCCAGGCTGATACGCGGTGGAGTTGATCCCGCGCTGGTTCTCTTCGGCCAGACGGCGGTCCTGATCGTTGGTCGCGTCCCACACCTGACGCATGCGCTCGACGTCGTAATCGACGCCTTCGACCGCGTCCTTGTGCACCAGCCACTTGGTGGTGACCATGGTTTCCTGGGCGCTGATCGGCCACACGGTAAAGACGATGATGTGATCGCCCATGCAGTGGTTCCACGAGTGTGGCAGGTGCAGGATGCGCATCGAACCCAGATCCGGGTTCTTGATCCGGCCCATCAGTTTGGCGCAGCCCTGTTTGCCGTCGAGGGTCATCGACACGGTGCCCTTGAGCAGCGGCATGCGCACGATGCGGTTACGCAGACCGAAACTGGCGTGGGCGTAAGGGATCTTCTCGGCTTCCCAGGCAGCGGCGGAGGCTGCGACGTGATCCTTGAACGCCTGATCGGCGCGTGGGTCGGTGACGTCGTCCCATTCGAGCAGGGTTTTCAGCAATTCGGGGTGCGACGCGTTGCAGTGGTAGCACTCGCGGTTGTTTTCCAGCACCAGTTTCCAGTTGGCTTTCTCCATCAAGGTGGTGGTGATCGCCACCTTGGTGTTCTCCATGTCGTACGGTTCCATGTAATGGTTCAGCGTCGACAGGAAGTCATCGATGGCCGGCGGGTTTTCCGCCAGGCTGATAAAGATGTAACCGCCGGCCGTCTTCACGTTCACCGGTTTGAGGCCGTACTGCTTCATGTCGAAGTCGGCGCCCATTTCGGTGCCGGCGAACAGCAGGCGACCGTCCAGCTCATAGGTCCACTGGTGGTAGTGGCAGACCAGTTTGGCCACCTTGCCCTTTTCGCTGGTGCACAGGCGCGAGCCACGGTGGCGGCAGACGTTGTGGAAGGCATGCACCACGCCTTCGGCGCCACGAATGACGATGATCGGGTTCTTGCCGACCTGCAGGGTCAGGTAGTTGCCCTTGGCCGGAATTTCGCAGGTCATGCCAGCGATCAACCACTCTTTCTGGAAGATTTCCTGCATGTCGATATCGAACAGCCGTTCGTCGCTGTAGAACGGTTGTGGCAGCGAAAAGGTGCGCTCGCGCTCCTGCAACATCTGTGCGGTGGCCTTGCGTGCGGGTTCCAGTGGATCGCCCAAGCTCAGGGTAGTGGTGACGTCCATCGATATGTTCCTCATGGCCATCAGGGTGGCCGGCGAATAGTGGCTGATACGGTTACATCGCAAGGCGCAGAAAATCTGTGTTGATGTGGCGCTGAGTGTGGGCCCGGCGCAGGGCGCAACCTTATCCATGGGCGACATGGCGCAATCTGTTCCCGACGTGTATCCCCCAGTGATAGGGGGCTGGTTGCCATAAGTATGTCAATGTCGCGGATAGGTAAACGGGACCTCTGCGCTATACGCAGAATCGCCACATGAAGGCCGACAGTCGGCCGTGGAGAACAGCATGTCCAACAGCTTCCTGAATCCGGTCACCACCCAGACCTGGGCCAATGGCCGACACATCGTCCGTTGCGTCAAAGTCATCCAGGAAACCTGGGACGTGCGCACCTTCTGCTTCATGGCCGATCAGCCGATCCTGTTCTTCTTCAAGCCCGGGCAGTTCGTGACCCTGGAGCTGGAAATCGAAGGCCAGCCGATCATGCGCTCGTACACCATTTCCAGTTCGCCGTCGGTGCCTTACAGCTTCTCGGTGACCATCAAACGGGTGCCGGGCGGCAAAGTCTCGAACTGGCTGCACGACAACCTGCATGAAGGCCAGGAACTGGCGGTGCACGGGCCGGTCGGTCTGTTCAACGCCATCGACTTTCCGGGCCCCAAAGTGCTTTACCTCAGCGGCGGCGTCGGTATCACCCCGGTGATGTCGATGGCGCGCTGGTTCTATGACACCAACGCCAACGTCGACATGACGTTTATCCACAGCGCCCGTTCGCCCAAAGACATCATTTACCACCGCGAGCTGGAGCACATGGCGTCGCGGATCGACAACTTCAGTTTGCACCTGATCTGCGAGAAGCATGGTCTGGGCGAACCGTGGGCCGGGTATCGCGGTTATCTGAACCACAAGATGCTCGAACTGATGGTCCCGGACTTCCTTGAGCGTGAGGTGTTCTGCTGCGGCCCGACGCCGTACATGAGCGCGGTCAAGCGCTTGCTGGAAGCGGCCGGTTACGACATGGCGCGTTATCACGAGGAATCCTTCGGCGCCACGCCACCCGAGGCCCGCGCCGACGCAGTGGAGCAGGCCGAACAAGCTGCGGATGCACCGGAAATCGATGTGGCAGACCTGCATCAGGTGGAATTCACCGCGTCGGGCAAGAGCATTCGCGTGGCGCCGGGCGAAACCGTGCACGCAGCGGCGGCCAAGCTTGGGCTGATGATTCCGAAAGCCTGCGGCATGGGGATTTGCGGGACGTGCAAGGTCATGAAGCTGGGCGGCGAAGTCGAGATGGACCACAACGGCGGGATTACCGAGGAAGACGAGGCCGAAGGGTTTATCTTGTCGTGCTGCAGCGTGCCCAAAGGCGACGTGCGGATCGAATTCTAGATTTCACCGCAGTACAAATGTGGAAGCGGGCTTGCTCGCGAATGCGGTATGTCATTCAACACTGATGTTGACTGATTTGACGCCTTCGCGAGCAAGCCCGCTCCCACAGCGGAGGGTGTTTCAATCCACGAACAGGTCGGGCATCAAAGCGGCGTCGCTGTCCGGCTCGAAACGGTAGTGGTCGAATTCAGTCGCGCCGTGCTCGCGCAAAATCTCTTCATCAATCAACAACCGCCCGCTGATCTGGCGTCCGCGGCTACTCAAAATCACATGCGCTGCATCCGCCATGATCGCCGGCGTGCGCGCATGCTTGAACGACTCGCGACTGCCCAGCTGAAATTCGATGGCCGCCGTGGCGATCATGGTCTGCGGCCACAGCGAATTGACGCTGATGCCGTCATTGGCGAATTCCTCACTCATGCCCAGCGTCAGCATGCTCATGCCGTATTTGGTCACGGTGTAGGGGCTGTATTGGGCGAACCACTTGCTCGCCAGATTCAGCGGCGGTGACAGATTGAGAATGTGTCCGGCGGATTTTTTCAGATAGGGCAGGGCGGCCTGGCTGCACAACAGCACCGCGCGGGTGTTGATCTGGTGCATCAGGTCGAACCGCTTGAGCTCGATGTGTCGCACGCCGGTCAACTTGATCGCCCCGGCGTTGTTCACCAGTGCATCGATCCCACCGAAATGCTCATTCGCCTGAGCCAGCGCCTGTCGCACTGCGGTTTCGTCGCGGACATCGACTTGCAGTGCCAATGCCTTGCCGCCAGCAGCCTCGACTTGCGCGGCGACGCTATGAATGGTGCCGGGCAACTTGGCGTGGGGTTCGGCGCTCTTGGCGGCGATGACGATGTTGGCCCCGTCCCTGGCTGCCCGCAGCGCAATCTCACGGCCAATGCCACGGCTGGCGCCGGTGATGAACAGGGTTTTGCCTTGTAGCGACATGCCGATGCTCCTGCTTATTGTTGTGTGAGCGGAGGCTCGACAGACAATGTAGACCAAGCAGCAAGCGCGAGAGCGTTGCTCGTTCCATGCTTTGCGTGGGAACGAGCAGTGCGGGGAGAGGCGTTAGTGGGACATGACTTCGCGGATGTCGCGGGCCAGCTCACGCACGCGCTCTTCTTCGGTGTCCCACGAGCACATGAAGCGTGCCCCGCCCTTGCCGATGAAGGTGTAGAAACGCCAGTTTTTTGCGGTCAACGCCGCAATTGCCGGTTCCGACAGTTGCAGGAACACGCCGTTGGCCTGCACCGGGAACATCAACTCCACGCCGGGAATATCGCTGACCAGTTCGGCCAGCAACTGCGCGCAGTGGTTGGCGTGGCGGGCGTATTTGAGCCAGGCGTCGTTTTCGAGGATGCCGACCCACGGCGCCGACAAAAAGCGCATTTTCGAGGCCAGTTGTCCGGCCTGTTTGCAGCGGTAATCGAAGTCTTCAGCGAGTTTGTGGTTGAAGAACAGAATCGCCTCACCCACGGCCATGCCGTTTTTCGTGCCGCCGAAGCACAGCACATCCACACCGGCCTTCCAGGTCAGATCCGCCGGCGAGCAGCCGAGGAAGGCGCAGGCGTTGGAGAAGCGTGCGCCGTCCATGTGCAGGTGCAGGCCCAGTTCTTTGCAAGTCGCGCTGATGGCGCGGACTTCTTGCGGGGTGTAGACGCTGCCGACTTCGGTGGCTTGGGTCAGTGTGACCACGCGCGGTTTGGGGTAGTGAATGTCCTGGCGCTTGAGCGCAACTTCGCGGATCGATTCCGGCGTGATCTTGCCGTTTTCGGTACGGGCGATCAGCAGTTTCGAGCCGTTGGAGAAGAATTCCGGGGCGCCGCATTCGTCGGTTTCGACGTGGGCGGTTTCCGAGCAGATCACGCTGTGGTAACTCTGGCACAGCGACGACAGCGCCAGCGAGTTGGCGGCGGTACCGTTGAAGGCGAAGAACACTTCGCAGTCGGTTTCGAACAGATTGCGGAAATGGTCGGCGGCTCGCGCTGTCCATTCATCGTCGCCGTAAGCGCGTTGGTGGCCGTGGTTGGCCTGTTCCATGGCAGCCCAGGCTTCAGGGCAGATACCGGAATAGTTGTCGCTGGCGAATTGTTGGCTCTTGTCGGTCATGGCCGGCTTCCGTGATCGAAGCGCTTTTGACGCTTCGTTGGTCAATGAGGGTTGCGCACTTTACCGAAGATCATCCGGGGAGCACACGGGATGTCGCTGTCAGAACTTTACAAGGACACGGGCCGATTATGCACCTGAGTCAACGTGACGGCGCGCTGGATCTGCTCAAGTGGTTAGCGCTTGCAAGCATGCTGCTCGATCATCTGCGATATGTCGGGATCAGCGTCGATTGGCTTTACGTGCCGGGGCGGCTGGCGTTTGCGTGGTTCTGTCTGGCGATGGCGGCGAATCTTTCCCGTGATGGCATGCGCAAGATCGAGTGGCGTTATCTGGGGTGGTTGGTGTTGTTCAGTGCCGTCAGTGAAATTCCGTATCGCTTGTACATGCCTGACCCCGACACGTTGAACGTTATGCCTACGTTGGCATTAGGGCTGCTGGTGGCGCGGGGCTGGCAGGATGGAACACGGGTTTGGCGACTGGTCGGTGTCGCGGCTGTGCTGCTGGCCGCGGTGTTTTGCGAGCGACTGATGTTTGGCATTTTTGGGGTGTTGCTGCCATTGGCGACACTGCTGGTGATCCGCCGTGAGTGGTATTTCAGCCTGTTGCCGGGGCTGGTGTGTCTGGCGGCGAATCAGTGGCGGGTGCTTTTCGAGTCGGCGCAATTGGGCAATGAAGTAGCGATCTTCGGCCTTATCACTTGTCTGATTGCGCCACTGCTTGGCCTGTTCCTGTTGCGACAGACCCGGTCGCTTCATCCGCCACCCATGCGCCGCTGGGCTTACGCCCTCTATCCTGCGCATTTTCTTCTGTTGCTCGCCATTCGTGCGGCCTACACATAACCCCTGTGGGGGCTGTGCAGGTTTGAGGATAGTGTTTTCAACGACATTTCCCGCCATGTCGTAAACGCACCTTTGCGTGGCGTCCGTAGGCATTTGAGCTGTCTGCGCCGGTCATACCATCGCATCAAAGGGCACGCCGGTGCCTGACCGAGACGAATGGCGCACCGCCGCCGCTGGGAGAGACGCGATGTTCAGCAAGCAAGACCAGATCCAGGGTTACGACGATGCACTGCTGGCGGCGATGAATGCCGAGGAGCAACGTCAGGAAGATCACATCGAGCTGATCGCGTCCGAGAACTACACCAGCAAACGCGTCATGCAAGCGCAGGGCAGCGGCCTGACCAACAAGTACGCCGAAGGTTATCCGGGCAAGCGCTACTACGGTGGTTGTGAGCATGTGGATAAAGTCGAAGCGCTGGCCATCGAACGCGCCAAGCAATTGTTCGGTGCCGATTACGCCAACGTCCAGCCGCACTCCGGCTCCTCGGCCAACAGCGCCGTGTATCTGGCGTTGATCAAACCAGGTGACACCATCCTCGGCATGAGCCTGGCCCACGGCGGTCACCTGACCCACGGCGCCAAAGTGTCGTCCTCGGGCAAGCTGTACAACGCTGTGCAGTACGGCATCGACACCAAGACCGGTTTGATCGATTACGACGAAGTCGAGCGTCTGGCCGTTGAGTGCCAGCCGAAGATGATCGTGGCCGGTTTCTCGGCTTACTCCAAGACCCTGGATTTCCCGCGTTTCCGTCAGATCGCCGACAAGGTCGGGGCGCTGTTGTTCGTCGACATGGCCCACGTTGCGGGTCTGGTCGCTGCCGGCCTGTACCCGAATCCGCTGCCTTACGCTGACGTGGTCACCACCACCACCCACAAGACCCTGCGCGGTCCGCGTGGCGGGTTGATCCTGGCCAAGTCCAACGAAGAGATCGAGAAGAAGCTCAACGCTGCTGTCTTCCCCGGCGCCCAGGGCGGCCCGCTGATGCACGTCATCGCCGGTAAAGCCGTGTGCTTCAAGGAAGCGCTGGAGCCAGGCTTCAAGGCTTATCAGCAGCAAGTGATCGACAACGCTCAGGCGATGGCGAGCGTATTTATCAAACGTGGCTACGATGTAGTGTCCGGTGGTACCGACAATCATCTGTTCCTGGTCAGCCTGATCCGTCAGGGCCTGACCGGCAAAGATGCTGACGCCGCCCTCGGCCGTGCCCACATCACCGTCAACAAGAACGCCGTGCCGAACGACCCGCAGTCGCCGTTCGTCACCTCGGGCCTGCGCATCGGCACCCCGGCAGTGACCACGCGCGGCTTCAAGGTGACTCAGTGCGAAACGCTGGCCGGCTGGATCTGCGACATCCTCGACAACCTCGGCGATGCCGATGTCGAGGCCAATGTCGCCCAGCAGGTTGCGGCCCTGTGCGCAGACTTCCCGGTTTATCGCTGAGCGTTCTGGAGTAAATGACTATGCAACGCTATTCGGGCTTCGGCCTCTTCAAACACTCCCTCAGCCACCACGAAAACTGGCAGCGCATGTGGCGCACGCCCACGCCGAAAAAGGTTTACGACGTGGTCATCGTCGGCGGCGGCGGGCATGGTCTGGCGACGGCCTACTATCTGGCCAAAGAACACGGCATCACCAACGTGGCCGTGGTCGAGAAAGGCTGGCTGGGCGGCGGTAACACCGCGCGCAACACCACCATCGTGCGCTCCAACTACCTGTGGGACGAGTCGGCGCACCTGTATGAACACGCGATGAAATTGTGGGAAGGTCTGTCGCAAGACCTGAACTACAACGTGATGTTCTCCCAGCGTGGCGTCTACAACCTGTGCCACACCCTGCAGGACATCCGCGATTCCGAGCGTCGGGTCAGCGCCAACCGCCTCAACGGCGTCGATGGCGAACTGCTCAACGCCAAGCAAGTGGCTGACGAGATTCCGTACCTCGACTGCACGAAAAACACGCGCTACCCGGTGCTGGGTGCGACCGTCCAGCGTCGCGGCGGCGTCGCCCGTCACGATGCCGTGGCCTGGGGCTTTGCCCGTGCCGCCGACGCCCTCGGTGTGGACTTGATCCAGCAGACCGAAGTGATCGGTTTTCGCAAGGAAAACGGCGTGTGCATCGGCGTCGAAACCAACAAAGGCTTCATCGGCGCCAAGCGTGTCGGCGTGGTGACGGCCGGTAATTCCGGACACATGGCGAAACTGGCCGGTTTCCGTCTGCCGATCGAATCCCACCCGCTGCAAGCGCTGGTGTCCGAGCCGATCAAACCGATTATCGACAGCGTGATCATGTCCAACGCCGTGCACGGTTACATCAGCCAGTCCGACAAGGGCGATCTGGTGATCGGCGCCGGTATCGACGGCTACAACGGCTACGGCCAGCGCGGTTCGTACCCGGTGATCGAGCACACCATCCAGGCCATCGTCGAGATGTTCCCGGTGCTGTCGCGGGTGCGCATGAACCGTCAGTGGGGCGGCATCGTCGACACCACGCCGGACGCCTGCCCGATCATTTCGAAAACCCCGGTACCGAACATGTTCTTCAACTGCGGTTGGGGCACCGGTGGCTTCAAGGCCACACCTGGCTCGGGCAACGTGTTTGCCGCCAGCCTGGCCAAGGGTGAAATGCACCCGTTGGCCGCACCGTTTTCCATCGACCGTTTCCACAACGGCGCCCTCATCGACGAACACGGCGCTGCTGCCGTCGCCCACTAACAGGAGAAATCCCCATGTTGCATATCTTCTGTCCTCACTGCGGCGAACTGCGCTCCGAAGAGGAATTTCATGCATCCGGTCAGGCGCACATCCCGCGCCCGCTGGACCCTGCCGCCTGCACCGACGAGGAGTGGGGCGACTACATGTTCTTCCGCGACAACCCGCGCGGTCTGCACCACGAGCTGTGGGATCACGTCGCTGGTTGCCGCCAGTACTTCAACGCCACTCGCGACACCGTGACCTACGAGATTCTCGAAACCTACAAGATCGGCGAAAAGCCGCAATTCACCGACAAGGCTGACCCTGCAAAAACAGCCACGACGGCGCTGGGAGAGAAGGTATGAGCCAGACCAATCGCCTGTCCAACGGTGGACGGATCGACCGCAACAAAGTGCTGAGCTTCACCTTCAACGGTCAGACCTACAAAGGCTTCGAGGGTGACTCGCTGGCCGCCGCGCTGATCGCCAACGGTGTCGACATCATCGGTCGCAGCTTCAAGTATTCGCGTCCACGGGGCATTTTCGCTGCCGGTGCCGAAGAGCCGAACGCCGTGCTGCAGATCGGTGCGACCGAAGCCACGCAGATCCCCAACGTGCGCGCCACGCAACAGGCGTTGTACCAAGGCCTGGTCGCGACCAGCACCAACGGTTGGCCCAACGTCAACAACGACATGATGGGCATTCTCGGCAAGGTCGGCGGCAAGCTGATGCCACCGGGTTTCTACTACAAAACCTTCATGTACCCGCAATCGTTCTGGATGACGTACGAGAAGTACATCCGTAAGGCTGCAGGTTTGGGCCGTTCGCCGACCGAAGTCGATCCGGACACCTACGACTACATGAACCAGCACTGCGACGTGCTGATCGTCGGCGCTGGCCCTGCGGGTCTGGCCGCTGCACTGGCGGCTGCGCGCAGCGGTGCCCGGGTGATTCTGGCTGACGAGCAGGAAGAGTTCGGCGGCAGCCTGCTCGATTCGCGCGAAAGCCTGGACGGCAAACCGGCGATGGACTGGGTTGCCAGCGTCATCGCCGAATTGAAAGACACCCCGGACGTGCTGCTGTTGCCGCGCGCCACGGTCAACGGCTACCACGACCACAACTTCCTGACCATTCACGAACGCCTGACCGATCACCTCGGCGACCGCGCGCCAATCGGTCAAGTGCGTCAGCGCATCCATCGCGTTCGTGCCAAGCGTGTGGTGCTGGCGACCGGCGCTTGCGAGCGTCCGCTGGTTTACGGCAACAACGACGTGCCGGGCAACATGCTGGCCGGTGCTGTGTCGACTTACGTGCGCCGTTACGGCGTGGCGCCGGGCAAGAAACTGGTGCTGTCGACCAACAACGATCACGCCTATCGCGTGGCGCTGGACTGGCTCGACGCCAGTCTGCAAGTGGTGGCCATCGCCGACGCCCGCAGCAATCCGCGCGGTGCGCTGGTGGAAGAAGCGCGCGCCAAAGGCATCCGTATCCTCACCGGCAGCGCCGTGATCGAGGCCCGTGGCAGCAAGCGCGTGACCGCTGCCCGCGTCGCCGCGATTGATGTCAAGGCGCACGCCGTGACCAGCCCGGGCGAATGGCTCGACTGCGATGTGGTCGCGACTTCCGGGGGTTACAGCCCGGTGGTTCACTTGGCCTCGCATCTGGGCGGCAAGCCGACCTGGCGCGAAGACATCCTCGGTTTCATACCGGGCGAAGCACCGCAGAAACGCGTGTGCGTGGGTGGCATCAATGGCGTTTACGGTCTCGGCGATTCGCTGGCCGATGGTTTTGAAGGTGGCGTGCGCGCTGCCAGTGAAGCCGGTTTCGCGGCGGTCGAAGGCACGCTGCCCAAAGCCCTGAGCCGTCTCGAAGAGCCGACGCTGGCGCTGTTCCAGGTGCCGCATGAGAAGGGCACGGCCCGTGCGCCGAAGCAATTCGTCGACCTGCAAAACGACGTCACCGCCGCCGCCATCGAACTGGCGACCCGCGAAGGTTTCGAGTCGGTCGAGCACGTCAAGCGCTACACCGCGCTGGGCTTCGGCACCGATCAGGGCAAGCTCGGCAACGTCAACGGTCTGGCCATTGCCGCCCGTTCGCTGAACGTGACCATCCCGCAGATGGGCACCACGATGTTCCGCCCGAACTACACGCCGGTCACTTTCGGCGCCGTGGCCGGCCGTCACTGTGGGCACATCTTTGAACCGGTGCGCTACACCGCACTGCATCAATGGCACCTGAAAAATGGCGCCGAGTTTGAAGATGTGGGCCAGTGGAAACGTCCGTGGTACTTCCCGAAAAACGGTGAAGACCTGCACGCGGCCGTAAAGCGCGAATGCAAAGCCGTGCGCGACAGCGTCGGCCTGCTCGATGCCTCGACCCTGGGCAAGATCGACATTCAAGGCCCGGATGCCCGCGAGTTTCTCAACCGCGTGTACACCAACGCCTGGACCAAGCTCGACGTGGGCAAGGCCCGTTATGGCCTGATGTGCAAAGAAGACGGCATGGTCTTCGACGACGGGGTGACGGCTTGCCTGGCCGACAACCATTTCGTCATGACCACCACCACCGGCGGTGCGGCGCGCGTGCTGCAATGGCTGGAGCTGTACCACCAGACCGAATGGCCAGACATGAAGGTCTACTTCACGTCCGTCACCGACCACTGGGCGACCATGACCCTGTCCGGGCCGAACAGCCGCAAGCTGCTCAGCGCCGTGACCGACATCGATCTGGGCAACGAAGCGTTCCCGTTCATGACCTGGAAGGAAGGTCTGGTTGGCGGTGTGCCGGCGCGGGTGTTCCGCATCTCGTTCACCGGTGAGCTGTCGTACGAAGTCAACGTGCAGGCCGATTATGCGATGGGCGTGCTGGAGAAAATCGTCGAGGCCGGCAAGCCGTACAACCTGACCCCGTACGGCACTGAAACCATGCACGTTCTGCGCGCCGAGAAAGGTTTCATCATCGTCGGTCAGGACACTGACGGCTCGATGACCCCCGACGACCTGAACATGGGCTGGTGCGTCGGTCGCACCAAACCGTTCTCGTGGATCGGTCAGCGCGGCATGAACCGTGAAGACTGCGTGCGTGATCAGCGCAAACAGTTGGTGGGCCTGAAACCGATCGACCCGAATGTGTGGCTGCCCGAAGGTGCGCAGTTGGTGTTCAACACCAAGCAAGCGATCCCGATGACCATGGTCGGTCACGTGACCTCCAGTTACGCGCACAACTCCCTCGGTTATTCGTTTGCCATGGGCGTGGTCAAGGGCGGTCTCAAGCGTATGGGTGAGCGGGTGTTTGCGCCGCTGGCCGATGGCAGCGTGATCGAGGCGGAGATTGTGTCTTCGGTGTTCTTCGATCCGAAGGGCGACCGTCAAAATATCTGACAGACCGAGTCGCGGCCTTCGCGAGCAAGCCCGCTCCCACAGGGGAATGCATTCCAGATGTGGGAGCGGGCTTGCTCGCGAAGGCGCCAGTAGATTCACCACAGAATTCAGCAAAGGTGCTTTATGACCACAGCCAACGTGTACCAACAACGCCCGACCACCGGTGCCCGTGCCGAGTCGTCGCTGCACCATGCCGACCTCGCCAGCCTGGTCGGCAAGGGCCGCAAGAGCGCCGGCGTGATCGTGCGTGAGAAAAAACTCCTCGGCCACCTGACTCTTCGTGGCGATGGCCACGATGCCGCTTTCGCCGCCGGTGTGCACAAAGCATTGGGCATCGAACTGCCCGGCGCTCTGAGCGTCATCGTCAAAGGCGAAACCAGCCTGCAATGGATGGGCCCGGATGAATGGCTGCTGATCGTGCCCAGCGGTGAAGAGTTCGCCGCCGAGCAAAAGCTGCGCGAAGCCTTGGGCGATCTGCACATCGCCATCGTCAACGTCAGCGGCGGCCAGCAAGTGCTCGAACTGAGCGGGCCGAATGTGCGTCAGGTGCTGATGAAATCCACCAGCTACGACGTGCACCCGAATAACTTCCCGGTCGGTAAAGCGGTCGGCACGGTGTTCGCCAAATCGCAGTTGATGATTCGCCATACCGCTGAAGACACCTGGGAGCTGCTGATCCGTCGCAGCTTCTCGGATTACTGGTGGTTGTGGTTGCAGGATGCATCGGCCGAGTACGGCCTCAGCGTCCAGGCCTAGGAGACACAACCATGAGCCGCGCCCCAGACACATGGATTCTGACCGCCGACTGTCCCAGCGTTCTCGGCACTGTGGACGCGGTGACGCGTTTTCTGTTCGAGCAGGGTTGCTACGTCACCGAGCACCACTCCTTCGATGACCGGCTCTCGGGCCGCTTCTTCATTCGCGTGGAGTTTCGCCAGCCTGACGGTTTCGACGAACAAACCTTTCGCGCCAGCCTCGGCGAGCGTGGTCAGGCCTTCGGCATGGTCTTCGAGCTGACCGCGCCGAACTACCGGCCAAAAGTGGTGATCATGGTCTCCAAGGCCGATCACTGCCTCAACGACTTGCTCTACCGCCAGCGCATCGGCCAATTGTCGATGGACGTGGCGGCGGTGGTGTCCAATCACCCGGACCTCAAGCCGTTGGCCGACTGGCACCAGATTCCCTACTACCATTTCCCCCTCGACCCCAACGACAAGCCGTCGCAGGAGCGTCAGGTATGGCAGGTGATCGAAGAGTCCGGCGCTGAGCTGGTGATCCTCGCCCGCTACATGCAGGTGTTGTCGCCGGAGCTGTGCCGCAAGCTTGATGGCAAGGCAATCAACATCCATCACTCGCTGCTGCCGGGCTTCAAAGGCGCCAAGCCGTATCACCAGGCCTATAACAAAGGCGTGAAACTGGTGGGGGCGACGGCGCATTACATCAACAACGATCTGGATGAAGGGCCGATCATCGCCCAGGGCGTCGAGGCGGTGGATCACAGCCATTACCCGGAAGATCTGATTGCCAAGGGACGGGATATCGAAGGTCTGACCTTGGCCCGGGCCGTTGGCTATCACATCGAAAGAAGGGTGTTTTTGAACGCCAATAGAACAGTCGTTCTCTAGATCGCTTTCGCGAGCAAGCCCGCTCCCACAGGGATTGGTGTCGTTCGCAAAATTTGAATTCACCACCGAACCCAGTGGGAGCCGGCTTGCTCGCGAAGGAGCCATTACTGACAACGCAGCACCCACAAGCAATAACCCGAGCACTTAACGCGCTGCCTGCCTGGGCAACGCGGTTCCATAAAAACAACAGCGAGGTGAAAGCATGTCTGGCAATCGTGGTGTGGTGTATCTCGGCGCTGGCAAGGTCGAAGTACAGAAAATCGACTATCCGAAAATGCAGGACCCGCGCGGTCGCAAGATCGAGCACGGGGTCATTCTCAAGGTGGTTTCCACCAACATCTGCGGCTCCGACCAGCACATGGTGCGCGGCCGTACCACGGCGCAGACCGGTCTGGTGCTGGGTCATGAGATCACCGGCGAAGTGATCGAAAAAGGCTCCGACGTCGAAAACCTGAAAATCGGTGATCTGGTTTCCGTTCCGTTCAACGTGGCTTGCGGGCGCTGCCGTTCCTGCAAAGAGCAACACACCGGCGTCTGCCTGACCGTCAACCCGGCCCGTGCCGGCGGCGCCTATGGCTATGTCGACATGGGCGACTGGACCGGTGGCCAGGCCGAATATGTGCTGGTGCCGTACGCCGACTTCAACCTGCTGAAACTGCCGGATCGCGACAAGGCCATGGAGAAAATCCGTGACCTGACCTGCCTCTCCGACATTCTGCCGACCGGTTATCACGGCGCGGTTACTGCCGGCGTTGGCCCGGGCAGCACCGTTTACATTGCCGGCGCCGGCCCGGTCGGTCTGGCCGCTGCGGCTTCGGCACGTTTGCTGGGCGCTGCTGTGGTGATCGTCGGTGACGTCAACACCATCCGCCTGGCCCACGCCAAGGCGCAGGGTTTTGAAATCGTCGACCTGTCCAAAGACACGCCGCTGCACGAACAGATCGCCGCGCTGCTGGGCGAACCGGAAGTCGATTGCGCAGTGGACTGCGTCGGCTTCGAGGCACGCGGCCACGGCCACGACGGCGTCAAAGCCGAGGCGCCGGCCACCGTGCTCAACTCGCTGATGGGCGTGGTGCGCGTAGCGGGCAAGATCGGCATTCCCGGTCTGTACGTCACCGAAGATCCGGGCGCCGTGGACGCTGCCGCGAAAATGGGCAGCCTGAGCATTCGCTTCGGTCTGGGCTGGGCCAAATCCCACAGCTTCCACACCGGCCAAACGCCTGTGATGAAGTACAACCGCCAACTGATGCAGGCGATCATGTGGGATCGCATCAACATCGCCGAAGTGGTGGGCGTGCAAGTCATCAGCCTCGATCAGGCGCCGGAAGGTTACGGCGAGTTCGATGCCGGCGTGCCGAAGAAGTTTGTGATTGATCCGCACAAGTTGTTTAGTGCGGCGTAAGTTCCACGCATATAAAAAGGGCGACCCTGGGGTTGCCCTTTTTTACGTGTTATTAATTCTTTTCTTCAAACGAGCATTTGCTGACGTCACCATCGGTGACTACGCAATCATCCGAAGGTTTACCTTCCTTATCTTTCCAACCGGTTCCAGTGGCTTTAACCGGAGTACCGTTCCTGTAACCGGACGAGGCGCCGAGGTCGTCTTTGCCGTTGTAGCGACAAATGACAACGGAATTGGCGCTGTCTTTGTCTTTCAAGCGTGCAGAGGTGAAGGTGAGATCCTCGGCACCTTGAGAATGGGTTACCGAGAGAGTCGAGCAAGTTCCTGCATAGGCAGTGCTCATCATGGCCAGACTAACCAGAACACCCGAGACAATTTTCAGCTTCATCATTTGTACTCCATTACATAGTAGGAGCGGAAATTTTCTCTTTGATAATGAAAGCTGCCAACTGTTAGAACTGACAGTTTTTTATGCTTTTTCGCGATTGTTCTTTTCTTTTTAATTACTATCCAATTACAACGTCGCCAGCGCCCCTTGATACAACACCGGCCCAGTCGGTTTTCCTGTTGGCGAACCACCCTTAGGCTCAAGACTCACAGCCAGCGCAATCGGCTGACCAATCAACACCTTCTGCGCATCACTCAACTCAACTCTGCCTTTGCCCCCCGTGGGTATCACCCCCAGCGAGATCGGCTTGCCATCGGCTGGAATCGCCCACAACTCCAGGCTGCGAGCGGGATCGACGACAGCCAGGGTCAGCGGCTCGACCTGCAAATAATCGGCATGCGCTTCAATCTTCAGCGCTGGTTGCGCGTCGGCGCTCAGCAGGGTTGCGCTGTAGCGGGCGTCATCGCGGTTGTACAGCGAGCCGAGGAATACCAAAACCACGATCGAACACAGCGCCGCCGTGACGCGCAGCCAGTTCCAGAACGGACGTTTTTCCGGCACATGCAGGACTTGCGGCTCAATCCGCGCGGTAATGCCATGCCACACGCGGTCGGGCACTGGTTGTTCCGGCAGGGATTCGGTGAGGGTCGCCAGCGTGTCTTGCCATTGCGCCAGTTCAGCCCGCAGCGCCGCGTCGTCGAGCAGCAACTGTTCAAAACGTCGCCGTGCTGCCGAGCCCATCAAACCAATGGCGTAATCGGCGGCGAGGGCGCGGCGCAGGGCTGGGGTCTGGTAGTTCATGATTCAAGGCACCGGCGCAGGCGTTCCATGCCACGGCGAATCCACGATTTCACCGTGCCCAGCGGCGTGGCCAGGTGTTCGGCCAGCTCCGTGCACGACAATCCCTGAAAGTAGGCGACGCTGATCGACTGACGTTGCATGCCGTCGAGGCTGTCCAGGCAGCGGTTCAAGGCGTGGGCTTCGCGGGCGCTGCTCAATTGGTCGTGTGCTGAAGGACCTTCGTCCGCCAGCGCGTCCTGTTCGACATCGCTCAGCGGCCGGTCGCGGTGTTTGCGCAACTGGTCGATGGCTTGGTTGCGAGTGATGTTGATCATCCAGGTCATTGGTGCCGACAGGTGCGCTTCGTAGCGCGAGGCGTTGTTCCAGATGCGCACGAAGCTTTCCTGCAGCACTTCTTCCGCCAGATCGCTGCGGCCCATGAACCGCAGGGCCACGCCGTGCAGGCGCGGGCCGACGCTGCGGTACAGGGTTTCGAAGGCGCGACGATCGCCCAGTGAACACTGGGCCAACAACTGTCGCAACTGATCGGTGTCGGCGAGGGAAATGACGACTCTCCAGGCAAAGGTTCGGCGACGAAGGTGAGTATCGGGCTGTTCACAGGCTAGTCCAGCGACAGCGGTTATGCCATTCATCGCGATCATTCCAGGGTTTCACGATCTGTATACGTGGCTATGCTGAAAATGGATGCGCTGGCTTGGAACATGCCGGCGGATGCCCGGTCAAACCGGCAGTTTTACCGTTCATTGACGGGCGGTTTTCACAGCGCAAGAGGATGTCTGAATGAAGATTTCACGCGGTATTGCCATGGCTTCGCTGATGACCCTTGCGGCCAGCCCGGTGTTTGCCGGGTTCAGCCTGGACGATGTGACCAAGGCTGCTTCGAGCATGCAGGGCGGCAACGCTGCCACCGCCGCTGCGCCGACCTCGGAAACGGCCGGTTTGCTGCAAGCCGTCACCGGTCTGGGGGTTACCCCTCAGCAAGCCGTCGGCGGCACGAGCGCCATGCTTGGCTTGGCCAAGAACCAATTGAGCAGCACCGATTATTCGCAGTTGGCCAAAGAAGTGCCAGGCATCGACAAGCTGTCGGGCGGTAGCGGCAACCTGGCGGCGTTGAGCGGGTTGCTGGGCTCGTCGGGCAAGTCAGCCGGACTGGAAAACGCACTGGGCAACGTCAAGAACACCAGCGATCTGAACAACGCCTTCGGCGCCTTGGGCATGGACAGCGGGATGATCGGCCAGTTTGCCCCGGTGCTCCTCAAATACCTCGGTGATCAAGGTGTCGGTGGCCCGCTCCTGCAGAGCCTGGGCAGCATCTGGGGCGCGGGCACCGGTAGCTGATTCAGCGGCGCGCGTTTTTCAGTTCGCCAATGCGCTGATCCTTCTCGTTCCAGAGTTGGTTGACCCAGCTCTGGACCTTCTGGCGAAACACCGGATCGTTTTCGTAATCGCCCTGCCACAGCGCCGGGTCGAGTTCGCGGGTCTTGATGTCGATGATCACCTTCGGCACGTTGCCGCTGATCAAGTCCCAGAAGCCCGGGATGTTTGGCTGTTGATAAACCACCGTCACATCGAGAATCGCATCCAGTTGCTCACCCAGCGCCGCCAATACAAACGCCACGCCGCCTGCCTTGGGCTTGAGCAAATGCTTGAACGGTGATTGCTGCTGCGCACTTTTCGCGCAGGTGTAGCGAGTGCCTTCCAGATAATTCACCACGGTGACCGGTTGGCGCTTGAACAGCTCGCAGGCCTGCCTGGTGATTTCCAGATCCTTGCCCGCCAGTTGCGGGTGTTTCGCCAGAAACGCCTTGGTGTAGCGCTTCATGAACGGGTAATCCAGCGCCCACCACGCCAGCCCCAGGAACGGCACCCAGATCAGCTCTTTCTTGAGGAAAAACTTGAAGAACGGCGTGCGCCGGTTGAGCGTCTGGATCAGCGCCGGAATATCCACCCACGACTGATGGTTGCTGACCACCAGATAAGAGGTGTCACCGCGCAGATCGTCGCCGCCGCGAATGTCCCATTGAGTGGGGATGCACAGGTGGAAAATCAGCTTGTCGATCTCGGCCCAGGTCTCGGCGATCCACATCACCGCCCACGACGCATAGTCGCGCCAGCGGCCGGGCGCCACCAGTTTGAGCAGGGCAAAGACCATCAACGGCCCGATCAGGATCAGGGTGTTGAGCAACAGCAGCAGGGTGACGAAACAGCCGGTGAGCAGGCGGCGCATAAGCAACTCTATGACGTTGGATGGGCGCGCCATGATAAGCAGCTTCGGGCGGCAGACCAAATTTGCGCTGACGAATGTTTCACTTTTGTACCGGTATTGTGCGGGTTAAATGCGTATTGACTGTTCTGGCCTCTTCGCGAGCAAGCCCGCTCCCACATTTTGAAATGCGTTCCCCTTGTGGGAGCGGGCTTGCTCGCGAAGGCCGGTCAAGGCGAACGAATGCTTCAATGAGTGTCTAAAATCTCGCGTCTGCCGCCCTCATTTTTCAAGGAAGCCCTCTACGTGAAATCCCTCCTTGCACTGTTTGCCCTCGTCGCCCTGCCGGTCATGGCCGCCGAGCCGACCCTGTACGGGCGTTACGAATACATTGCGCTGCCGGAAATCGGCGGTGAAGTACTCAAGGCCAAGATGGACACCGGCGCGCTGACCGCCTCGCTGTCGGCCAAAGACATCGAGACCTTCACCCGCGACGGTGAAAACTGGGTGCGCTTCCGCCTCGCCACCAAGGACGCCAGCAACAAGGTCTACGAACACAAAGTCGCGCGGATCAGCAAGATCAAGAGCCGCTCGGATGAAGAGGACGAGGGCGACACCACTGAAGTCGCCAAGCGCCCGGTGGTCGATCTGGAACTGTGCCTGGGTGACGTCAAACGCACCGTGGAGGTCAACCTGACCGACCGCAGCAATTTCAACTATCCGCTGCTGATCGGTGCCAAGGCCTTGCGTGAATTCGGCGCGGCAGTGAATCCGGCGCGGCGCTTCACCGCTGACAAACCGGACTGCTGAGCCAAGTGGTCTCATTGACGTAACGTCAGGCTTGGGGCACCGTTCGCGCACCTAACCCACAGGCTCGGACGCCATGCCTCATATTCTGATTGTCGAAGACGAAGCGGCGATTGCCGACACGCTGATTTTTGCCTTGCAGGGCGAGGGGTTCACCACCACTTGGGTGAGCCTCGGCGCGGCGGCGCTGGCACATCAACGGCAGACGCCGGCGGATCTGCTCATCCTCGATATCGGTCTGCCGGACATCAGCGGTTTCGAGACCTGCAAACAGTTGCGGCGTTTCAGCGAAGTGCCGGTGCTGTTCCTCAGCGCCCGCGATGCCGAAATCGACCGTGTGGTGGGCCTGGAGATCGGCGCCGACGACTACGTGGTCAAGCCGTTCAGCCCACGGGAAGTGGCGGCGCGAGTCCGGGCTATCCTTAAACGCATGGCGCCGCGCCCCATCATCGACGCCACGTCAGGGCTGTTTCGCATCGATCCGGAACGTGTGCAGATCAGCTATCGCGGCCAGGCGCTGAGCCTGACCCGTCACGAATTCCGTCTGTTGCAATGCCTGCTTGAACAACCGGAGCGGGTGTTCAGCCGCGAGCAATTGCTCGATGCACTGGGCGTCGCGGCCGACGCCGGTTACGAGCGCAGCATCGACAGCCACATCAAAAGCGTGCGCGCCAAGTTGCGTCTGGTGCGGGCCGAGGCCGAACCGATCCAGACGCATCGCGGCCTCGGTTACAGCTACAGCCCGGGGCATAGCTGATGTCGTTGGGCCTGCGGATATTCCTGGTGTATGTGCTGTTTGTCGGCCTGACCGGCTATTTCGTGCTCAACACGGTGATGGAGGAGATCCGTCCCGGCGTGCGTCAGTCCACCGAAGAAACCCTGGTCGACACCGCCAACCTGCTGGCGGAAATCCTGCGCGACGATTTCAAGGCCGGCACCCTCAGCGAGAACCGCTGGCCCGAGTTGCTGCGCGCCTACGGCGAACGCCAACCGCGAGCGACGATCTGGGGGCTGCCGAAAAACCAGGTCAACCATCGCATTTACGTCACCGACGCCAAGGGCATCGTCGTGCTCGATTCCAGTGGCGTGGCGGTGGGGCAGGATTATTCGCGCTGGAACGACGTCTATCTGACGTTGCGTGGCGAGTACGGCGCACGCTCCAGCCGCAGCGATCCGGATGACCCCGCGTCCTCGGTGATGCACGTCGGCGCGCCGATCCGCGACAAGGGTCAGATCATTGGTGTGGTGACCGTCGCCAAGCCCAACAGCTCATTGCAACCTTATGTTGATCGCACCGAACGGCGCCTGCTGTTTTATGGTGCCGGGCTCATCGGCCTCGGTCTGTTGTTCGGCGCCTTGCTGTCGTGGTGGTTGAGCCGTGCGCTGCATCGTTTGACCGGTTACGCCCAGGCCGTCAGTGAAGGGCGGCGGGTGGAAGTGCCGCACTATCGCGGTGGTGAGTTGGAGCAGCTTGCGACAGCGGTGGAGCAGATGCGCACGCAACTGGAAGGCAAGGCCTACGTCGAGCGTTACGTGCACACGCTGACCCATGAACTGAAAAGCCCCCTGGCGGCGATTCGTGGTGCGGCGGAGTTGCTGCAAGGTGAAATGCCCGCGGTTCAGCGAATGCGTTTTGTCAGCAACATCGACAGCGAAAGTGCGCGGATGCAGCAGTTGATCGAGCGGTTGCTCAATCTGGCGCAAGTTGAACAGCGTCAGGGGCTGGAAGAGCGCACTGCGGTGCCTCTGGCGGTGCTTGTGGATGAGTTGCTGCAAGGGCAGGCGGCGCGCATCGAGGGTAAACAGTTGCGCATTGAGCAGGCTGTGGCGGCGGATCTGCTGCTGATGGGTGAGCCCTTTCTGTTGCGTCAGGCGCTGGGCAATCTGCTGGAGAACGCGCTGGATTTCACGCCACTGCAGGGGTTGTTGCGCTTCAGCGCCGAGCGGGTGGGCGAGCAGGTTGAGTTTCGCTTGTTCAATGAAACGGCGCAGATTCCCGACTACGCCTTGCCGCGTTTGACCGAGCGGTTTTACTCGTTGCCGCGCCCGGACAGTGGGCGCAAGAGTACCGGGCTGGGGCTCAACTTCGTCGAAGAGGTCGTCAAATTACATGGTGGGTCGATGAGCATCCGCAATGTTGAAAATGGCGTTGAAGTGACTTTGCGCTTGCCTTGAGACCGAGTCGCGAAGGGCTCGGTGAAGTCTCCATACAATCTCCATATTTCCCCCACATTCCTCCCACACACGCCAACCAGACTCTGCCGATCAAAACAGGGAGAGTCCCATGAACAAGAATCTGACCATAAAGCTCGGGGCGATTGCCCTGTTGATCCTGCTGTTGCTCATCCCTTTGCTGATGATCGACGGGGTTATCGATGATCGCCAGCAACGGCGCGACGGGGTGCTGGAAGACATTGCCCGCAGTTCCAGTTACAGCCAGCAATTGAGCGGGCCGGTGATGGTGGTGCCGTATCGCAAAGTGATTCACAACTGGAAGATCAACGACAAGACCGAGCAGCGTTACGACGAACCAAGCGAGGAGCGTGGGCGTTTGTATTTTTTGCCCGAGCGCTTCGAACTCGATGGCCAGGTGCAAACCGAACTGCGTGCCCGGGGTATCTACGAGGCGCGGTTGTTCCATGCCGATAACCGCATCACCGGCAGTTTTTCGCTACCGGCGCAATTGGGCATCCAGGAAGATTTCAGCGATTACCAGTTCGATGCGCCGTTTCTGGCGGTCGGCATCAGCGACATTCGCGGGATCGAAAACGCTTTGAAACTGGAGCTCGACGGCCAGCGTCTGGACTTCGTTCCCGGTACTCAGGTCGGTTGGCTGGGTGAGGGGGTGCGGGTAACGCTGCCACTGCTCGATACCCGTAAAGCCAACGAACTGGCGTTCGGTTTCGATCTGCGCCTGCAAGGCACCGGTTCGTTGCAGGTGCTACCGGTGGGCAGGAGCAGCAGCGTTAGCCTCACTGCCAACTGGCCGCACCCCAGCTTCATCGGCAACTTCCTCCCGGCCAAACGTGAAATCAACGACGCCGGTTTCAGCGCCGACTGGCAGACCACGTTTTTTTCTACCAACCTGCAAGACGCCATGAGCCGTTGCGTGAGCGGCAATGATTGCGATGGGTTCAATGCCCGCAGCTTCGGGGTGAGTTTCATCGATCCGGTGGATCAGTATCTGAAGAGTGACCGGGCGATCAAATATGCGCTGCTGTTCATTGTCCTGACGTTCGCCGGTTTCTTCCTGTTCGAAGTGCTCAAGAGCCTGGCAGTGCACCCGGTGCAATACGCGTTGGTGGGTGTGGCGCTGGCGTTTTTTTATCTGTTGCTGCTGTCGTTGTCGGAGCACATCGGCTTTGCCCTGGCGTATCTGCTGTCGGCCAGTGGCTGCGTGTTATTGATCGGGTTTTACGTCTGCCACGTCTTGCACAGCGTGCGACACGGTTTGTGTTTTTCGGCGGGATTGGCAGCGTTGTATGGCCTGCTTTACGGGTTGCTCAGCGCCGAGGATTACGCGCTGCTGATGGGCTCGCTGTTGCTGTTCGGCTTGCTCGGCGTGTTCATGGTGCTGACGCGCAAACTGGATTGGTACGGGATCGGTCAGAAACCGGCCAAACCACTGGAGTTTGACGTGGGGGCGATGCAATGAGCGGGTTGCGTGAGGATCAGCGAGAGGCTGAGGTGTTGGTGACGCTGATCTTTGCGTCACTTCCGCCGGCACCGCGGTGGTGCCATCGCTGGCAAGCCACACACAGAACCTGCCTACCGAAATCCAGTGTGGGAGCGGGCTTGCTCGCGAAGAGGCCGGAACAAGCGCCGCCGATTTAAGGTTTGGGCAGGGTCGCGATCATGGACGGTCGCAAGCTCACTTCAGTGAACCAGTGGGCCAATTGCGGATTGGCCTCGCGCCAGCCCAGATCCGGGAAGCGCAGGTCGAGGTAACCCAGGGCACAGGCCACGCTGATCGCAGCAATATCGAAATGGCAGGTCAGCTCGGCAATCGCATCACTTTCCAGCAGGGCCAGGGTGCGACGGATCTTGTCGCGCTGGGCCTCGATCCACTCGTCCCAGTGTTTTTCCGGGGCACGCAGCACCTGCTCGTAACGCACCATCACCGACGCATCCATGATCCCGTCGGCCATCGAGGCCAGGGTCAGGCGGCGCCAGCGGGCCGAGCCGTCACGGGGGATCAGCGGATTGCCGACATGTTGGTGGTCGAGGTAGTCGAGGATCACGCGGCTGTCATGGATGACATTGCCGTCGGCCAGACGCAGGGCCGGGATCTTGCCCAACGGGTTGTCGGCGTTGAGCTCGGCACTCGGGCTGACCGGGCTGAGGACACAGTCTTGCAAGGTGACGCGATCCTGCTGGCCAGTTTCGTGCAGCATCACCATCACTTTGCGAACGAACGGGGAGAGCGTGTTGTGGAACAGGGTCATGCTGGGTGTGGACATGGGGAACCTCGGTGGTCGACGAAGAGCAGGAGGTTAGCCTAGTCAGATGCGGCGTACCTGGCGAGGGATTTGATGGGTGACGATCTAGAAGGACGGCACCTGCCGCCGTCGCTTCCACTGGCTCAAGCGCTGTTGAAGATTCAATGGGCTATCAATCTGCTGCCCCCGTGCTCGGCTGAAGAGAATCAACGCCAGCTCTGCCGTCGCCAGCGCATCGGCACTCGCGTTATGTCGCTCGAACACCTCAAGCTTGAACCAGTCGATCCACTCATCCAGCCCGGCCTCACGAATGTTCGCTTGCGGGCACAGCATCGGCGCAATCTCGGCGACATCCAGAAACACATGCTGCAACTTGTGCCGCAGATGTTCCTTCAGTGCCCGCCCAAGCATGTGCTGGTCGAATGGCGCATGGAACGCCAGCACGGGGCTGTCACCGGCAAACTCCATGAACGCCAGCAATGCCTCGGCCGGATCGCTGCCGGCGGCAATCGCGTTGGGCCCCAGACCGTGGATCAACACACTGGGACTGAGCTTGAGTTCACGACATTGCAGCGTGCGTTCGAACTGCTGGCTGAAATCGATCGCGCCGTCCTCGATCACCACGGCGCCAATCGACAACACCCGATCCTTGTTCAGGTTCAGCCCGGTGGTTTCCAGGTCCAGCACGACCCAGCGTTGTTCGCGCAGGCTGCATTCACTCAGCTCGCTGATCGCCGGCAGTTGCCCCAGGCGTTGCTGCAGATCCGCTGGCAGCGCCGCACTGGCCGGCCGCAGCCACGAGAACAGGCTCATAACTGATACCGCAGGGTCAGGCTGCTTTGCAGGCGTTGAGCCTGGCGCAGGGATTCGCGCAGGATGCGTCGATCCAGATGATTGAGGCTGTCGGGGTCGACACGGTTGGAGTACGGCAGGTTCTCGCGCGTCTGGATCTGATGCTGCTGCATGCGCGTTTGCTGAATGAAGTGATAAGCCTCTTCATACGCCGCGCCGTCCAGCGGTTCGATGACTTCTTTATCCACCAGTTGGCGCAAGCGCTCGAGGGTGTTGTTGGCGTCGATGCCGTTGGCCAGCGCGAGCAATCGTGCGCCGTCCACGAACGGCGTCAGGCCCTGGACCTTCAGATCGAGGGTGGCTTTCTCGCCATTCTTGCGCGCCAGCACAAACTCGCGGAAACGCCCGACCGGCGGGCGATTACGCAAGGCGTTGTCGGCCATCATGCGCTGGAACAAACGGTTGTCGCCGACCTGATCGAGAATCCCCCGGCGCAGTTGCGCGCAACCCTGTTCATCGCCCCAGACCACGCGCAGATCGAAGTAAATGCTCGACCCGAGCAGATTCTCCGGCGTCGCCTCGCGAATGAATGCCGCGAACCGCCGCGCCCATTCTGCCCGGGACAAACACAGCTCAGGGTTGCCGGCCATGATGTTGCCCTTGCACAGGGTGAAGCCGCATTGCGCCAGGCTCTGATTGATCTGCTGGGCAATTGGCAGCAAATTTGCGCGAATCTCTGCTGCATGCACGGCATCGCGGGCGTCGAACAGAATGCCGTTGTCCTGATCGGTGTGCAGCGTTTGCTCGCGCCGGCCTTCGCTGCCGAAACACAGCCAACTGAACGGTACGCCCGGGTCGCCTTTTTCGGCGAGGGTCAGTTCGATTACGCGGCACACGGTGTGATCGTTGAGCAGGGTGATGATGTGGGTGATCTGGGTTGAAGAGGCGCCGTGGGCGAGCATGCGCTCGACCAGTTGGCCGATCTCGCCGCGCAGGATCACCAGTTGCTCGATGCGTTGCGCGCTGCGGATCGTGCGGGCCAGATGCACCAGATCGACCCGCTGCAAGGAAAACAGATCGCGCTCGGACACCACGCCGCACAGGCGCTGATCCTTGACCAGGCAGACGTGGGCGATGTGCCTTTCGGTCATGGCAATGGCCGCGTCGAAGGCGCTGTGGTTGGGCGAAAGATAGAAGGGCGCCTGGGTCATGTGGCGCTCGATGGCTTCGCCGAAATCGGCCACACCGTCGGCCACCACATGACGCAGGTCGCGCAGGGTGAAAATCCCCAGCGGCGCTTTGTGCTCATCCACCACGACGATGCTGCCGACCTGTTGCTCGTGCATCAGCTTCACCGCTGCACGCAGTGGCATGGCAGGGCTGCACGTCACCGGGTGACGCATGGCCAGTTCACCGAGACGGGTGTTGAGCGAGTATTGCGTGCCGAGGGTTTCCACGGCTTTCTGCTGGACTTGCTGGTTGACTTGATCGAGCAGGCTGCTGACCCCGCGCAAGGCGAAGTCGCGGAAGGCATTGGAGAGGGCGAACAGTTTGATGAACGCCAGTTTGTTCAGTTGCAGGCAGAAGGTGTCCTCGCCGGCCAAGTGCGCGGTGCGTGTCGCTCGCTCACCCAGCAACGCGGCCAGGGGAAAGCACTCGCCGGTGGTGATTTCAAAGGTGGTCTCGGTGCCGCCCTTGGCCGTGTGCGGGCGTTCGCCGACGACGCGGCCCTGCTTGACGATATAGAAGTGTTCGACCGGGCCATCGGCGGGTTTGATGATGCTCTCGCCCTGCCCGTAGAAACGCAGCTGACATTGCTCCACCAGATAAGCCAGGTGGGCGTGTTCCATTTGATTGAAGGGCGGGAAGCGCTGGAGAAACTGCAGGGTGCCCTGAATGTTCTGCAACACGGCGGTTCTCCCAGCCTGGGTGAAGGCGTCCGCTTTACTCATAACCATTACCGCAGTCTTTTTCGAATTGTTGTTGTCGGATCGTTGCCCCCATGGTCGGCCCCCTCGTGCAGGGTGCCCATTGGACGTAAGTCTAGGTTCGTCATGCCGTTGGGCATATTTGGGAAGTGCCCTACAAAATCAGTCGGGAATTCTTCTGTCCGACCTCTTGGAAAAAAATCCGACGAAGTGCACATTGAAGCTCTGCCTGGCGTTGTCTGACGACTGTGCCAGGTGATGATTTGAAAACGTAGAGAACGCTATGCCCGACCACGATATTTTGAGCGACGCCGAGCGTGAAGCGCTCAGTGCTGTAATGCTCGAACCTGACCCTCCTGCGCAGCGTGTATTGATCGTCGATGACGACAAGGACGCTCGGGAGCTGTTGTCGGAGATTCTGGCGTTGGACGGCATTCGGTGCCTGACCGCGGCCAGTGGCGAGGCCGCGCTGAAGATGCTGGCGGAGAAACCATCGATTGGTCTGTTGATCACCGATTTGCGCATGGGCAATGTCGGTGGGTTGGACTTGATTCGCCAGGTGCGTGAGTCGGTAAGGGCAGCGATGCCGATCATCATTGTGTCTGGCGATGCCGATGTGAAGGACGCCATTGCGGCGATGCATTTGAGCGTGGTGGACTTTCTGCTCAAACCCATTGATACGGGCAAGTTGCTCGGTCTGGTCAAACACGAATTGGGGATCGACCCCTGACGTTCAAGCCACACCGAAAAAACCGCTCTCACAATGGATCTCCAGTGGTTGTGATGAACCATAAAAAAGCCCCGATCTTCCGATCAGGGCTTTTTCATGTCCGGCATCTACGCAGGGTTACAGGCCGTTGGCAGCCTTGAACTCGCGACGACGGCGGTGCAGCACCGGCTCGGTATAGCCGTTGGGCTGCTTGGTGCCTTCGATCACCAGTTCGACCGCCGCCTGGAAGGCGATGTTGCTGTCGAAGTTCGGTGCCAGCGGGCGGTACAGCGGGTCGTTGGCGTTCTGACGATCCACCACCGGCGCCATGCGCTTGAGGCTTTCCATCACTTGCGCTTCGGTGACGATACCGTGGCGCAGCCAGTTGGCGATGTGCTGGCTGGAGATACGCAGCGTGGCACGGTCTTCCATCAGGCCGACGTCATTGATGTCCGGCACTTTCGAGCAACCGACGCCCTGATCGATCCAGCGCACCACGTAACCGAGAATGCCCTGGGCGTTGTTGTCCAGTTCGTTCTTGATCTGCTCCGGCGTCCAGTTCGGGTTGACCGCCAGCGGGATGGTCAGGATGTCGTCCACCGAAGCGCGGGCACGTTTGGCCAGTTCGGCCTGACGGGCGAACACGTCGACCTTGTGGTAGTGCAGCGCGTGCAGCGCGGCGGCGGTCGGCGAGGGGACCCATGCGGTGTTGGCACCGGCCAGCGGGTGAGCGATTTTCTGCTCGAGCATCGCCGCCATCAGGTCCGGCATGGCCCACATGCCTTTACCGATTTGTGCGCGACCTTGCAGGCCGGTGCTCAGACCGATATCAACGTTCCAGTTCTCGTAGGCGCCGATCCACTTCTCAGCCTTCATGTCGGCCTTGCGCACCATCGGGCCGGCTTCCATGGAGGTATGGATTTCATCGCCGGTGCGGTCGAGAAAACCGGTGTTGATAAACACCACGCGCTCGCTGGCAGCCTTGATGCAAGCCTTGAGGTTGACCGTGGTGCGGCGCTCCTCGTCCATGATCCCGACTTTCAGCGTGTTGCGTTTGAGACCCAGCACGTCTTCGATGCGGCCGAACAGTTCGTTGGTGAACGCCGCTTCTTGCGGGCCGTGCATTTTCGGTTTGACGATGTAGACGGAACCGGTGCGGGTGTTCTTGCGCGACGTGTTGCCGTTGAGGTTGTGCATGGCCGCCAGGCACGTCAGCAGACCGTCGAGAATGCCTTCCGGCACTTCGTTGCCGTCTTTGTCGAGAATCGCGTCAATGGTCATCAGGTGGCCGACGTTGCGCACGAACAACAGCGAGCGGCCGTGCAGAGTCACTTCACCGCCAGTGGGCGTGGTGTAGCTGCGATCCGGGTTCATGGTGCGGGTGAAGCGCTGGCCGCCCTTGGCGACTTCTTCCGACAGATCGCCCTTCATCAGGCCGAGCCAGTTGCGGTAGATCACCACTTTGTCGTCGGCATCGACGGCCGCCACGGAGTCTTCGCAGTCCATGATGGTGGTCAGCGCCGCTTCCATCAGGACGTCTTTGACGCCGGCGGCATCGGTCTGGCCGACCGGGGTGCTGGCGTCGATCTGGATTTCGAAATGCAGACCGTTGTGTTTCAGCAGGATCGCGATTGGCGCGTTGGCGTCGCCCTGGAAACCGATCAGTTGAGCATCGTCACGCAGACCGCTGTTGCTGCCGCCCTTGAGGGTGACCAGCAGTTTGCCGTCAGCGATTTTGTAACCGGTCGAATCGACGTGGGAGCCCGCGGCCAGTGGCGCGGCTTCGTCGAGGAATGCACGGGCGAAGGCGATGACTTTGTCGCCGCGCACCTTGTTGTAGCCTTGGCCTTTTTGCGCGCCACCGTCTTCGCTGATCGCGTCGGTGCCGTAAAGGGCGTCATACAGCGAACCCCAGCGGGCGTTCGAAGCATTGAGCGCAAAGCGGGCGTTCATCACCGGAACCACGAGTTGCGGGCCGGCGGTACGGGCGATTTCGTCATCGACGTTTTGCGTCGTTGCCTGGAAATCAGCCGCTTCTGGCAGCAGATAACCGATTTCCTGCAAGAAGGCTTTGTAGGCCACGGCATCGTGCGCCTGGCCTGCGCGTTCCTGATGCCAGGCATCAATGCGAGCCTGGAAGTCATCGCGTTTGGCGAGTAGGGCTTTGTTCTTCGGTGCCAGGTCGTGAATGACCTTGTCGGCACCTTCCCAGAATGCGTCGGCGGTGAGGCCGGTACCGGGAATGGCTTCGTTGTTCACGAAGTCGAACAGGACTTTGGCGACCTGCAGGCCACCGACTTGAACGTGTTCAGTCATTGCTTGCCTCACTCTGCTCAGCTATTTCGCTTTTCAGCTCTTCAATTTAACAATGAAGCCTCTGGCCATTTAAACCACAAACCTTCCGACCAGTACATGCCATTGCTGGCGGCTGGGCTGGGACCAATCAACGGCTTGGGGCCTTGATGACGGGGCTTTCAGGGTTGCGAACGTGCCTTGGGCAGACATCGATCCAGCGTTATGTAGTGCGCGCCGAGGCATACTACATGATGCGTTGCGCTTGTGAAAATGAGACTAATAACGTCGTTCTGCGACTCCATGACGCATTGCGGTCACAGCGCGGAACGGGATGTTCTCAAAAAACCAATGGATTGTTCCAGCTAAATATAAAAACTTGTACACGATTTGTTGTCTCGAGCGTCTGAGGCGACTGTTCATCCCTTGCCTATACTTGCCCTTCTATAACAAAAGTCATGACAAGAGGGCTGCGCCATGGACCATCTCGTACTCACTGTTTTCGCCCCGGACAAGCCCGGGCAGGTAGAGCGCATCGCCCAATGTATCGCCGAGCATGGGGGGAACTGGCTGGAAAGCCGCATGTCGCGGATGGCCGGGCAGTTTGCCGGGATTCTGCGGGTCGGCGTGCCGGCAGAGGCTTACGACGAATTAGTCGATGCCCTACAAACACTGTCGGCGCATGGCATTCGCGTGTTGATTGCCGAAAGTGGTATCGAGCAATCCTGCACCTGGAAACCGATCGCCATGGAACTGGTGGGCAATGATCGCCCGGGCATTGTGCGCGACATCACCCGCTTGCTGAGCGAGCAGGGTGTAAACCTCGAACGTCTGGTGACCGAAGTGCGGCCGGCACCGATGAGCAGCGAGCCGTTGTTCCATGCCGAAGCGATTCTCGCGGTGCCGCTGACGCTGTCGCTCGACGTGCTGCAATCGCGCCTGGAAACCCTGGCCGATGATTTGATGGTGGAACTGGTATTACGCACAGAGGTTTAGGCGCTGCACGGGTTATCCAGTTTAAACGTGCACCTGCCTGTGGATAACCTGTAGAGACTGCCCGCAACGCCACGCCCGCCGTGGTTTTGCGGATACTGATCAAAAAATCGCCAGTATTCAGTGAGTTGCGCACAAACGGCGGGGATCACGCTGTGGATAAGCTTGGGAAGGAACGATACAGGCCACGAGAACCGTGGCCTGCGAAGTGTTGTGCGTTTTTTGATCAGCTGCGTCGGCGCAGACTTATCCACGCATCGACGCTGTAGACGGCCAGACCGGCCCAAATGAAGATAAACGCCACCAAGGTGCTGGACGACAAGTGCTCACCGAACAGCAACACCGCTTGCAACAACACCAGGGTGGGCGCCAGGTATTGCAGGAAGCCGATGGTGGTGTAGGGCAAGTGCCGGGTGGCGGCGTTGAAGCACACCAACGGAATCAACGTCACCGGGCCGGCCGCCACCAGCCACCAGGCTTCGGACGTCGTCCAGAACTCGGGTTGAGCGCTGGTCGCGGTCGGGTTGAACAGCAGCCATGCGACGGCAATCGGCACCAGCATCCAGGTTTCCACCACCAGCCCCGGCAACGCCTTGACCGGTGCCTGCTTGCGGATCAGCCCGTAGAAACCGAAGGTCAGTGCCAGCACCAGCGACACCCACGGCAGACTGCCGACCTGCCACACCTGCTGCGCCACACCGACCGCCGCCAGACCCACCGCGACCCACTGCATGCGCCGCAGGCGTTCGCCGAGAATCAACATCCCCAGCAGCACGTTTACCAGCGGGTTGATGTAATAACCCAGACTCGCTTCAAGCATGCGCCCGTTGTTCACCGACCACACATAGGTCAGCCAGTTGGCGGCGATCAGCGTGCCGCTCAAGGCCAGAATCGCCAGCCGCTTGGGGTTGTCGAGCAATTCGCGCAACCAGCCCGGGTGTTTCCACACCATCAGCAGCAGCGCGCCGAACAGCGCCGACCACAGCACGCGATGGATGATGATCTCGACCGCCGGGACTTCGGCGATGGCTTTGAAGTAGATCGGGAACAGGCCCCAGATGATGTAGGCACTCAGGCCCAGAATGTACCCGCGACGCGGGTTGGCGGCTTGCATGCAGAATCCTTGCTTAGGCAGCTAACAAAGCAGGGATTGTAAGGAGGTTTGTCGGTGAATGCCTTAGCGAGAAGGTCGGAAAATTGTGAACACTGGATAAATGTGGGAGGGGGCTTGCTCCCGAAGGCGCTGTGTCAGCCAACATCAATGTTGAATGTCAGACCGTCTTCGGGAGCAAGCCCTCTTCTACAGGGGGTGTGGTGAATCAGAACAGTTTCAGCGGTTCTTCATTGAGTGCCGACAACTGCTCACGCAACGCCAGCACCTGATCGCCCCAATAGCGCTCGGTGCCGAACCACGGAAAGCTGCGTGGAAACGCCGGGTCGTCCCAGCGGCGCGCCAGCCAGGCGCTGTAATGCATAAGGCGCAGGGCGCGCAGCGGCTCGATCAGCGCCAGTTCGCGTGGGTCGAAGTCGTGGAATTCGTTGTAGCCGTCCATCAGCTCCGACAACTGCCCCAGACACTCCTGGCGATCACCGGCGAGCATCATCCAGATGTCCTGCACCGCCGGACCCATGCGGCAATCGTCGAGGTCGACGATGTGGAACATCTCGTCGCGGCACATCATGTTGCCGGGGTGACAGTCGCCGTGCATGCGGATGTTCTGGTGCGGCGTGGCGGCGTAGACGTCTTCAACACGTTTAAGCAGGTCCCGGGCGACCGATTCGTAGGCCGGCAACAGGCTCTTGGGAATGAAGTTGCCTTCGAGCAACGTGGTCAGCGAGGCATGGCCGAAGTTCTGTACGCCGAGGGCTTCGCGGTGTTCGAACGGTTTGGTCGCACCGACGGCATGAATGCGCCCGAGCAACTGGCCGAGGCGATACAACTGATCGAGATTGCCCGGCTCCGGCGCCCGGCCACCGCGACGCGGGAACAGGGTGAAGCGGAAACCGGCGTGTTCGTGCAGGGTTTCGCCGTTGTGGATCAGCGGCGCCACCACCGGGATCTCGACGTCGGCCAGTTCGAAGGTGAACTTGTGTTCTTCGAGGATGGCTTCGTTGGTCCAGCGCTGCGGCCGGTAGAACTTGGCGATCAGCGGTTCGCCGTCTTCGATGCCGACCTGATAGACGCGGTTCTCGTAGCTGTTGAGCGCCAGAATGCGTGCATCGCTCAAAAAACCGATGCTTTCAACGGCATCGAGGACGAGGTCGGGTGTGAGGGTTTCAAACGGATGGGCCATGCTGACTCCTGCGCGCAGCAGGCTGCCGCGTCCGGCCCGGCATGGTAACGCAGACTGTAAGGGTTGAGGGTTTTGCCTTGAATGGTAGGCTGCCTGTAAGGGCCCCTTCGGGAGCAAGCCCCCACCCACAGTGGATTTTCTGTGTACCTGCAATCTTCAATGCGGCACAGATCCAATGTGTGTGGGGCTTGCTCGCGAAAGCCGTTTGTCAGGCGCCGACTATTGCGCCGTCTTCACGGGTAATCGCAATCACCGAAGAGCGCGGTTTGCCGTTCGGCAGATGCTCGGGGAAAGTCGAACCGCCGTTTTCGCCGGGATGCTGAATCCCGACAAACAGGGTTTTCTGATCCGGCGAGAAGCTGATCCCGGTCACTTCACAACCAATCGGCCCGACCATGAACCGGCGAATTTCACCGGTCGCAGGGTCAGCGCAAAGCATCTGGTTGTTACCCATCCCGGCAAAGTCCCCGGCGTTGCTGGAGTCACCGTCGGTCAGAATCCACAACCGCCCGGCCTTGTCGAAACCCAGGCCATCCGGGCTGTTGAACATGTTCTGCGGAGTGATATTCGACGAGCCAGCCTTCGGCGTGCCGGCGTGCACGCCCGGGTTGCCGGCGACCACGAACAGATCCCAGGCGAATGTCTTCGACGCATGATCGTCGCGGTCGGTGCGCCAGCGCAGGATCTGCCCGTAGACGTTTTTCTCACGCGGGTTCGGCCCGCCCACCGGTTGCCCGTCCTCGCCGCGCTTGGCGTTGTTGGTCAGGGTGCAATAAACCTGGCCGTCCTTCGGGCTGACCACGATCCATTCCGGACGGTCCATGCGTGTTGCGCCGACCACACTGGCCGCGAGGCGCGCATGGATCAGCACTTCGGCCTGATCGGCAAAACCGCTGCTGGCGTCGATGCCGTTCTTGCCGTGGGTCAACTCGATCCACTGGCCCTGGCCTTTCGGATGGTCCGGGTTGCCGTCACCGGCATCGAACTTCGCCACGTACAGGGTGCCGTGATCGAGGATATTGCGGTTGGCCTTGGCGTTGCGGTGGTTGATGCGGTCGCGGCTGACGAATTTGTAGATGAACTCGCCACGCTCGTCATCGCCCATGTACACCACGGCGCGGCCGTCGTCGGTTTCGGCCAGGGCCGCGTTTTCATGTTTGAAGCGGCCCAGGGCCGTGCGTTTGACCGGGGTCGACTGCGGATCGAACGGGTCGATCTCGACCACCCAGCCATGGCGGTTGAGTTCGTTGGGGTTCTTGGCCATGTCGAAACGCGGGTCAAACGGGTGCCAGTTGATCTCGCGGCTGGCCGCCGAGACACCGTAGCGCTTCTGCGCCGGGTCGAACTGCTGCTGGGCGTTGCTGCTGCCGAAGCAGTCGGTGAAGTTTTCTTCGCACGTCAGATACGTGCCCCACGGCGTTTTACCGTTGGCGCAGTTCTGGAAGGTGCCGAGGACTTTTTTACCGTGTTTGTCGGCACGGGTTTTCAGCAGGTCGTGACCCGCGGCCGGGCCGCTGATACGCAGTGGCGAGTTGCCGTGGATGCGGCGGTTGTAGCGCGAGCCTTGAACGAATTGCCACTGGCCGTTCTTGCGTTGCACTTCAATCACCGACACGCCTTCGCAGGCCAGGGCTTTGCGCACGTCTTCGGCCGATTGCGGCATGCCGCCGTGCGGGTAGAGGTAGCGATAGTTGGTGTATTCGTTGTTGATCGCCATCAACGCGCGGTTTCTGTCATCCGGGAATTCGAACAGGCTCATGCCGTCGTTGTTGTCACCGAACTGCACTTCCTGCGCGGCGGCGGTGCCGTTGCCACTCGGATCGAAGGCCGGGCCGTTCTTGTGCAGCGGTTGGCCCCAACTGATCAGTACCGAGGACTTATAGCCTTTGGGCAGGGTAATGACGTCGGTGGTCGCGGCGCTAATGCTTTCAAAGCCAAGCAAGCGGCTGTTGCCGGCGCTGACGCCTGTGGCCAGTGCGCTGCGGCTCAACAGGCTGCCACCGAGAAACATGGCCGCGCCGCACAGCGCGCCGGCGCCGATGAAGCCGCGACGGCTGAGGCCGACCATTTTTTCCAGGTCAGTGGATTGGTTTTCTTCTAATAGGCTCACATCAGGCTCCCTGCTTGGTTTTGGCAGCCACCTTAATGGGGAGCGATGAAGTTTTTGTTGCAGGCCGACCCTACAGCGGCGTGCCGATCAGCACGTTGGACGGCGAGAACTGTACGTGCACCGGTTGCTCAACGTTCAGTCCGCGTGTGCGAAGTTGCAGCGGCTCAGCCAGGGCGCAGAGCGTGTGGCCGTTGGGCAGGGCGATGCGCACTTCGCTGGGGCCGTCTTCAGCGTCGAGAATGGCTTCAATCGTGCCGCGCAGAAGATTGTGACCAGATGTTGCAGGTTGCTCGATGCTCAGCAATTCGAGCCAGCCTGCCTTGATCAGCGCCACCACTTCAGTGCCCGGTTGCAGCTCCAGGTGCACGGTGCTGTCGTGGGTGATCTGCGCGTTGAGGCAAAGACCTTCGGCCAACTCCAGGCGGATCAGGTCATTGCGACCCTGGCCGGCGATCGCCACGACTTTGCCGTGCAACTGGTTGCGCGCGCTGGTGCGCAGCATCAGTCGACCGAGCAGGTCGAGGTCGCTGGCATCTTCCGCCGCTTCCAGCACCTGCGCCTGTAAGGCCTGCAGCTTTTGATAAAGGCGCAGCACCCGCTCACCTTCGCTGGACAGTTTGGCCCCGCCGCCGCCCTTACCGCCCACCGCACGCTCGACCAAGGGTTTTTGCGCCAGGTTGTTCAGCTCATCGATGGCGTCCCACGCGGCTTTGTAGCTCAAGCCTGCGCTTTTCGCGGCACGGGTGATCGAGCCCTGTTCAGCGATGTGTTGCAGCAGGGCAATGCGCTGCGGCCGTCGGACGATGTGCTGGGACAACAGGGAAGGCATGGACATGGGGGGACGCTTTTGACTTTGGCGATGGGAGGTGAAATTGGCCGCTGGCAACGCGTGAGTCAAGCCCCTGCCCGCAGGGCCGGTTGCCTGATCAGGATCCGGATTTCGGGGTGCGCGCCAGGCAATACACATCAACCCTTGCCGCGCCGGCGTTCATTAACAATCGAGCGAGCGCCTGAGCCGTGGCGCCGGTGGTCAGCACGTCATCGATCAATGCCAGATGCCGGCCGCGTACATCCACCTGGGGCGTCAAAGCGAAAGCATTGCGCAAATTGCGTTTTCGCGCCTTGGCATCCAGATCCTGTTGCGCGCGGGTGTCTTGAATCCTGCACAGCACCTGCTCATCGCAAGGCAGGTCCAGTTTTAGGCTCAACCACCGCGCCAGCATCGCCGCTTGATTGAAGCCGCGTTGACGCAGACGTTTGCTGGCGAGTGGCACCGGTAACAACACGTCGGGGCGAGGCAGATCTTCATCAAAGCGATATTGCAGGTATTGTCCGAGAACGTCGGCGAGCAGGTGGCCAAACGGCCATTTTGCGTTGTGTTTAAAACGCGTAATCAGACTGTCCACGGGAAAGCCATAAAGCCACGGCACAGCGACCTGTTCGAACGCCGGTGGCTCTAGCAGGCAGTCTGCGCAAGTCAGGCCGGATTCAGGCAGCGGCAAAGCGCAGGTCCGGCATTGGCCCATGAGCCAAGGCAATTCGGCTTCGCAGGCCATGCACATTGGCGTTTCTGCCTCTGCCGGCTCATCGCACAGCAAACAGGTCTGTACGTTTTTTAAACAGATGTAAACTTGTCCTTCGTATCGTGGTTGACAGCGCATGGCTCTTCCTTAAATATGCCGAACATCCGTGTAGCGACTGTGGGTATTCCGTTTCCCAGTCGCCAGCCAAGCATAACCAAGGAAATACCCATGAGCGCGAGCACCACTGCCACCCTGCGTCACGACTGGTCACTGGCCGAAGTCAAAGCACTCTTCGTACAGCCATTCAACGACCTGCTGTTTCAGGCTCAGACGGTGCACCGCGCCCATTTCAACGCTAACCGTGTGCAGGTCTCGACGTTGTTGTCGATCAAGACGGGTGCCTGCCCGGAAGACTGCAAGTACTGCCCGCAGTCTGGTCACTACAACACCGGCCTTGAAAAAGAAAAACTGATGGAAGTGCAGAAAGTCCTCGAAGAGGCGGCACGCGCCAAAGCCATCGGGTCGACCCGCTTCTGCATGGGCGCGGCGTGGAAACACCCATCGGCCAAAGACATGCCGTATGTGCTGCAGATGGTCGAAGGTGTGAAAGCCATGGGCCTGGAAACCTGCATGACCCTCGGTCGTCTCGATCAGGATCAAACCCAAGCGCTGGCCAAGGCCGGGCTCGACTACTACAACCACAACCTCGACACCTCGCCTGAGTTCTACGGCAGCATCATCACCACCCGTACTTACGGCGAGCGCCTGCAAACCCTGGCTTACGTGCGTGAGTCGGGGATGAAGATCTGTTCCGGCGGCATCCTCGGCATGGGCGAGTCGCTCGACGACCGCGCCAATCTGCTGATTCAGTTGGCCAACCTGCCGGAGCATCCGGAGTCGGTGCCGATCAATATGCTGGTCAAAGTCGCTGGCACGCCGCTGGAAAATGCCGACGACGTCGATCCGTTCGACTTCATCCGCATGCTCGCGGTGGCGCGCATTCTCATGCCGCAATCCCACGTGCGCCTGTCCGCTGGTCGTGAAGCGATGAACGAGCAGATGCAGGCCCTGGCATTCCTCGCGGGCGCCAACTCGATTTTCTACGGCGACAAATTGCTGACCACCGCCAACCCGCAGGCTGACAAGGACATGCAGTTGTTCGCACGTCTGGGCATTGAGCCGGAAGCCCGCGAAGAGCATTCGGATGAAGTGCATCAGGCGGCCATCGAGCAGGCGTTGGTTGAGCACAAGAGCAGCGAGCAGTTTTATAACGCGGCGGTTTGAAGCCTGCCCCGTTTCCTTTGAAGGAATGCAAAACCCCTGTGAGGGCGGGCTTGCTCGCGAAATCGGTCTGTCAGTAAAGGCGTTGTTGGCTGATACGAGGCTTTCGCGAGCAAGCCCGCTCTCACATTAGAAAACTTGTGCTGACACTCGAGGCCTGCATGTCTTTCGATCTCGCCGCACGCCTTGCTGCCCGCCGTGCCGAAAATCTCTATCGCCAGCGCCCGCTGCTCGAATCCCCGCAAGGGCCCGAGGTGGTGGTCGACGGCCAGCCATTGCTGGCGTTCTGCAACAACGACTACCTGGGCCTGGCCAATCACCCGCAAGTGATCGAAGCCTGGCGCGCCGGTGCCCAGCGCTGGGGCGTTGGCGGGGGCGCCTCGCATCTGGTGATCGGCCATAGCGGCCCACATCACGCACTCGAAGAGGCCTTGGCCGATCTCACCGGGCGCCCACGTGCGCTGCTGTTTACCACGGGCTACATGGCCAACCTTGGCGCGGTCACGGCGCTGGTCGGGCAGGGTGATACGGTGCTGGAAGACCGACTCAACCACGCCTCATTGCTGGACGCCGGGCTGTTGTCCGGTGCGCGGTTCAATCGTTATTTGCACAACGACGCCGGCAGTCTGGCCAAGCGTCTGGAGAAAGCCACCGGCAATACATTGGTGGTCACCGACGGCGTGTTCAGCATGGATGGCGATCTTGCCGACTTGCCAGCGCTGGCCCGTGAGGCCAAGGCCAAGGGCGCGTGGCTGATGGTCGACGATGCCCATGGCTTCGGCCCGTTGGGCGCCAACGGCGGCGGGATTGTCGAGCATTTCGGTTTGGGCCTGGACGATGTGCCGGTATTGGTCGGCACCCTGGGCAAGGCCTTCGGCACGGCTGGCGCATTTGTCGCCGGCAGTGAAGCGTTGATCGAGAGCCTGATCCAGTTCGCCCGTCCGTACATCTACACCACCAGTCAACCGCCGGCGCTGGCCTGCGCAACCTTGAAAAGTCTGGAGTTGCTGCGTAGCGAACACTGGCGTCGCGAGCATTTGCAGGCGCTGATCCGCCAGTTCCGCCACGGCGCTGAACAGATCGGTCTGGAGTTGATGGACAGCTTTACGCCGATCCAGCCGATCATGGTTGGCGACGCCGGCCGTGCTGTGCGTCTGTCGCAGATGCTGCGTGAGCGCGGGCTGATGGTCACCGCGATTCGTCCTCCGACCGTGCCCGCCGGTAGCGCACGACTGCGTGTGACCCTGACCGCCGCCCACAGCGAGGCGCAGGTGCAGCTATTGTTAGAGGGACTGGCCGATTGCTTTGCCCAACTGTCGTCGGAGCCAAGCCATGCGTGATCGCCTGATTCTACTGCCCGGCTGGGGCCTCGGTGTTTCGCCGATGGAGCCTTTGGCTGCTGCATTGCAAGGACTCGATGAACACTTGCATGTCGAGATCGAACCGTTGCCGGAACTCGACTCCAGTGATCTGCAAGACTGGCTCGACGAACTCGATGAACGCATTCCTCAAGATGTCTGGCTCGGTGGCTGGTCGCTGGGCGGCATGCTCGCGTCCGAACTGGCAGCGCACCGCGGCGAACACTGCTGCGGTTTGCTGACGCTGGCGAGCAACCCTGCTTTTGTCGCCCACGAACAATGGCCGAGCGCGATGCCCGGCGAAACCTTCGATGCATTTCTCGCCGGTTGCCATGCCGACCCACGGCTGACCCTCAAGCGTTTCTCGCTGCTGTGTGCCCAGGGCGCGCAAGACCCGCGCGGCTTGTCGCGGCTGATGCTCGGCGCTGCGCCGAACACGGCGCCTGCAACATTGATGGCCGGGCTGGAGTTACTCGCACAACTGGACACCCGTGAAGCCTTGCAGGCGTTTCGTGGGCCGCAGTTGCATTTGTTCGCCGGTCAGGACGGGTTGGTGCCAGCCGAGGCGGCGGGCGAGTTGTTCACCCTGTTGCCGGATATCGAAATTGGTCTGATCGAACAGGCCAGCCATGCGTTTCTTCTGGAAGACCCACACGGAGTAGCGGGCGCGATCCAGGCTTTTTTACATGAGTGCGGTGATGACTGATTTGTCTCTTGTCGCGCTGCCCGGCGGCTTGCCTGACAAGCGCCAGGTCGCGGCCTCTTTCTCCCGCGCGGCGGCCAGCTACGACAGTGTCGCCGAGTTGCAACGTGATGTCGGTACACAGTTGCTGCGGCGTCTACCTGTGGATTTCCGGCCGGCGCGCTGGTTGGATATGGGGTGTGGCACCGGCTACTTCACTCGCGCCTTGGCCGAGCGTTTTTTCGCAAGTCATGGGCTGGCACTGGACATCGCCGAGGGCATGCTCGATCACGCGCGTCCATTGGGCGGCGCCGAGCATTTCATCGCTGGCGATGCGGAGCGGCTACCGTTGCAGGATTCGACCTGTGACCTGATCTTCTCCAGCCTCGCGGTGCAGTGGTGTGCGAATTTTGATGCGGTGCTCAGTGAAGCCTTTCGCGTGCTGAAACCGGGTGGTGTTTTCGCGTTTGCTAGTCTTTGTGTCGGGACGTTGTTCGAATTGCGCGATAGCTGGCGCCAGGTTGATGGCCTGGTGCACGTCAACCGCTTCCGCGAGTTCGCTCGATATGAACAGTTGTGTGCGGCCAGTGGTTTGCGCGTCGTAAGTCTGGAGCAGCAGGCGCATGTACTGCACTACCCGGATGTGCGCAGCCTGACCCATGAACTGAAGGCGTTGGGTGCGCACAATCTCAATCCTGGCCGGCCGGACGGGTTGACCGGGCGGGCGCGGATTCTTGGTTTGGTCGAGGCTTATGAGCAATTCCGTCAGGCACAGGGACTGCCGGCGACCTATCAAGTGGTTTACGCCGTGTTGGAGAAACCCTTATGAGCGCAGCCTATTTCATCACCGGGACGGACACCGACGTCGGCAAAACCACCGTCGCCGCTGGGTTGCTGTGTGCGGCGCGTTCGGCAGGGTTGAGCACGGCGGCGGGCAAACCGGTCGCCTCCGGTTGCGAGGTGACGCCAAAGGGGCTGCGTAACGCCGATGCGCTCGCGCTGTTGGCCGAGTGTTCATTGCCGCTGAGTTATCAACAGGTCAATCCGGTGGCGTTCGAACCGGCGATTGCCCCACATTTGGCAGCGCGCGAAGCGGGTGTCGCACTGACGGTGCAATCGCTGCTTACGCCGACGCGCGAGATTCTGGCGATGAATGCCGATTTCACCCTGATCGAAGGCGCGGGTGGCTGGCGGGTGCCGTTGGCGGATCAGGACAATCTGTCGGACCTGGCCATTGCACTGAAACTGCCGGTGATTCTGGTGGTGGGCGTGCGGTTGGGGTGCATCAGTCATGCGCTGCTGACGGCTGAGGCGATTGCTCGGGATGGCCTGCAACTGGCGGGGTGGGTGGCGAATATCATCGAGCCCAAGACTTCGCGGCTGGAGGAGAACCTGGCGACGCTGGCTGAGCGGATTCCGGCGCCGTGCCTGGGGCGCGTGCCGAAGTTGAAGGCTTTAAGTGCTGAGGCCGTAGCTGAGCATTTGCAATTGGATCTGCTTGACTAAGTTTTTAGCTATGAACAGGCACTGTGCCATTAGTGTTTTTGACGGGTGTTTTTCTGACGTCTCTGTTTCAATGGCGCCTATTGATCCTTCCCAAGGATGAGAACTTCCATGGAAATCTCCGGTAACACAGCTTTTTATGCGGGTCTGAGTACGATTCAGACCGGGCAGAACCGCGTCGATCAGGCCGCTAGCCAGATCGCCAACAATACCATTGAGCGCTCGGTTACCAGCCAGTCTTCCGAGGCGCAGGTCGATCGTCTGCGTGGCGTGGATCGCAGCCAGCAAATGGATCTGGGCAGCGACATGGTCGAGATGGCCCAAGGCAAGTTTCAAGTGGAACTGGGGGCAAAAGTCGCCAAGGCCTCCGATGAAATGCTCGGTACGATCATCGACACCTTCGCCTGATTTTTCGCCATTCATGCATTGCCGACGCCGCGCCTGTTCGCGGCGTTTTTCGTTGTAAGTCCTTCTCCCTCAACTAATCTTTTTTTATCGCCCGTGGCTCTTTCGAGCGCATGGCGGTTTGCTGTGTCCGGCGTTCGAAAGACGCGATGACGAACGGCAAAAGATCGATGCTTGACAAGATTTCGGCGTAAACGTATGTTTCAAACAACTGTTTGACCGTCACAACAAATCTACGCGGTCGTTCATTCCCGGTTACATCAGCAGAGGTTTATCGCTATGCCTGACTACAAGGCCCCCTTGCGTGATATTCGCTTCGTTCGTGACGAACTGCTCGGCTACGAAGCGCACTATCAGAGCCTTCCGGCTTGCGCAGACGCAACTCCAGACATGGTTGACGCCATTCTCGAAGAAGGCGCCAAGTTTTGTGAGCAGGTACTGGCGCCGCTGAACCGCGTTGGCGACACCGAAGGTTGCACCTGGAGCGAGTCCGGTGTGAAAACTCCGACTGGCTTCAAAGAAGCTTACAAACAATTCGTCGAAGGCGGCTGGCCTAGCCTGGCGCACGACGTTGAGCATGGTGGTCAAGGCCTGCCTGAGTCGCTGGGTCTGGCCGTCAGCGAAATGGTAGGCGAAGCCAACTGGTCGTGGGGCATGTACCCAGGCCTGTCGCACGGCGCGATGAACACCATCTCCGAGCATGGCACTCCTGAGCAGCAAGAGGCGTACCTGACCAAACTGGTTTCCGGCGAGTGGACCGGCACCATGTGCCTGACCGAACCGCACTGCGGCACCGACCTGGGCATGTTGCGCACCAAGGCTGAACCTCAGGCCGACGGTTCCTACAAAGTTTCCGGCACCAAGATCTTCATCTCGGCCGGTGAACACGACATGGCCGACAACATCGTCCACATCGTACTGGCCCGCCTGCCGGATGCACCGGCCGGCACCAAAGGCATTTCCCTGTTCATCGTTCCTAAGTTCATGCCGAACGCTGACGGCACTCTTGGTGCGCGCAACGCAGTGAACTGCGGTTCGCTGGAACACAAGATGGGCATCCACGGTAACGCCACCTGCGTGATGAACTTCGACGGCGCCACCGGTTTCCTGATCGGCCCGGCAAACAAAGGCCTGAACTGCATGTTCACCTTTATGAACACCGCTCGCCTGGGTACCGCGCTGCAAGGTCTGGCCCACGCCGAAATCGGTTTCCAGGGTGGCCTGAAATACGCTCGCGATCGTCTGCAAATGCGCTCCCTGACCGGCCCGAAAGCGCCGGATAAAGCGGCTGACCCGATCATCGTGCACCCTGACGTTCGCCGCATGCTGTTGACCATGAAGGCCTTCGCTGAAGGCAACCGCGCGATGGTGTACTTCACCGCCAAACAGGTCGACATCGTCAAATACGGCGTGGACGAAGAAGAGAAGAAGAAAGCCGACGCACTGCTGGCGTTCATGACGCCCATCGCCAAAGCGTTCATGACCGAAGTCGGTTTTGAATCGGCCAACCACGGTGTGCAGATCTACGGTGGCCACGGCTTCATCGCCGAGTGGGGCATGGAGCAGAACGTTCGCGACAGCCGCATTTCGATGCTGTACGAAGGCACCACCGGTATCCAGGCACTCGACCTGCTGGGCCGCAAAGTGCTGATGACTCAAGGCGAAGCCCTGAAAAGCTTCACCAAGATCGTCCACAAGTTCTGCCAGACCAACGAAGGCAACGAAGCCGTTAAGGAATTCGTCGAACCGCTGGCTGCACTGAACAAAGAATGGGGCGAACTGACCATGAAGGTCGGTATGGCCGCCATGAAAGATCGCGAAGAAGTGGGCGCGGCTTCCGTGGACTACCTGATGTACTCCGGTTATGCCTGCCTGGCCTACTTCTGGGCTGACATGGCACGTCTGGCAGCCCAGAAGCTGGCAGAAGGCACTGGCGACGCAGCGTTCTACACCGCCAAGCTGCAAACCGCGCGCTTCTACTTCCAGCGCATCCTGCCGCGTACCCGTACCCACGTGGCTACCATGCTGTCGGGCGCCAACAACCTGATGGACATGAAAGAAGAAGATTTCGCGCTGGGCTACTAAGCCTTAACGCGGTCTGCACAGCCGCTGCTCCTTTCGGGGCAGCGGCTTTTTCTTGCCTGATGAAAAATTGTTTAAGCGATGAAAATTCCCCACTAAAACGCTAAGAAAAGACGATTTCCTGCCGTTAAAGAGGCTTCGATGTGACGCGCGTCACACCGCATGTGCTCAACTGCTCAAAATGCAGGCACAATGCCATCTTTTGCCGGGTCGGAGTTCTACCCTTTGCCGCGTTCTTCCGCTGTACGTCTCAGCCATTTCCTACCTTCACTGCTGTTGTTGCTCGCGGGGTTGGCGGCTGCGTACGTCAAAGACCTCAACGTGTTCTTCACGTCGCTGTTCAACGTTTTGCCGACTCTGGTACTGCTGCTGGGCGGTGCCTACTGCGCGGTTTACCGACGTCAGCGCGAACTGTTTCTGATGCTCACGGTGTACATCGCCTACTTTTTGCTCGACACCCAGACCGATTATTACCGCGACAACGGCAAGGTGCGCGAAGACGCTGCCGTGGTGTTCCATCTGGTCTGCCTGCTGCTGCCGTTGTTGTTCGGTGTGTTCGCTGCCTGGCAAGAGCGTACGCATTTGTTTCAGGACATGGTCGCGCGGTTTGCCGTGTTATTGGCCTTCGGCAGCGTGGCGCTGGGGCTTGAGCAAAGTTACCCACAAGCGCTGCTGATGTGGCTTTCGGAAATCCGCTGGCCGGCGCTGCACGGCGCGTGGATGAGCCTGATCCAGTTGTCGTATCCGGTGTTCATCTCGGCCTTTGTGTTGCTGGCCTGGCAGTACTGGCGCAATCCGCGTCCGCTGCACGCGGCGCAACTGGTCGGGTTGCTCGGGGTGTTCTGGATGCTGCCGAAAACCTTCATCCTGCCATTCACCCTGAACATCATGTGCAGTCAGGTGATGTTGATGATTGCGGCGGCGGTGGCGCACGAGGCTTATCAGATGGCCTTTCGCGATGAACTGACCGGGCTGCCGGGCCGGCGCGCGCTCAACGAGCGCATGCAACGCCTTGGCCGAAATTACGTGCTGGCGATGAGCGACGTCGACCACTTCAAGAAATTCAACGACACCCACGGCCACGATGTTGGTGACCAGGTTTTGCGTCTGGTCGCCAGCAAGCTGTCGAAAATCAGCGGTGGCGGTAGGGCGTATCGTTATGGCGGTGAGGAATTCGCCCTGGTGTTTGCAGGCAAAACCCTTGAGGAGTGCATGCCGCACCTTGAGGTGATCCGCGAGTCGATTGCTTCCTACAACATTCAACTGCGCAATCAGGAAAACCGCCCGCAGGATGATCAGCAAGGTCGTCAGCGCCGCGCCGGCTCTGGTGCTTCCAGTGTCTCGGTCACGGTCAGTATTGGCGTCGCTGAACGCGTCGAGCAACGCAACCCCGAACAAGTGCTCAAGTCCGCGGACGAGGCGCTCTACAGCGCCAAGGGCGCGGGGCGTAACTGCGTGGTGGCGTTCGGACAGAACCGCCGTGGCGCGGTGCGCATGGACACTGCCGCCGGTTGAGTGATGACGGCGCATTCAGCGTCTGGACAATGATTGTGGGGCAGGGGAGCCGGCAGTAGGTTGAAGAAATCTGCTGACGGAGAAGCCACCATGCCCGAGTACAAAGCTCCCCTGCGCGACATGCGCTTTCTGATCGACCACGTCTTCGACTTCCACGCCAACTACGCCGCCCTCGGCGCGCATGACGCCAGCCCGGACATGATCAACGCGATCCTTGAAGAGGGCGCGAAGTTCTGTGAGAACATTCTGGCACCGCTCAATCGCAGCGGTGACGAAGAGGGCTGCCATTTCGACAACGGTGTGGTGACAACGCCTACGGGCTTCAAGCAGGCCTTCGCACAATATGTCGAGGGCGGCTGGCACGGTCTGGCGGCGGATCCGACTTATGGCGGCCAGGGCCTGCCGAGCTCGTTGGGGCTGGTGATCAGTGAAATGGTCGGCTCCAGCAACACGTCCTGGGGCATGTACCCGGGGCTGACCCACGGCGCAATGTCAGCGATCCACGCCCACGGCACCGCCGAGCAGAAAGACACTTACCTGAGCAAACTCACCGCCGGCCAATGGACCGGCACCATGTGCCTGACCGAGGCCCATTGCGGCACTGATCTGGGCATCATCAAGACTCGTGCCGTGCCCCAGGCTGACGGCAGTTACGCGGTCACCGGCAGCAAGATTTTCATCTCTGCCGGCGAGCACGACATGAGCGACAACATCATCCATCTGGTATTGGCCAAACTGCCGGACGCGCCGGCGGGCACCAAGGGCATTTCGCTGTTCATCGTGCCGAAGTTCTTGCCGGATGCTGTGGGTGAGGCCGGTGAGCGCAACGGGGTGTCCTGCGGTTCGATCGAACACAAAATGGGCATCAAGGCTTCAGCTACCTGCGTGCTGAACTTCGACGGCGCCAAGGGCTTCCTGATCGGCGAGCCGAACAAGGGCCTGAACTGCATGTTCACCATGATGAACCACGCACGGCTTGGTACCGGCATGCAGGGGCTGTGTCTGGGCGAGGCGAGTTTCCAGGGTGCGATCAAATACGCCAATGACCGCTTGCAGATGCGCTCACTGACCGGCGCCAAAGCCCCGGACAAAGCGGCCGACCCGATCATCGTCCACCCGGATGTGCGGCGCATGCTGTTGACCATGAAAGCCTTCAACGAAGGCAATCGTGCACTGACCTACTTCACCGCGCAGATGCTCGATGTCGCGCACCTGAGCGGCGATGCCCAAGCGCGTCAGGACGCCGAAGACCTGTTGGCGTTCCTCACGCCGATCTGCAAAGCGTTCATGACTGACACCGGGCTGGAAGTGACCAACCACGGCATGCAGGTGTTCGGCGGGCATGGGTTCATTCGTGAATGGGGCATGGAGCAGTTGGTTCGCGACTGCCGGATTGCGCCGATCTACGAGGGCACCAACGGCATTCAGGCGCTCGATCTGCTCGGGCGCAAGGTGCTTGGCAGTCAGGGCAAGCTGCTGCGGGGCTTCACTAAAATCGTCCACAAGTTCTGCGCGGCGAATGCTGAGCATGCGCAACTGGGCAGTTTTGTCGCTCAGCTCAACGAGCTGAACCAGCAGTGGGGCGACCTGACCATGAAGGTCGGCATGGCGGCGATGAAGAACCCGGACGAAGTCGGTGCCGCCTCGGTGGACTATCTGATGTACAGCGGCTACATCATTCTCGGCTATCTATGGCTGCGCATGGCGCAGGTGGCGCAGGCGCAACTGGACGCGGGCGAGGGTGAGGCGGATTACCTTCGGGGGAAACTGGCAACGTGCGAGTTCTATTTCAAACGGCTATTGCCGCGCACGGCGGCGCATCGTGCGGCGGTCGAGGCGGGTAGCGATTGTCTGATGAAACTGCCGGCAGAGCTATTTGCGCTCTAAGCGCAAAAAAAAGATCGCCGCCTTCGTCGGCTTCTCCAGGTAATCGCGTTTTACCTGGGTCGCTGGCGAAGGCTGCGGTCTTTTTTGTGGTGACTAAAAATAACAAATCAGTCACCGGTTGACCCTATGTGTCGCAAAAGTTGTTGAGGTACACTCAGCCTCAACGAAAGCACCATTCCACGAATCACCTGTTTAGATCTTGCGAGGTTTGCCATGGCTGACTACAAAGCGCCGCTGCGCGATATGCGCTTCGTCCTCAATGAAGTATTCGAAGTCGCCAAACTCTGGGCTGAGTTGCCGGCACTGGCAGAGACCGTTGATGCTGAAACGGTTGAAGCGATTCTCGAAGAGGCTGGCAAGGTCACCAGCAAAAGCATTGCGCCGCTGAGCCGCGCCGCTGACGAAGAAGGTTGTCACTGGGCCGACGGTGCCGTCACCACGCCCGCCGGTTTCCCACAGGCCTATCAGACTTACGCTGAAGGCGGCTGGGTCGGTGTTGGCGGTGATCCGCAATACGGTGGCATGGGCATGCCCAAAGCCGTGTCGGCCCAGGTCGAAGAAATGGTCAACTCCGCCAGCCTGTCCTTCGGTCTGTACCCGATGCTGACCGCCGGTGCTTGCCTGTCGATCAACGCCCATGCCAGCGAAGAGTTGAAAGCCGCGTACCTGCCAAACATGTACGCCGGCGTCTGGGCCGGTTCCATGTGCCTGACCGAGCCGCATGCCGGCACCGACCTGGGCATCATCCGCACCAAGGCCGAGCCGCAGGCCGACGGTTCCTACAAGGTCAGCGGCACCAAGATCTTCATCACCGGTGGCGAACACGACCTCACTGAAAACATCATCCACCTGGTGTTGGCCAAACTGCCGGACGCGCCGGCCGGTCCGAAAGGCATTTCGCTGTTCCTGGTGCCGAAGTTCATGGTCAATGCCGATGGCAGCCTGGGCGCGCGTAACCCGGCCAATTGCGGTTCGATCGAACACAAGATGGGCATTCAGGCGTCCGCGACCTGTGTGATGAACTTCGACGAAGCCGTCGGGTATCTGGTCGGCGAGCCGAACAAGGGCCTGGCTGCGATGTTCACCATGATGAACTACGAACGTCTGGGCGTCGGTATTCAAGGTCTGGCGACTGGTGAGCGCTCGTATCAGAACGCCGTTGAATACGCCCGTGACCGGCTGCAGAGCCGTTCGCCGACCGGCGCGCAGAACAAAGACAAGGTCGCTGACCCTATCATCGTCCACCCGGACGTGCGTCGCATGCTGCTGACCATGAAAGCCTCGAACGAAGGTGGGCGTGCGTTCTCCACCTACGTCGCGATGCAACTCGACACCGCCAAGTTCAGCGAAGACGCGACCACGCGCAAGCGTGCGGAAGATCTGGTCGCGTTGCTGACGCCGGTGGCCAAGGCATTCCTCACCGACCTAGGCCTGGAAACCACCGTACACGGCCAGCAGATTTTCGGCGGTCATGGCTACATTCGTGAATGGGGCCAGGAGCAACTGGTGCGTGACGTACGCATTACCCAAATCTACGAAGGCACCAACGGCATTCAGGCGCTGGACCTGGTCGGACGCAAGATCGTCGGTAGCGGCGGTGCGTTCTACAAACTGTTCGCTGACGAGATCCGCCATTTCACCGCAACCGCCAGTGCTGATCTGGGCGAATTCACCAAGCCGCTGAACGAGGCTGTCGACACCCTTGACGAGTTGACCGCATGGCTGCTGGATCGGGCAAAAAACAACCCGAACGAAATCGGCGCGGCGTCAGTCGAATATTTGCAAGCGTTTGGCTACACCGCTTACGCCTACATGTGGGCATTGATGGCCAAAGCCGCATTGGGCAAAGAAGCGCAGGAAGATTTCTATGCCAGCAAGCTCGGCACTGCACGCTTCTACTTCGCCCGTCTGCTGCCGCGTATTCATTCGTTGAGCGCGTCGGTAAAGGCTGGCAGCGAGTCGCTGTTCCTGCTGGAGGCGGCGCAATTCTGATGATGTAACGTCATGTAAGCATTTGCTTACGTGACGTGATGCTGTTCTCCCATAGGCGTAGATTGGATCCACAGCTAATCTACATTTCATGGACGTCGCGCAGGAAGCGCAAAGCAACAACACGGACACGTAGGATTCTGCCAGGGTGGCGGAGTGAAATGGATGTCAGGGAAACAGTCTGCAAAGCCCCGCTTCGGCGGGGTTTTCTTTTTCCCGCAGAAAAGTCTCAGGCCAAGGGGGCCAGTGGCGATGCCCCTGTAAGCGGTCTCTCCTCACGCGCCATCACCTCTTCCAGCAATGTGCGCAATAGCGCCAAAGACGCCTGCTGACGTTGCACATCGCGACACACCAGCCCGACTTTCAATGGCACCCGAGGTTCGCTCAGCGGTTTCCACAGCAGGTCCTGATCGTGGTACTCCTTCTGAGAACGTCCCGGCAGCACCGTCGCCAGTTTGGTGTGCGGCAGACTGTCGAGAATCCCCACCATATTGTTCAGCTCGGCCTGTACCTGCGGGCGCCGTCCGAGGCTGGTCAGCTGTGCCTGCCAGATCTGACGAATCTGAAATTCTTCCCCCAGCAGCAACATTGGCAATTCGGCCGCTTGGCGCATCGATACTTTCTTGAATTCACGCAATGGATGATCCGCCGGGATGACCAGCGTCAGTTCATCTTCGTACAGCATCACGCCATGGAGGCCCGGTTGGCGCGGTGGTAGATAGCTGATGCCGATGTCCAGCGAACCATTGAGCAGGCGCCGTTCGATCTCCAGCCCGGTCAACTCATAGATTTGCACAACGAGATGCGGTTGGGCCTTGCGCACGCGTTCGAGCAGTTGCGGCACCAGGCCGGTGTGTACGGTTTGCAGCACACCAATCGCCAGCGTGCGCAACGCCTGACCCTTGAAGTTACCCAGCGCCTCGCGCGCCCGTTGCAAGCCATCGAGCAAGGGCTGCGCGTGGTTGTACAGCGTGTGCGCAGCCAGCGTCGGCAGCAGGCGTTTGCTGCTGCGTTCGAACAGGGTGACGTCGAGGTTCTGCTCAAGCTGGCGGATCTGCTGCGACAACGCCGGTTGCGAGATCGACAGCCGCTCAGCAGCCCGGCCGACATGGCCTTCTTCGTAGACCGCGACGAAATAACGCAGTTGTTTGAAATCCATAAGTAACACTTATCGAAAATGCTGGGAAATCGAAATGGCTCGAAGCCGTCAGTGGGCCTAGTCTACCCGCATTCACAAGGCTTACAGGGCCAGAAAGCGCGATGAAGAACGTTCGCTTCGACAGTGTTTGCATAGGCAGTTCAAAAAACCCCAAGCGAGGTTTTTTTCAATGAATCTGTTCAGTTTGCGGCGCCAGACGCCAAGCCTTGATGACCTCTCATTCGAGGCCGCCCCGCCCGATACCGGCGAGCGCCTGATGCCGAGCGTCGAGCGACCACACCAGGTGTTCGTCCGGGGCCAGGGTTCTTGGCTGTGGGACAGCAACGACCGCGCTTATCTGGACTTTTCCCAGGCGGGCGGCGCCAACAGTCTCGGTCACAGTCCTTCAGCGCTGGTGAAAGCCATCACCAGTCAGGCTCAGGCGCTGATCAATTCTGGTTTCAACCTGCACAATCGCGGCATGCTCAGCCTTGTCGAACGCCTGTGCGCCAGCACCTCCAGCGATCGTGCTTATTTGCTCAACAGCGGCAGCGAAGCCTGTGAAGCGGCAATCAAACTGGCGCGCAAGTGGGGCCAACTGCATCGCGGTGGCGCCTCGCGGATCATCGTTGCGAAACAGGGCTGTCATGGCCGTAGTCTGGCGACGATTTCAGCGTCGGACAGTGGCAACCTGCACAACCGTTTCGCTCCGTTGCTGCCGGGTTTCGACCGCGTGCCGTTCAACGATTTGCCGGCCCTGCACGCGGCGGTCGATGCGCAGACCGTGGCCATCATGCTGGAGCCGATCCAGAGCGATGCCGGGGTGGTTGCGGCCAGCGCGCATTACCTCAAAGGCGTTGAGCGTCTGTGCCGCGAGTTGGGCATTCTGCTGATTCTCGACGAAGTGCAGACCGGCATCGGCCGCTGCGGTACCTTGCTTGCCGAACAATCCTACGGCGTTCGTGCCGATATCGTCGTACTGGGCAAAGGTCTGGGCGGTGGCGTGCCATTGGCGGCGCTGCTGGCGCGAGGCAAGGCTTGCTGTTTCGAACCCGGTGAACTGGGCGGGACCCATCACGGCAACGCGCTGATGACAGCGGCCGGTCTGGTGGTACTCGACAGCGTGCAGGACCGGGCCTTTCTCGAACAGGTCAAAGACAACGGCCAGCATCTGCGCGAAGGTCTTGCGCGTTTGGCTCATCGCTACGGCCATGGCGAGTTGCGTGGTCAAGGGTTGTTCTGGGGCCTCACCCTGTCGGACGATTCAGCCGAAGCTGTGGTCCAGGCCGCACGGCACGAAGGCCTGCTGCTCACCGCTGCGCAACCCGACTGCCTGCGCTTCACCCCGGCGCTCACTGTCAGCAAAGCCAACATCGACGAAATGCTCCTGCGCCTGGCCCGAGCCTTCTCCCGCGTGCTTGGCGCACAGATGCAATGCCGCAAAGGGATTGCCGTCTGATCCGAACTGTCTTACCCGAATTCAAGAACCGTCTCGCGGTATAACGCACGCCCTACGCCTGATTCTTTTGGCGTGGGGCGTTTTTTTGTACGCAGTAGTGGCAAACAGCAGTCAGATGCAGTGAACCCTGACGAACGGCAAAGGTCGATTAGCTTGTATGGCTCAAATGAGCCAGCCCCCACTCAGGAGCTGCCCCATGGACTTTATTCGCATCATCATCGCTATTCTGTTACCGCCGCTGGGTGTGTTTCTGCAGGTCGGGTTTGGCGGGGCGTTCTGGTTGAACATTTTGCTGACGTTGTGCGGCTACATTCCCGGGATCGTGCATGCGGTTTACATCATCGCCAAGCGTTGAGTTCTGCGGCGTCAGGTAAATAGTCTTCGCGAGCAAGCCCGCTCCCGCACTGGATGTGTGTTGTTCACAAATCTCCTGTGGGAGCGGGCTTGCTCGCGAATGGGGCGACTCGATGGATGAAAGTGGGCGTGGATCTCAGTCCGCCAACATCACCCGCCGATAAAACGTCCACTCCTGCTCCAACGCATGCGCCTGATTGACTGCGCGGCGGAAGCCATGGTGCTCATCGGCGTAGTAATGCGCCTCGACCGCAATGCCGTTGCGCTCCAGCGCCTGGGCCATGTCGCGGGTCTGTTGCGGCACTACGACAGCATCCAGTTCACCCTGGAAGAAAATCACCGGCACGCGGATGTTGCTTGCGTGCAGCAACGGCGTGCGGGCGGCGTAGCGTTCGGCGTCTTGCTCGGGATCGCCGATCAGCCAATCCAGATAATCCCCCTCGAACTTGTGCGTCGCTCTAGCCAACGCCACCGGATCGCTGACCCCATAAAGGCTGGCGCCGGCACGAAACACCTGATGAAACGCCAAGGCACAAAGCGTGGTGTAGCCGCCCGCGCTGCCGCCACGGATGAACGCACGTTCAGCGTCGATCAGCCCTTGTGCGGCGAGATACCCCACCACTGCGCAAGCATCTTCGACATCCACATCGCCCCAGCTCAGATGCAACGCCTGCCGATATTCGCGGCCATAACCGCTGCTGCCGCGATAGTTGAGGTCAGCGACGGCGAAGCCACGTTGCGTCCAGTACTGGATGCGCGGGTCAAGCATCGGGTAGCAGGCCGAGGTTGGGCCGCCATGGATGAACACCACCAGCGGCGGTTTCACTTCACCGCCCATGGCCGGATAAAAGAACCCGTGAGCCTCTCCCGAACCGCTGGGATAACGCAGGGTTTGTGGACGGCTGATGCGTTCGGCGGGCAACGGTGCGACGCCACCGGCCAGCACTGTTACGTCGTGGGATGCGCGATCAATGGCGATCACCGCCGAAGGGCTGATCGGCGAGGCCGCGATGCAATAGATGAATTGCTGATCCAGTGCCAGATGACGCAAGCGGCTGTAGTCGCCGGTGAAGTCTTCACCGTCGAGCGTCAGACGACCGAAGCCGCCCTCACTCCAACTGCCCAGATACGAGTCGCCAACGGGCAACCAAGTACAGCCACCCAGTTGCCAAGGCGCGGGCGCATGATCGGCTTCGGCGCTTGGCAACGCTTGCAGACCATCGTCTGTTTCGCCCCACGGCTGCCAGAATCCGCCGCGATCAGTCAGACAAAACAAGCGGTTTTCGGTATTGAATCGCGGTTGCTGGATCGACTCCTCAACCCAGTCACCCGCCAGGCAACGTGGTGCTGAAAAGCCCCCGTCAGCCGAGCGCCCAGCCACCATCAACCGAGTCGAAGTCCACGGTTGATGCGGCCGGCTCCACTCGATCCACGCCAAACGCTGGCCATCCGGGCTGATGATCGGCGCGGCATAAAAGTCCGCGCCCTCTGCCAGCACATGACGCGTGCTGTCAGCCAGATCAATCGCGACCAAGCGATGTTGATCGTGGTGTTCTTCCACTGCCAAGACCCGACCCTGGGCAACATGCAGATCGCCGTAGCGACACTCACCCGACGTCAGCGCTTCAGGCTGACCATCCAGCGCCTGTCGATACAACTGCTGATCCGCCTCGCCGACGAAAACCACCCCGTCGGGTGTCAGACAAAACGCGCCACCGCCATATTCGTACACGCGGCTGCGCACGCTGAAACCTTCGGGCGTCAGACATCTCGCCACGCCATCGCGCCAATGCCAGATCCGGCACGCCGCATCCTCCGGACGATATTCATTCCAGAACAAACCGTTGCTACCCAGTTGCAGTTCGGCGAAATCCATCCCGGCGGCGACGGCTTGAGCGGCGCTGAAAGGCTCAGCTTTTGGCGATGAGGCGTGAGTTTCGTTCATTGCGAAAGGCCAGTTGTTCGATGGTTTGAGTGGCGTGCTCGGCTTCTTCGCGGGCCTTGAGGATCACACCGTGATGTTCGGATTTGCTGCACACAGGGTCGGCATTGCTCGCGTCACCCGTGAGCATGAACGCCTGGCAGCGACAGCCGCCGAAGTCCTTTTCCTTCTCGTCGCAGGAGCGGCACGGCTCGGGCATCCAGTCGTACCCGCGAAAGCGGTTGAAGCCGAACGAGTCGTACCAGATGTGCTGCATGCTGTGGTCGCGCACGTTGGGAAATTGTACCGGCAGTTGTCGCGCGCCATGACAGGGCAGGGCAGTGCCGTCCGGTGTGACGGTCAGAAAGATGCTGCCCCAGCCATTCATGCAGGCTTTCGGGCGTTCTTCGTAATAGTCCGGGGTGACGAAAATCAGCTTGCACGGATGCCCTTCGGCTTCCAGCTTGGCGCGGTATTCGTTGGTGATACGTTCGGCGCGCACCAGTTGTTCCTGGGTCGGCAGCAGACCGACACGATTGAGCTGCGCCCAACCGTAGAACTGGCAGGTGGCAAGCTCGACGAAGTCTGCTTCCAGCGCGATGCACAGCTCGATGATGCGGTCGATCTTGTCGATGTTGTGCCGATGGGTGACAAAGTTGAGCACCATCGGATAGCCGTGGGCCTTCACCGCACGGGCCATTTCCAGCTTCTGTGCGAAAGCCTTTTTCGAGCCGGCGAGCAGATTGTTCACCTGCTCGTCGCTGGCCTGAAAACTGATCTGGATGTGATCGAGGCCAGCCTTCTTGAAGTCGCTGATTTTCTGCTCGGTGAGCCCAATGCCCGAGGTGATCAGGTTGGTGTAGAACCCAAGCTTGCGCGCCTCGCCGATCAGCTCGGCGAGATCCTGGCGCACCAGCGGTTCGCCACCGGAAAAACCCAATTGCGCCGCGCCCATTTCCCGCGCCTCGCCAAACACCTTGATCCACTGCTCGGTGCTCAGCTCTTTGCCCTGCTCGGCGAAATCCAGCGGATTGGAGCAGTACGGGCATTGCAGGGGGCAGCGGTAGGTCAGCTCGGCGAGCAGCCACAGCGGCAGGCCGATCTCAGGCTTGGGCGGTACTTGCACCGATGAATCAGGCAAGTTCGATCCAGTGCTGCGCACGGGCAACCTCCATGAATTGCTCGATGTCGTCACCGAGTTCGGGCACGCCGGGGAACTGCTCGTCGAGTTTGGCGATGATCGCCGCGACATCGCGCTCACCGTCGATCAGACCGCCGATTAGCGCAGCGCTGTCGTTGAGTTTGATCATGCCTTCGGGGTACAGCAGCACATGGCCTTTCTGCGCCGGCTCGTACTGGAAACGGTAGCCGGGACGCCAGGTCGGGATCTTGCTGCGATCAAAACTCATAAGGTGATTCCTTTATGCCAGACCCGTTGCTCGGTCACGCTGTGATACGGCGGGCGGTTCAGTTCGTAAGCCATGCTCATGGCATCGAGCATGCTCCAAAGAATGTCCAGTTTGAACTGGAGAATTTCCAGCATGCGCTCCTGGCCCTCGCGGGTCTTGTAGTGCTCGAGAGTGATCGCCAGACCATGCTCGACATCGCGCCGCGCCTGGCCGAGGCGGGTGCGGAAATATTCGTAACCGGCCGGGTCGATCCACGGGTAATGTTGCGGCCAACTGTCGAGGCGCGATTGGTGGATCTGCGGTGCGAACAGTTCGGTCAGTGAACTGCTGGCGGCCTCCTGCCAACTGGCCCGGCGGGCGAAGTTGACGTAGGCGTCGACGGCGAAACGCACGCCGGGCAACACCAGTTCCTGAGATCGCAGTTGATCCGGATCGAGGCCGACGGCTTGGCCCAAGCGCAACCACGCTTCGATGCCGCCGTCTTCACCGGGGGCGCCGTCGTGGTCGAGCAGGCGCTGAATCCATTCGCGGCGGATTTCGCGATCCGGGCAGTTGGCGAGGATGGCCGCGTCTTTCAGCGGAATATTCACCTGATAGTAGAAGCGGTTGGCAACCCAGCCCTGAATCTGTTCGCGGGTGGCGCGGCCCTGGTACATCGCCACGTGATACGGGTGATGGATGTGGTAGTAGGCGCCTTTGGCGCGCAGGGCCGCTTCGAATTCGGCGGGGGACATCGGTTGGTCGGTCATTGCGGTTCTCCGGGGAACAACCGTTGGGATCCTGGGTGTCTGGTCTGATGCCTTCGCGAGCAAGCCCGCTCCCACGTTGGAATGCAGTCTGCTTGTGGGCGCGGGCGTGCTCGCGAAGAGGCCGGTCGCTACAGCACAATACTCATGCCGTCATACGCCACTTCAACATCACGCCGCGCCAGTTCCGCGCGCTGCGGCGAATCCTCGTCGAGAATCGGGTTGGTGTTGTTGATGTGGATAAGCACCTTGCGTTGCTCGGGAAGCTGTTCCAGCACTTCGAGCATGCCGCCAGGGCCGTTCTGCGCCAGATGGCCCATCTCGCGACCGGTGCGGGTGCCGACGCCACGGCGCTGCATTTCATCGTCGTCCCACATTGTGCCGTCGACCAACAGGCAATCGCTGCCCGCCATGATCTCGAGCAACGGCGCGTCAACCTTGCCCAGACCCGGGGCATAGAACAGTTTGCCGCCAGTCTTCAAGTCTTCGACGATCAGGCCGATGTTGTCGCCCGGATGCGGGTCGAAACGATGCGGCGAGTAGGGCGGTGCGGCGCTGCGCAATGGCAGCGGGGTGAAGCGCAGGTTCGGGCACGCGGCGACGGTGAAGCTTTGATCGAGTTCGATGCGGTTCCAGTTCAACCCGCCATTCCAGTGGGTGAGCATTTTGAACAACGGAAAACCCGTGCTCAGGTCTTCGTGAACCATGTCCGTGCACCAGACCTGATGCGGGCAGCCTTCGCGCAGGCTGAGCAGGCCAGTGGTGTGGTCGATCTGGCTGTCCATCAGGATGATCGCGCTGATCCCGGTGTCGCGCAGCGCACGGCCCGGTTGCATCGGAGCGAAGCTCTGCAACTGGGCGCGGATGTCCGGCGAGGCGTTGCACAACACCCAGTTCACGCCGTCATCGGAAATGGCGATGGACGATTGGGTGCGGGCCTTGGCATTCAGGCTGCCGTCGCGAAAGCCTGCACAGTTGACGCAGTTGCAGTTCCACTGCGGAAAACCGCCACCGGCGGCCGAACCCAGAATCTGGACGAACATGAACGCTCCATCATTTCAACGCTGAAAATAAAACGCCTCGGCGAGCCGAGGCGTTGCACTGCAATTCTGACGAGGCAGAACTCAGCGGCTGGCGAAGTACATGGTGACTTCGAAGCCGATACGCAGGTCGGTATAAGCCGGTTTTGTCCAGGACATCAGGTGACTCCTTCATTGAAAGGGCGGGTGGGATAGCGCTATCCATAGGTATAGTCCACGGCAGCGCAGGGACGTTCCAAATAGTTAGGCGGCTATGTTACTCAAAATTTCAGAGGGATTGTCCGTGAATCTTTGAGAAAGCTCCTTGCAGCCTCGGTAATGATCATTTTCCCGCTTGCCAGGGGGCGCCCGGTATTGGGCCGCTGGCGAGGCAGTGCCAGCCGCCTTCGGCAGCGGTCAACCGTTGCGCAGCGGCCAGCAATGTCGTTCGACTCAGTTGGCCGATTGCCGCGACCAGTTGCTCCAGATAATCCGACGGGTGGCCGGCGAGTTTGGCCTGCCAGAGCAGTTCGGCAGCGTCCTTGAAAGGCAGATGGGTGCTGTCGAACTGATCCGCCAGGCGCTGGCGCTGTTGGTCGAGACAGGCCTCGTCGGTGGATTCGATCAATGCGCACATGCCTTCAAGGAATTGCTGAATGTGGCCGAGCAATTCTGTAGTCGTGGCGTTTGGTGATTGCACGCCGAACAGCAACCCAACCTTTCCATGGATTTGCCGCAGTGCACTGAACACGGCGTAACCCAACTGCAACTCGCCCCGCAGGCGTTGATAGAACGGCGTCTGGCAAAGCTGTGCGAGCAAGCGCCATGCGGCTTCGTCGGCGATGTCGCGCCCGGCGGTCGGGCAGAACAGTAACAAGGCGTGTTCGCTGGACGCTGTCTCGATGGGGTGCCACAAATGTTGTGTGGTGAGCGCTGTCGGTGCCGGCAACTGATTGTCCGGTACGCCGGGAATACGGCTCAGGGCCAGGCCCATTGCCGATTGGGTCTGTGGATGAAGGCCCAACGCCAGGCCATCCCAGCGAGAAGTTGTCCACAGGTGTTTGGCGTCATCGCAGGTGTTCGCGGGTTGCAGACAATGCTCCGGGAGTGCCTTGAGCAGTTGGCGGATCGGTATCAACGCCGCTTGCGCCTCACCCGGCAGGGAATCGGTGTCAACTTGCGTCAGACATTTCAGCGCGTGCTCAAGGACGCTGGGCATGGGCTCTTGCAGCCCGGTCAGTTTCAACAGCCATTGATTGCCGCCCATGCTGAGCGATAACTCGACCCCAGCCTGACGCGCATCATCCTGAGTTGCTCGCAGACTGCGCAGCAGCCTCGATTGCAGAGCTGCAGAGGCCGCCGCCTCCAGTTGCCAGCGCAGATAAATCGCCCCGTCATCACCGTTGTCCGGCAAGGCCTGACTCAATTGCATTGGCGAACGTTCGCGACGCCCGCGTGAACGATCCTGAGCAAACGTGCGCAGGCCTCGGTGGGCGCTGGTTTGTCCGCGGATCAGTCCGGCGTTGGCCAGCGGCTCGTTGGCCCGCAGGAAAGGATTGGCGGCGGGCAGGTGCCAGTGGTGACTGAAGTTATCCACCGTGCCCATTTCACGCAGCATTCGTTTCAGCGCGCTCGCGCCCGATTCCGACAAACCGCTTTCGAGTTGCTCGCTGTCGAGCCGCGCCAGTGGCAACGCCGCGCTGACTTGTTGTTGACGCGCAAGCACGGCGGCGTATTCCTTGCGCAGCGGCGCCCAATCCTGTTGCGCGAAGAAACTCAGCCAGTCGCCCGCGTGTTCGCCAATGGCACCCAGCGATTCGGCGGGTGCATTGAATGCCAGATGCAGCAAGGCCTGCCCGGCAAAGTGATACAGCGGCGCTGCGTGCAGGCCGTCAGCCAGAGCCTGTGCCCGCAAGTACGCCAGCAATCCACCTGGTTTGGCGCTGTTGAGCCAATGGCAGAGAAACGCCATCGCCTCAGCCGACGACTCGGGCAACGCGTCGAACGCAAACAGCAGATTGCAGCGCTGTTCACCGACCTGTTGATAACGGCTCACCGCCAGCGGGAGGCTCACGGCTTGCGCAACGTGATCCCCGGCCGGCAACGTCGCCGCAAACTGCAAGGCCAGTGCGCGCAATTGTTCAAGGCTCTGCGGCCCCACCAGGCTCAATGTCATTTGCCCGGTGCGATAAAACCGCTGGTGGAAATCCTTCAACGCCTCTTGAAACGCCGGCTGCTCCACTTGCAGGCTGGCCCGATTCCCCGCATGAAACCCGCGCAAGGGATGCTCGGCTGGCAAACCTTGGTACAACGCAAGATCCTGCTGCGCCGCAGGATCTTGCGACCAAGCGATAAATTCCGCCTGCAGCACTTCCCGTTCCCGCAACTGATCGTCCAGATTCATACGCGGATGGGCGAGCATGTCTGACAGACGCTCAAGCCCGCCGCTGAACGATTGCGTTGGCAACTCAAAGAAAAAGTCAGTCGTACGCTCGTCAGTGCTGGCATTCACCTGCCCGCCGTGACCTTGCACGTAGGCCATCAACCCTTCGCTCGCAGGAAAACGCTCAGTGCCGAGGAACAGCAAATGCTCAAGAAAATGCGCCAGCCCCGGCCACGCCAAGGGCACGTCATGGCTGCCGGCAGCCACCCGTAACGCGGCGGCACTGCGCTTCAAACCGGGCGCATGACGCAGGGTTACGCGCAAGCCGTTGGCCAAGGTTTCGGTGTGGGGGCGGGGGGGAGTCGGCGCAGGCATGGGCACTTCCAGAACAGTGAAGTGCCAATGCTAGCGGATTAGCGCTGGTTCAGCGCGCCGTAAAGCTCGGGGCGGCGATCGCTGAGGTAGTGATTGGCGGCGCGGGAGTCGATCATCAACTGCCGATCCAGTTCGCCGACGATCAAGGCCTCATCCAGACCGGCCTGAGCCCTGCGGCTGCCGTCCGGCGCGGCGATGCTGCTTTGCCCGCAATAGTGAATGTCACCTTCATGGCCGCAGTAGTTGGCGTAAGCCACGTAGCACTGGTTCTCGAAGGCACGCGAGCGGACAGTGACGTCAGCGACGAAATCGAACGGAATCATGTTCGCCGTCGGCACCAGAATCAGTTCGGCGCCTGCCAGGGCCAGACGCCGGGCGTTTTCCGGGAATTCCAGGTCGTAACAGATCAGGAAACCGAGCTTCCAGCCATTGAGTTCAACCACGGGAAACGCGTCTTCGCCCGGACTGAACATCGAGCGATCGAGATCACCGAACAGGTGTGTCTTGCGGTAATTGCACAGGCGTTCGCCTTGGGCGTCGATCATCTGCACAGCGTTGTAGATCTGCCCGTCGGCAGTGCGCTCGGGATAACCGTACACAATCGCAAGGCCGGCAGCCTTGGCGATCCGGCCGATCTGTTGCGCCCATTCACCGTTGTAGACCTCGGCCAATGTACTGACCGCCTCGGCGCCGATGTTGTAGCCAGTCATGAACATCTCCGGCAGCACCAACAGATCGGCGCCTTTGGCCTCCATCGCCAATCGATGCAGGCGTTGCAGGTTGGCGGCGGGGTCCAGTGGCAGCGGTGGACATTGGTAAAGGGCTACACGCATCAGGGATTCCTCTTACTCAGGCAGGGCGATAGGGCCGATATCTTTGAACACATCACCCGGGCCCGGGTTCTCTTTATGTGTAGAACCGCCGAAATGGTTCATGATCCCCCACACCGCGTTGAGCGAAGTCTGCACCGCGCCTTCGACCCAGGCCGGCGTCCACGACACGTCGTCACCGGCGATGAAAATCCCGCGCTGTTCGGCTGGCATGTCGTCCTGCATGAAGTGCGCGTACATGCGCTGGTTGTAGCGATAGTGGCCGGGCAGGGCGCCTTTGAATGCACCGAGGAAATGCGGATCGGCTTCCCACGACACCGTGATCGGATCGCCGATGATCCGCGCGGCGATGTCGACTTTCGGGTAGATCTTTTTCAACGCGTTCAACGCCAGTTCCACACGCTTTTCCACAGGGTGCGGCAGCATCTTCAAGGCGTCGCTCATCCACGAGTACGACAGGCAGATCACGCCCGGTTTGTCGTCGCCGTTATCGAACAGATAGGTACCACGGGTCAGGCGATCGGTGAGGGTCATGCTCATCAGGTCGCGCCCGGTTTGCGGGTTCTTGTCCTTCCAGAACGGCCGATCGACCATCACGAACGTTTTCGACGATTGCATGTAGCGGGTGCGGTCGAGCGCCATCCACATCTTTTGCGAGAACAGGGTTTCGTCGCATTCGATCTGCGTGGTCAGCAGCCAGCTCTGGCAAGTGGTCAGCACGGCGGCGTATTCGCGGGTGTCACCGTTGTTGTCGGTGACGGCGAAACGGCCGTCGGGCGCATGGGCAATTTTCTTCACGCCTGAACGTGGCGCGCCACGGTGCAGGGACTTCAGGCTGGTGCCTTCAGGCCAGTGCACGCAGCGCTGTGGCACATGGCGCCAGATACCCTGCGGCACTTGTTCAACGCCGCCGACCACCAAATGTTGGTGATCGTCGCAGTTGGTCATCACCACCCGGAAGATTTCCAGCATCGAATTGGGAAAGTCAGAATCCCAGCCGCCGGTGCCGAAACCAACCTGACCGAACACTTCGCGGTGATGGAACGATAACTTGGCGAACGCCTCGGACGTGGCGACGAAATCGTAGAAGGTGCGGTCATCCCACAGCGGCACCAGAGTGTTCCACAGCTCTTTGAGGCGCGGCACATCACGGTCGCGAATGGCTTGCTGGATATCGGCGAACTGTGAACCCGCCTCCAATGCATCGGCCCAAGCGTCAGCCACTTCCTGAAACAGGGCAGGAAGATCCTTCAGGCTTTGTGCGTAATGGGTTTTGCCTTCCAGGTCGATCACGGTGCTGCCGGAGGCGGGCGTCAACGGGTTGGGGAAGGGCTTGGTTTCGAGGCCGAGTTTGTCGACGTAGTGATAGAACGCAGTGGAGGACACCGGGAAACGCATGCCACCGAGTTCGGCGACGATACCGTCAGTGCCGTTGAACGCTTGCGAGCGCAGGCGGCCGCCCAGCTTCGAGGCCTCGTAAACCACCGGTTTGAGGCCAAGCTTCATCAGCTCATAAGCCGCCACCAGACCTGCGATGCCGGCGCCGACGATCGCCACTTCAGCGCCGTGGTGATGCTCGGGAATGCTGCCCAGGCCGGCCGGGTGTTCGATCCAGTCATCGAAGGCGAACGGAAAGTCCGGACCGAAAATGGTGATTGGCTTCTTACCGTCTGCAGGATGGCGATTGTTCTTGTTCATGGCTGACCTTGCTGGCGACCCGACGCTGGATGCGCGTCTGAGTATAGGAAAAGATGCCAGCCATTCTAGGGAGCCTGGGACACGTTAATAAGACGCAAAGTGTCGTCGTTTTGCCAGTTTATCGATCAAAGTGACGAGCCAGTGCTACACACCGCACTGTGGGAACCAGCCTGCTGGCGATGAGGCTCTCTCAGCCACCCGCGATTAAACCGGCTGTCCCCGATCAATCTTGCTACTCAAGATGATCGACGTGGTGGTCTTCTCAACCCCATCCACACTGCCAATCTGATCCAGCAGTTGATCCAGTTGCTCCGGCGAATCCGTGCGCAACCACGCCACATAATCAAATTCGCCGCTCACCGCACACAACTGCTGCACCTGCGCCATCGCACTCAACCGGCGCAACACCTCTTTGCCGGAGCGCGGCTGCACCTTGATCCCGACATACGCCTGCAACCCGCCATCGACTACGCGTTGCCCCAAACGCACACCATAACCGGTGATCACTTTGGCCTTTTCCAGGCGTGCCAGCCTTGAAGTCACGGTGGTGCGCGCAATGCCCAACTGCCGGGCGAGCATGGCGACGCTTTCGCGGGCGTTGATTTGCAGAGCGGCGATCAACTGGCGGTCGATTTCATCAAGCGCGGGTGGGCGGGTGTCGGGCAAGGGGGGCTCCATGGTCGCGGGTCTATGGGTTGCGCATGTTACAGGCTCAACGGGTGAGATATAGACATCACACAAAAACGGAAAAGCCGCGCAGTTGCGGTGCCTATCGAGCGAATATCGACTATTGAGCGTAGCGCTGTGCGAAGTCGGCGATTTTCTGTGTTGCCTGAAAATCAACCAGCTGTAGACCATGTGCCTCAATACTTTGCTTGGCAACTTGCACCGCTCTGCGGTGGCGAGGTGATTCAGTCTCTGCAGGAGTGCTAACGGGTATGAGCACGTTTTGCAGCTGAATTATGCCTTCCTGTTCCGCTCTCACGAATTTCATCAGCCACTGATCGCAGTGATCGAGTATTGCGCTGGGCTCTGACTGATCAAAAGCCAAGGGTTTGATAGCTGCCACGACCTTGTTGCGATGCACCAAGGGGAGATGCAGTTTAGTCAGGTCGCCAGTCAGGGTGTCATCGCGAAAACTACGAATAGATGCTTGCGAAAACAATTCTCGAATCTCTCGAACCATGACCTCTTCGCGCCGCTCGCGGCCTATGCCTTGGCGATCTATGTAGCGGTTGAACAGCGTAGCGAGGGTCGCGTCGAGGTTTTCTACAAGTATTGATCGCATGGGGCTGAAGCGAATCATCGACTCCTTCGGCTCCGTCATGAATCGAAAGTGGTTAACGATCTGCGACTCTTGAGCGCCTGCTGACATGAGGCGAATGCTGTCCAGTTCGTTTTGGGCTATTTCCATCGCCTTGCCGAAAAGGTTGCTGCACTCAAAGAAATGATTGACCCGTTTTAGATTTTTACGAGCGAGTTTGTACTCCATACGGCCAATAGCAGGCGCCGAGAGAACGATGCCCACATTGGCAAACTCTTCGGTTTCCGCAAAAGGCGCGAAGCGCACAATGCTGTAAAGGCAGGTGTATTTCATTTCAGGACGCTCCAGAATTCGTCCGATTGGCAAAGCATCAGGTTGCGTTCGATTTCCTCAAGCAGTGTTTCCAGTCCGAGTGCTCCGATGGACTCACACCACTCCTCGGGAATATCTGAGCATATGTCACGAAACCGTCCAGCAGTGTCATGCATCCGCTGAGCGTATTCAACTTTGTCGACCAGATCCAAACGCCATGCCCGATTTTCGGGGCCAAACACATGGCTTTCAGCAAACCCTGAAGCATCCAGTGGCCATTGGAATGCCTGGTTGTGATCGATCAGCTGTAGCTGATTGTTGGTAGTGCACATCAGCAGATTCGGGCGCCCACCAAATGGTCCCAACTGACGATCACTGTTACCGACCCAGTAATCAAAAACGAAGACGGCTTTTTGAAGGCTGCTCGGAACCAGTAGTGCTTGTGAATACAGCAGGTCAGCCGCATCGGCGATGTAGGCAAGGGCATAACTGTCCCCGGGACCGAGATCACTGCGAGCTTGCGGGTTATAACGCAACAAGGCTGGATCGACATAGATGCAGCCGTGCTCGGGGATCGGCAGGCCGAACTGGGCAGCCAAACGAGCGCAGAGTAGTTCGGCAATGCGTTCGGCGGGCGGCAGTTCCAAGCCTTTGACCACATAGTGCTGGTCATTGTTTGCACGACACAGGAATGGGCGTGTTATCCCTCCTTCCAGTCGACGAATGATCTCCACCGCTTCTACGTAGTTACCGACGGCCATTCATGGCTCCCTCATAAATCTGCTTGGCAGACAATACTGGTCTGCTTCTCGATGCACCATGCCTCCTAATCATTTCCAGGCTACATATCATTGGATATCAGGCTGTAGTGGCATCGACGCCCCGATTCACCGGGGCGCGAATCGAGGAAGGTCGTGCTAAACCTGCGTTTGGTTGCGTGTCGCGAAGCGTTGATGGTTGATGACCTTCACTACATCATCAATCACCGCTTTGCTCATCGCCGCCAGAAAATGAGCGCCCCAGGCATAGCGGTCAGTTTTTTTGTCGTAAGCGGCGTCTTCAGCGAAGGCTTTGACGAGAAACAGCAGGTCGGAGGCTTGAGACAGAGCAACGCCGATCGGGAGGCCGGCGCTGACGTGGAAAAGGGGTTGATTGGAGCCGTAGATGAAGGGGGTAAGGCCGATGGTTTTCAGGTCAGAAGGCGTGGACGAGTCTTTTTCAGTCAGGGTGATACTCCTAATTTGAAGAGGCACCGCATTCGTTTCCATGCGAATGGGTGACAGCTGCGCGCAGGTTGGAAACCGGAAAATCAGGAAACCGGCACGTCCGAAGACGTCCCGCGCGCAGCCGTCATAAATCTGGATCGCAGACTAAAAATCTTTGCGATCACGAAGGCAGAGCGTTGTTGTCATTAATTTAATCGGGTTTCCAAGCCTGGCCGCTGATGAGCAGCGACGCCTTGAGAGTATCCCTGTCTAGTCCTGAAATAGGTTTACACCTATCTCACCCTAACGCCCGATGCACTGCATCGGGCGTTTTGTATTTTAAGGACAGGTGCGGGCGCTCTTGGTTGTAGATCAAGACCGCTTCCCGCACCATCTGCTCCGCTTGCTTCAGGTCGGTCGGCCGGTGGAGCAAGAGTTCCGTTTTCAAGATGCCGTTGACCCGCTCTGCCAAGGCGTTTTGGTAGCAGTCGTAGCCATCGGTCATCGAACAAGTGATGCCGTGTTTGGCATGGAGCTTTTGATACAGCGCTGAGCAGTACTGCACACCTCGATCCGAGTGATGGACCAGCTTTTGACGTGTTCTACGCGTCTTCAACGCCATGCGTAACGCTTGAGCTACCGAGTCGGCATGCAGGCTGCCATGCACGTGGTAGCCGACAATTTTTCTCGAGTAGACATCCGTTACCAAGCTCAGGTAGACCGGCTCATCACGCTTGGTGGATAGGTAAGTGATATCGGCTACCCAGACCTGTTCCGGGCCGGTCGCGATGACTTGCTGCGGGCCAGGTTTTAGCAGGTTGGGGTGGCAATGGAAATGATGATGGCTGTCGGTTGTTTTGTGATAAGCCCGTTTCCTGCGCACTAGTTGGCGGTGCTCACGCAAGACCTCGAACAACCTATCCCGGCCGACGTGCAGCTCAGGTTTTTCACGCTTCGCGTGCATCATCGAGTGCAGTTTACGAGCACCAATGCAGGGTTGGCGCACACGGACTTCCTGCACGAACTTGATCAGGCGTTGATCTTGATCGACTCGGGCCCGATAGGCCCGATCACGCTTGTAAAAGGCTTGGCGACTGATCCCCATAAACTGGCAAGCCCTGCTGACACTCAGGGTTTGGGTTTGCGCAACGACTTGCCGGGCCGCTTTTTTACAATGGATACGCCGTAGTCGTT